>PLIO01000031.1 GCA_003140075.1 Acidobacteriaceae bacterium | reverse complement strand
TCTCTGCGGAACCGCTTGACGGAAATGTCCGAGTGCGACAATTGAGACTACCGAAAACCTAGCAAATGAAAACTCTGAATGATAAAGGATGTTCGCGCCAGTCATCAACGTGTCATACTATGGCCCTACGCCAAGGCCCGACACGATGAACAATTTTGAGAGCATGTTTTGACGATTATATTCTTGGCCTTTCTAGCAAGCGTCTACATTCTTGTTTACAGGGGCAGTCGCCCTCCGCAACCCGTCCAAGAACATCCAACCCCACCTAAGCAGGCTGCTGTGGCATCCATCGTCCCCGTTGTTTACGCTTGGCATTTTCTATGGGGCGTTTAATGGGCTTGGTCTGTATTTGCGCGATCACTTCGCAGTACCAAGGCCGCTGTCGATGTGGATCGTTTTGATCGGCGTGATCGCTCCTTGGTGTGTAAGTATCTACTTTGCTTGTAGGGCCGCTCGCGCAGCAAACAAGACATTGAGGGCCATTGGCTCCTGTTGAGCGGCTCATCTATCGCATTACCGCAGTTGATCCTGATGTGGAGATGACCGGCAAGGAGTATGCAACATGTTTTGTGCTCTTCGGCTTTAGCGGAGTTTCCCAGACGGGCAAAAGCCAGCGGCAGCAGCAACCACAAGCGGCCCGCAATGTCGGAGTATTCATCAGCGCGAAATGGAGCTTAACAGCGGTTACAAAACCAATCCCACAGACTTGGAATTCGGAGATCCGCCAAACTACTCTCAGAAATCAAAGGGACCAAGATAGCGGCGCTGCAAAACTGCAGCCAGGTCCACCAGTTTTGCCTCACCGGAGCGGTGGGCAATCTCGGAGAGCCAATCGTACATGGCGGCGCAATTCACCTGCCGGTCGTAGTGAACGGTTGCGAGCATATCGGCGATCCGCTGAAAATTCCTGGCAGAGGCGATCTCGGCCAATCCATAGATCGCATCAAGGCTATCGGATGTGGGCTTTGGCCGATCGATACTCTCAAAAGGCGCCGATTCGCAATTGCCAGGGACGCGAAACAGCTCGTGCACAGGCACTTCGGGGTCGAAGTCGACGACGACATGGATCCTGTTTGCCTCCGAGAAGTTGGCCGCACTGTGCGTGAGGCTGGCATCGACAACCCACGCCTCACCTTCGGACATGTGGAAGACGGAGGCTTCCTCCGCGTGCAGGCATTGCTCATTGGTTTGAAGCGGGATATGCAGACGTGTATGGAGTGGGCGCGCAGGAACCCAATCGCGATGGGGCAAAATGAAGCCCCTGCCCTTGATCGAGAAGATCTGCAGGTGGTTGATGGCCTCCACCCGGAACGTCTCGTGGATGGCGGCCATGAGCATGGGCAAACTGGCTGCCAGCCCGGACTTTGCGGTATCAAGCGGCCCCATTTTGCTGGCCCACACCAGGCATTTGCACCAACTGCCCACCCCGTAGCCGACAGAGGGGTCCATGGGAAAGGATTCGGTAGCTTTGATTTCGGGCGCCAGCCGCTGTGGGTCAATGGACAGACGGCCTACAAGTTGCGTCCCGGAAGTGCAAATAACGCCACCATCGTTCATAGTCACGACCAACCGGGTCCGAGGTACGCGCTCTTCAATTGCTTCGCGCGAGAGAGCAGCGCCGGGTCCGGAGACTGCCCGGCAATTGTGATCAACCAGTCGTACGCTGAAGCGGAGGTTACCTGTCGATCGAAATGCACCAGGCTGAGCAAGTTGAGGGTGGGCGAAAGGTTTTTCTCCGTGACGATGCCAGCGAGCCCGTGAATGGCCTCAAGCTGCCGGGATGTTAGCGGATCACGGTTAACTGTCGTGGGCTGAGGGGCGGCAGAAATACAGGCGCTGTCGCGGAAGAGTTCTGTCAGAGGAATATCTGGAGCAAAATCGAGAATCAGGTGAATCCTCGGGGATTCGTGGAAACACCCTCCACAGTGCGGACGGCTACCGTCGAGGTACCAGACCTCGCCTACTCCCATGTGGTAAACCGAATCGTCCTCGGAGTTTAACGCCTCGCCATTCGTCTGCAATGGTATGTGCAGGCGGGTGAAGGCACGTTCCGATCCCGTCCAATCGCGATGAGGCCGGATGTAACCGCCTCGGGACGCACAAAAAATTCGCACCGAGAGTATCTGCTCGGTGCGAAAGTTGTCGGAAGTGACTTGGTCGAGATAAGGAAATTGCTCGCGCACCTCGTCCTTGATTGGTTCGGCTTTCGGGTGATCACCGGCCCAGAGAGACCGATGAATCCACGGCCCCACAGCATCGTCGCACGAGGAGAGCCGGAGAGACTCCATGATCGGAATCTCCCGGGCCAAGAGGTCGCTGGACAGCGAGATCACGCCCATGCACCTCGCGTTCATCGCGAATCGCCTCGCACACGTATAGGTCTGTCGCGCGTATCCGGAACCAATCGGCAAGAAGGCAAACCACCGCCCCTGCCGACACGCTCATCGCTGCGGCACGAGATGGAATCCTGGGCCGGACAGTTACTCGTCAACTCGAGCGGGCGCGGAACTTCTGGCGCTCTTTTGTCCGTAGTCTTCCGCCACGGTGGCGGTAGGTCCCTCGGTAAGTTCGGCAACGTCACCTACGATTCCCATGGTTGGAGTGTGATAGGACCGATCCTGCGATAGAACATCTTTGGCGGTGGGCTTCATGTTATCTTCCTCCAGAAAAAGTTTGGAAAAACTACAAACCTTACGAGGCGCTCTTCAACGCAAGGCCCTACTCCTCAACCCGAGCCGCTGCACAGGTTTGGGAACTGTTGATTCCGTACTCCTCGGCCACGGCACCGGCTGGTCCGGCGGTTACGTCCGCAACGTCACCTAGGTTCATCATGGTTGGCGAGTGATAGGGCTGATCCTTACACAGAATCCTTTTGGCGTTAAGCTTCATGTTCATCCTCAGAGCTAACCACCCGCACAGCATACAACACCTGGCTGTGGCTGTGTCAACATGAACTTCAAAATCGGGATACTTTCAAAGGCCGCCCTTAAAGGGCCACCTTCAAGTCACTTCCTGGCGCTCAGCATTCGGAGTTATGTGGTCGGGCCGTTGCTCTAAGACGTGTTTGCCCTCGGAAGCTTCGCCTTCGAGCCGCTGTAGCCATATTTCGAGATCGGCCGAGGCCTGAAAGTACTTAAGCCCGATGCTTTTGCCAAAACGCGCTTGCTGTAAGGCAGCTCTCCATTTCCCGAGATCGGCATACCCTCGGCTTACGATTCGCGGCTGTTCCGTAAGTGCGGCATGCCACTTACGGCTGTTTTCCAATCCGTCAATGGTTGCCTGGTCGCCCCCGCCTTTATCCGGCCGTTGCAGAGTCTTCAGCGGAACAACGCCGCGAAAAGCCTGGCGCTGCAAGGCACGATCCAGATCAGGAGTGACCTTAGCCGACCACGGAATCGCAGTCATGAATTCGACTAATGGCCGATACATGAGTGGATGGCGAAACTCAACATCCCCATGCAGGTCGTAATAGAGGGTGTTGATGATGCTGGCGGAACGCATGATCCGCTGCTGCATATAGGCATCACCCACGAAGGAGGCCGCCGGTAACCACCACTTGAATCCACGCTGATCTAGTTTTTTTCGTCTCCGAAATGACTCGGCCGCCCAGGGGATCGGGATCCGTCGGTACTCGAGTGTCTGGGAACGCAGATGCCGGATAGCGGGGCGCAGAGCATAGGTTAAAAATCCGAAGGTCCAAGATCTTTCACCACGAACGGCGTTTGCCCAGGGCGGAATTTCCTTCCAGAGTTGACCCCACTGGCCCCGCAGGAGCAAATCCGCTAAGAAGAAAGGTTCCTGCAGGTCTCCCAAGAAGACCGAGTCTCCTCCTTCGCCGCTAAGAACAATCTTGACCCCGTTGTCGGTTAGTAGCTTGAGATAAGCTTGCTTCTTCGCCGCACGCACGATCCAATCGTTTGGTTGGGCCTGAAAGTCATCTGGCAATAAGGTGAATGGCCTGGCCGAATCTACGTCTACGGAATGCCAGGCGACTGGAACCTCCCGCAGAACCACCTTGATCCATTCCTGCTCGTCCATCGAGTAGGACTGCGGATATATAAATGACACTGCCTCGATTCCGGCACGACGCTGATTCGCGACACAAAGAACATTGGAGGAATCGAGTCCACCTGAAAGTTCGCACCAGGTCTTCTGTCCGATTGAGGGCAGAGCGGCGGTGACCGCTTCGCCGACTAACTGGCGCAGGTGTTCGGCGTAATCTTGTGGGTTGCTGTATCTGAGGCGAGCGATTTCCGCGAGCGTCCACGCATTATGTTTCTGAACCATTCCCGTTCGATATCTGATGCTTTCGCCGGGGAGCAGCCGTTGAATGTCCCTATAAGGGGTTCGATCGCCGAAGTGCTCCCCCCGGGCAAAGTAGTCGGCGATGAACTCCTCATCGAGTTCCCCAGTTCCTACTTCGAGCACGAGGTCATCTAGGCGAGACGAGAAGGTGATGCCCCCGGGCGTCGCCGAATAAAACAACGGAACCAGCCCTAGTTCGTCATGGAAAAGAGCGAGACTTCGGTCCGCGAGATCGTGAACGGCAAGAGCATACTCACCGAGCACGTGGCGGGACAGATCGTTTCCCCAATGTTCATAGGCGCGGGCGAAGATCCCGGCATCGTCGTCTCCCGCCACTTTGCTTCCCACATCCGCGAATCGCGCAACCATGTCAGTTCGGTTGGCAATGTAGCCGCTGTGGAGGATTTGCAAAGACGCGACCTTGTGAGCGTTAGGCAAACTACTGAACCGCAAAGGATGAGCGCTGGAACAATAGCCGAGGAATCGCCTCATAATCACATACGAGCCAGAACTGCGTAGGACCGAACATAATCCTGCTGATCGAAAAGGGCTTTGCCTTGAAATTCAACCCAGGCATGCGCTCCAAACGGGTATCGCAACACCCCGATACAATGTTCCACGGGAATGCCGATCAAGATCAGGAACCGATAAAGCGCCAGAGACCTTGGCAGGCAGTCCTTCGGCGCGGTTTTCATCACAAAGAAATTTTCCGCTTTGGAGAACGCCTGTTGCGCACGAACTAGAAGATCGACCGGGAGTTCACGGTCGCAAGCAGGTTTAGGCATCCGAGAATAATTCTTGTACGTCGCGGGGAACCCTCGCACACGCAGTGTGCACGCGGTGGCACCAAGAGCCCACCAAGCCCGCAGAGCGAGAACCGACTTTCGAATAGGACGGTTATAAACATGTTCAATAGGTCGAAGCGGCTCGATTTGAATAAATCCACGCTCGAGGCAGGTCTTGGTAAAGGCGGATATATCCTTCTTCAGCAAAGCAGTTGGCGCATCGAATTGTTCTTGTAAGACGGCAACCCTCTGCTCAGTCGGTACGGTTAGCAGAAGCTTCCACATCGAAGTTGCTATTTGATCGAATACGACATATTCACCACTCAGGAGATCGAGCAGCACCGCTCTGCCATCGACCACCCGCCAGCGCACCTCGCCCGTGGCGTAATAAGCACACGCCTGAGATGCATTTATAGTCGACTGGCTAGCACCACTGATCATACGCAGCAACCTCGCGCGGGCAAGAACTTATTTATGGCGTCGTCAACTTCCAACAACAACGACTCGGCTCGGTCCCGGATGGTCCTGGGAGATGACAGGCCCAGGCCCTCCAGCCTCGGTATGGTATGCCAGTGTACCTCAGGGGACGGAAACCAAACCATCCCTCTCTATCTAGTATTATTTAGTTCTATCTGTATTATTTAGTGTTATTGGCGTCAAACCGGTGTTGGCAGTCACTCCGCCGTTGAAAAGCCTTGCGCCGAGCATCTGTTAAGCAAAACCTGCTGAATGTCGTTAGCACATGTTATGTCCGATCCGGAAGCTATAGTAAACCGTCTTGTCGAAGGCTTAAGCGAGTTCCCGCACGCTGAACGAAAAAGTAAACTCGCCTTCACCGAAGAACCTCCTCTTGGCAGTAGCCCGTCCACAACTCGGCGGAATGAAAAAATTTTGAAAAGCGAGCGCCATAACCCGAAATTTCCTTTTTGGTGCCAAGAACAGTACCAAAGTGCACAGTACGCCTGTCGAGCCAAAGAAGATGGAGAGCGAGCACGCGGGCTGTCGATCTTTATCGAGTGGCGCTTTGACAAGTGACGACGGCTCCGACAATTTGTCGAAGCTTTCCCGCGTTTGGATACATCCGATAGAACGTGTTGGAAGCTGTAGCCGGTTTTCTGACACGGTGGTGACATCCATAATCGTCTTTTAACGAGCCGGAGAGTCTATGGTACTTTTTCCGCAACCGTCTCAGGGGAATGCACGCAACGCTACGAAGCGTTGCTGCGTGCTGCCAATGCCATCGGCCCATGTTGTAATTGTGATACTGCTGCTGACGTGTTTGCCTTGCACGGCCTCGACCAACCTACTACAATTCTCAACACTTTCGGAGGCTCAAGGCAGCGATCGTCAAGTATAACTCACCCGAGGAAGGAGACGACGGCCACACCGGCGACGATTCCGTTCATCAGCCACGAACAACCATGCAGTTGGAGTCGACTGGTGCCACGACACACCAGCCCGCCGGTGAATATCGAAGTTCTCTCATGAACCGGGGATCGCCCAAACCAAATCGAGTTGCGCCTCCAGGGGCGGAGACGTTACGTCTGTATGAGCAACAGGCCGCCGTCATCTCGGCGATTGCAGATCTGAGGGCTCTCAAACCAAATGCTGGCGCCATCGACCGCGCTACTGACATTTCCCCGGAAACCTTTCTTTCGCGGTATTACGCGGCCAACGAGCCCATATTGTTGGAGGGTTTCGTGCGGAATTGGCCAGCAATTAAAAAATGGTCGCCGGGGTATTTTGCCGAACAGTTCGGAGACGTTGAACTCGATGTGTATCGCGATGGCCACCGCCGAAGCATGCGCATTCGCGACTTTGTCGATGTAATGCAGCGTCAGCCGGAGGCTGGTGAACCCTATCTTGTCGCCCAGTATCGACCGCTTCCGCAGTCTGAGTTGGCCGCTCTCTCGCAAGATTTGCGGTTCGATTCTGCCTTCTTCGACGCAGGCGACGATCAGGCGGTTTTCGGCTTATGGATGGGGCCGGCAAATACCTTAACCCCGCTGCACTACGATCAAAAGAACGTGCTTCTCGCGCAGCTCTATGGGCGTAAAAGGGTCAAGCTTATTTCGCCGCTGGCGACTGACCGGCTTTATTGCCGTAAGCGCGGATATAGCGAAGTGGATCCTGACAAGCCTGATTTCAACCGCTTCCCATTGTTCGAGAGAGTTACTGTATCCACTATCGAGCTGGAAGCGGGCGATGCGCTGTTTCTGCCCTTCGGTTGGTGGCATCACGTTCGATCGCTTTCACCCAGCATTTCGCTGTCGCTCAACAACTTCATCTGGCCGAATTCTTTTGCTGCGGAGAAGTTGTGAGATTTGGTTTGAAATCGATTCCCAGCCACTTGGTTCGCCAGGGCGCATTGGCAGAAAAGTCGGAACATACAAGATGCGTTCTACATGCACTTCTGCTGCTGGGTCGATAGAAACCTCCGGCCCGATTAACAGCACGAGAAGGCTTGCCAGCCTGAATATCTCTTCCGCCATAGATCCGGTCACGTTAGCAATTTTTGCAGTCCGTGCTTGCCATCCCCCACAACAGACAAAATACGGCGTACCCGATCAAAAATCGAACCGCAAACACGACTAAGGACGTGAGGCTCTTGCTCCTCGTACACCGCCAGCGCGGCAATCCGGGACCGTTGGGATCACCCAAGCGCACGAAGTTGGCCCAGTAGCTCATCCATCTGCTCAGCCAAGGCCTTGTCTGCAGGCAGCCTCCGAGGCAAACGTGATCGGCAATCTCTATTGCTTGCTGTGAGGGACGCCCCATATGCTGAGGCACATGGTTGCAACCATGCTTCCGCGAAATGGAGCCAACGTCCGCATCGTGCAGGATTTCCTCGGAGACGCCTCTATTGCTGCTACGCAACGGTACACGCATATCAGCAAGGAGCATCTCATCGGTGTGTTGCGGACATTTCATCCGTCAGCGAGCCTGAAATTGGCTGGCATATTCCGAGGCGACTGATAAGCGCGTTCTCTGCCGGCAGGTTTCCGATTCGGTGAGAGTAGATTCGGTGGCTTTTCCATGCTGGAAGTCCAACCGAAATAGCAATATGGAGGTGATGCTCTTTTCTTCAGGTTTCGACTTGTTTGAGTTATCCAAACCCACACCCCCGCGACGTATATGAGACCGTGGTTCGAGTCAACGCGCCGCCACCATCTCTAGGGTTGCGGCTGGATCGCCCCATCGATGCTGATCTGCGGCGAGTGGCAGTCGGAACTGCCTTTGTCTGCGGTATCTAGTGCCTCCAATATTATTTTCAAGTCGGACCGCGGAGTGCCGGTGCATGTATACGGCCCGAACTTGGTGCATTGACTATTCTTGGCATCTACGGCAAGATGGGCAGCCTCGCAAACACAATAATATGCAGCGGCCACTGAAGCTGGAACGCCGCTAGGGAAAAGGAAATTTAGTTCCTTGAATATTTTGGTGAAGTCCTTTAGCAGGAGGTTACTGTCCTCATCTTGTTTCTTCTCCGACCGACCCGGTACCAGGGCATTTGGTTGCAGGCTGAATCGGGGGAGATTCTCCAACGTCGATATGGTCCTAGCTACGGCCTCGATTTTCTCCGCAGCTGCACGATTGTGGGTTGCCGCTCTCTGTTGTTGGGCTATCGCCCCATCTGTGTTTTTCGCGTTGTAGGGGCCGCATTCGTAGTCATAGCTTCCCGAATTTTGGTTCCCTAGGGCATCCTTCTCACTCGGAAAGAGGGCGTACTCGTTCAGGCCCCAGAGTTTTGCGGACAAGGAGAAAGATAGCCCAGAAAGCGAGTCGCATTCCCTGTCGTCGGTCAAATTAGGCAGGGCCGGGAACCTGCATCCGCCAATCACTCCATATCCTTTGTAATAGTTTCCCGAATTATCGTCGCACCATGGTGCCTCCACCAAGGCGATGCTAATGCCGTAACGGTTGTAGTCGTCCGCATCTCCGAACAAAATCGGACCCGCATTCTGGCCCCCCGTCACGCTCACGGAACTCGAGGAAGTGGCGGTGGCGGGCGTCAGGCCATAGTGCAGCACCGTCCACGTGGCGTACTGGGCCGGTGCTACACTCCCCTCACCTATAGCATTGCCGATTTCTGCTTCGGCTGTGCCTGGGCCGAACTTGCCAGAATACGTGCGCACGTAGTCGGGATCGGGAAGGGAAATAGCGTACCGGGTGATGCTCGTGTCCGTGGGAAAAAGAACCTTCTGGATCGTGCTTGGCGATATCCGACTAGTTGTCTGATAGACGAGTTCATGTTTCCGATGAGGAGCCGGAATTTTTTGATGGGTGTAGCCGCTGAAATCCAAGGCGTAGACATTTTTTTGATAATTGCTAGTGGGGTCGGTTCCATTGGGGAATATGACAAGCTCACCGTCAGGATCCCCAGCTTTATCCATCCAATATTGCATGGAGGCGTTCGTGCCAGACCAGAAGTTGGCAATGTGGGTGACGTCGTAAGGTGCAACCAGGAACAACCGGTCATGGCCCATGGAGTCCGCAGCGACCACAAACTGCCAAGGTCCGCTGACCATGATTTCGAAGTCTTGGGTCTGAGCATGGGAGGGGACAACAGTGAGAACGGCCAAAGAAAAGAGTGCCGCAAGTATTGCTAACGTTTGGTTGGCCACAGGTGAGCGAGTCATCGTTATCATCCTTGAGTGAATTCGATTTAAACCAGACCAAAGGTTGTGAACGCCGCCCAGTAGTACGGGTGAGACATGCCGCTACGTGAGCGCAGGGAAGCTTGGGCCTGCCGAATCGAGTCGGCGACGGAGCGCCCGCCAAGCAGGCTCTGATAAAACAGCTCCATAAACTGTCGGGTGGCGGAAGAGTCCACACTCCAGCGGCTGGCCACGACGTTCGGAACGCCCGCAGCAAGAAAAACGCGGACTAGGCCGTCACCATCGCCACCCTCGCCCGTGGAACCATCTTGCGTTTCGCAGGCGGAGAGCACGGCAAGCCGCAGTCTTGAAATAGGTATCTTCCGCAACTCATCCGCGCTTAGGAAAGAATCCGACAGCAACAGTCCCGAATGGCTTGCGGAAGTCAACGCATGGCCGGCAAAGTGAAACAGCTGTGCATTCGGCAAGCCAGCGGCGATAGCATTGGCAGTGGCCTGGCTGCCCTGCAAAAGGTGGACGTTGGCAAATCCGCTCGCCACGGCATCGGCTTCGGCAAGAGCATCCGGCAACGGGCTGAGGGGCAAATCCAAGTCTGCCGACGGCGACGGGACTGCCGCAATCATGGCAACGGAAGTCGGCGCGATTGAGGCTACAGCTCGCGGATCTCCCCGATAGTAGATTCCGCGCGAGGCGACAATGGAAAATCGATCCGCTAAATAATGGCCTCGCTCGTCGGCCAGTGCCTCAAAGGGTATTCCAGAGAGCTCGTCATCCGCGTCGATGACCAACAGGCGATCGGAGGAAATTCGCTGCTCGATGGGAGCGAACAGAATTCCATACAGATTTCGTGCGTTCCGCTCCACATCGGACTGCTCCGATGTGAAGTCCGAACACAGGGCGCGGAAGCGTTCCACCTGCGCTTGAATTTCTTTCGGGTTGCCGTGAATCCAATTGGACCAGATGCCGCGGTCGTCATACACCCACACAGCTAATCCTTTCGGAAGAGCAGCATAGGTGACAACCATTTCCTTCGTAAGGCTTGGTAGGCGCGAAGCGACCTCATGCACTTGGGAAAGCTCTGGTGAACCTGAGGGTACGGAAGCGACGGCACTCAATTCGGCTCCCCTGAATGACTCCCAGAGTTCGAGGGCTCCCTCTGCATCCCCTTGTAGCAGCAGCTGCTGAACAAGATTGCGGTAGGCGGCGGCTGACTGCTCCACCCACTCAATCCTTGACTTGTCATCATGAAGTGAATGCAGACGCCCGTCGGCAAGCGATACGGCCAAGCGGAGAGCCGAATCGGCTTCCTGAGTATGCCCGGCCTGGGTCTCCGCTTCGCCCAGCGTCGAATAGTAAAGAATGCTGAGGTAGTTTGTGGGATGCTGCGTGATCTCCGGCGCCTTCTGCCGCAAGCGGTCAATCGCGAGCTGCGTTTTGCCCTGGTAGATTTCCACACCCGCAATGCGGGTCTCAGCTTCGAGGCGCGCGATCTGGGTGGACTCGATCTGGGGACTCGCCGAGAACAGCCGGGTTGCCTGTGTATATTCCGTTTCGGCCACCTCCATCTCCGCTAGCTCAACGGCTGCATTGGCCATATGCACGTGAGCCATGGCCCGGAGAAGACTGTCGTCGAACGATTCAGTGAGAGCGACGGCATCGCGCAGTATGGCCATCTGCAAATGCGGCTGCCTGGTTGAGGAAGCAAACTCGTAGCGATCGTAATAGAGGTTGTACCCGCGCATTGCCGGATACACGCCAGCCCAGTAACGTAGCAGAGCTTTTTGAGTCCTGGCCCACGCAGCAGGAAGATCACCGACTGTTCCGGCCAGCAGAGAAAGGTGGTCTTGAGTACGGAGATAAATAGTGCCATAGGCTGCATGTTCGGCCTGCTGGGCTGCGCGCAGGAAGAACTTTTGCACGTCTCCCAGGTTTCCGGAAATCCAAGTGCAGTTCCCGTTCTCGATCAGAAATTGCGCTCGCAACCATGAGTAGGAATATCCTTGCAGACGAGATCCCAACCCAGAGGCGGCCTTAAGGCAGCCCGAACCGTCTTGCGCGTCCTGCGACGCAAACATGTATTCCACTCGTGCTCGCAATGCTCCCGCGTCATTCCTTTCGGACGCAAACAGTCGCCCGGCTTCTGCGGCGTGATTCCTTGCTGCGACGTTGTCACCGGTACCGTTGGCCTTCAACGCTGCAGAAAGATGTTCCACGGCCAACGCAAAATTGGCGGCCGAGCCGGATGCCACTAAGTCCGCTAGCCAACGGTCTCCATGCTTCTGGACTGCAATGTCCGTCAGAATGGCGAGAGAGGTCCGGGCATCCGATGACTGATCCGCGGATTTTTGGCCGGCGGTTGGGTACGCGTTGGGCAGCCAGTCTATGACCGCAACGTTCAGATAATCTTCGACCCGCCGATCGATCTTCTCTCGCACTCCCGAATCACCTGCCCCCGCCGTCGCAATCTCCTCCGGCGTCAGCAGCGGCTCGTTCTCGCTTTTTTCGTGCTGCTTGATTTTTTCCTGGAGTGCGGTCAAGCGACTGCGGGCATCGGTCGACCAATCGCCCTGCGGATCGATGCGCAGATAGTGTTGCCAATCGTCGACGGCCTGCGTGTACAGGAACAATCGTTCGCAGGCCAGGGCGCGGTTGAACAGCGCGATCGGATCGTCCGGCGACTTGGCCAGCGCTTTGCCAAACGATTCAATGGCGTTGCCGTAGTCAATAGGCCTGTCGGCAGATTCGGCGCGCACGAAATATGCCGAGCCTAGGTCAGTGAGCAAGCCCGGCGAATCGGGCAGCGTCTCTAGCGCCTTATCCAACGACTTGATCGCCGAGTCGTAATTGCCAGTGAGCAAGTCGGCGCGAGCTCGCGCTTGCAGCCACACTGGGTCATTAGGGTTCTTTCTCAGGTTTTCACCAATCAGATCCTCGGCCTTTAACAAAGATTGCGGCTTGTCGAAATCCGATCGCTCCGTGCCACGCTGCGCTTGCACCGGTGCATATTTTGCACCGGGGATTCTCACTTCCAACGTCCGATGCTCGCTATAGGCCTGCGCGAGTAATTGTTCAGCGGACGAAGGATGCAAAGCCCGCACTCCGAGCCAAGCAACTACGGCAACGGCGACAATCCCCGCAAACGCGTACGCTGGAGCCGGCCAAGCGAAGACCTCCCTCCACCACGAAGACTTTGGTTGCCGGTCTCGCACACTGTCTCGCAGTGTTGCGGCCATGTTCTTCCGCCATCCGGGTCGGGCACTTTGCAGTGAGGCCAGCAGTGCCTCCTCGCTAGGAGTTGCTTCGTCGGCGATGGTCTCTGCGGCGTTCTTTAGCAGAGGTCCGCAGTGCCCGCATTGTGCCGCATGTTTCATCAGTTCTCTTGTCTGCGCCTCGGGGAGCAGCCCAGCCGTCACTTCCAGCCACTCTGCATCTCCCATGCATTCGGGAGTCGGAGGTGATGGCTTAGGCACTCGCATACGTAAAATCTCGCTGTGCACGAACTTGTGCCTCTGCAGCTTTCGGCTACAGGCTTGGCAAGACTCAACGTGCCGCTGGGCCTCTCCCAGAGCTGGCTCCGAGAGTTGCTCCGATCCGGACACACTCGTCCTCTGCAACGAAACGAGCCTATCCAATTCGTCGCTGTCGAGATGTTTGTCGAATGGCCGTGTCAAAATCTGCTACTCCTTCCAATACGACAATGGCGGACGGAATCCTTTTTCCGCCTGCTATGGCTCAGCCGCGCCCGGCATGTCCGAGTTACCCAGGTGCTCCCGCAGGCAACGAATAAGCCGGAAAATGACGGCCTCCACGCCTTTTGTCGTGAGTTTGATGGTCGCCAAGGCGGCAATTGCCTGGGCGCTCATCCCTTGTCGGTAGTAAAACCAGAAAATAATGCAGTCCCGCGCTTGATTGGTGCCGGCAGCGCAATTCTGCAATTGCTCGTCGACTTCCTTTAGAAAGACCTCGTTTTCGATGGCCTCACTGCCTCCGTAACTGCTGCTTTGCGCTGCAGGGTCGAAGTCTTCCAACAGCTGATCGGTTTCTCCCACGCCGCGCTTCTGCGAATGGAGCGATTTGAAGTGATCGTGAGCGACATGGATCGCAATTGTCTTTATGTATCCCAGTACAGCCGCGTCGGAATGTTGTTCGGCAAACTCGAGCAACAGACGGCATTTATCGGCGCAGAGCTTGAGATAGGTCTCTTGAAGTAAATCGTCGACAAACTGAGCCGGATCCTTTCCCCATTGGCAAGCCGTGCGCTTAATCGAAAGACTGATCGGCCGCTGAAAACGGGCGATAAACTCCTCCCACGCTTCGCCATCATTAGTTTCGGCGCAGGCACGGATCAACTCCAGTACGGACAGAGACGAATGACGCGTCAAGTCGCCCCCTCATCCTTGTGCGCCGAATTGTATATCAAGAGCAGGCTGGCTCTTGTGTTTCTCTCAAACGCTCGTCGAGAACCTGACTCGCGCTACTACCGCTGGTACAAAGGGCAAAAAGGAATTGTGAAGCAGTTGTCGTTTCTGAGGATGTGGGCTTAACGCTACCGCGCGGAGAAAGCTTTAAGTGCTCGGAGCGTAAGAAACGGCGAATCACTGAATCAGGCCGGGGCGAGTAACGACAATGAGCCGACCCTGGACGGTTTCAGCTTGAGCAGCCTGCCCTCGCAACACATTTCGGGCTTTAGTATTCAAGGAGGATTTGTGCGATCTCTTCAGCTTCCAATCATGCGTGCCCCGGTGTTGATATCCAGCCTGTTGCTGACGATCCCGTTACTGCCGCAAGTTGCGGGAGCGCCGGTGCCACCTGTAGCAGCCGCACCACTACCCGCAGCTGCGCCCAAAATTACTTCCGTCGTCGTGTTTCCTCAAGCGACGTCCCAAACCACGTCTCAAGCCGCAACAACGCAGGACTTCGTACTGGAGATCACTGGCACGGGTTTCGCGGGCATAGCGGACATGAGCAGTGTCCATATAGCGGTACTCCCCGCGACGGGCGTCACTCCAACCCCAATCCCGGTGCTATCGCGCTCGCTGGACAATTCAAAAATCCTGGCGCAGTTCACCGCGCCCGCCAATTACGCATTGGAGGAGGTAGCCCTGTCGACGGGTTCTAGCTTCGTTACGTTCGAGACAGGAACGTTGTCTTGCGACTTCAAATCCAAGGTCCAACTGACTCCTCAGATTGTTCCGAAAAAACAGGCCGGGGATAAGTACGGGAACGGCGTGGCCAAGAACTTCCACGCAATCCAGCTTTCCATCGTTAATGAGTGCCCTATGGCGATCGTTGTTCCGTTGGGCGGAATCAGCGTGGTCACGGATCATCAAGCCGAGCAGCCTGTCGACAATGCTTGCACGGAAAAGGGATCTCTTGTCGCATTTTCCCTCGATCACGTCACCAGCATTTTCTCTGCTGACCGAAAATTGACGGGCAGGCGAGCTATCTATTTCAATTCGGTTCAGGCTCTCGCGACAATTGGGAGCGCGGTCGAACCCTTCTTTGCGCACGGCTTCACTCAGGCTGTGGCCATCTTGGGAGGCGGCTTCACCACCGCGTCCAAAGAGCTGCTTGTTGATATGTCGGCCGAACAGCTTCAAAACCTGACATCGCAGAGCTTTGGGTCCACCGAACAGGTCGCGTCGCACGGGTCACTCCAGAAGTTTGTGTTCGTCCGACGAAGTGAGAAGTGTAAGGAAAAACCAATCGAAACCGATTTAAGCACGGGGCAATTTTCTGTGAATTGGGAGTTGTCGCCAGCCTCGGCGGAGGCCCCTAAGACACTGAACGCACCGGCAGCGAAGCCGGCGGCCGCAAAGTGAAAAATCTAGGTCAACGTTACAGCAACCGGTTGGGTGCCGTGGCTGCGAGAAAACACAAGGAAGAGGCTCCGCGGCTCCCAACTGACGCTCTAGCCTCAATTCTGCCACTACTCCGCAGGCGAGCTGGACGAGTGCTGCTTTAATGAAACGCAGAGATCGGCCTTCCTGCAGGAGGCTACAGTGATTTATGCTGTCGGAATTGGGTACCCAAACATGATCGGCATTGATAATTCCTAGTTATCCGTACCGGTTGGAGGCCCTGTTGATGGCTAGAAGGAAGCCTTTCGACTTGGTCGAGAGTGTCCTGAAAACTATCCAACAACTTTTCTCCGTCTCCAGCAACGCCCGCTCGAAGACGCTCTACAAGACGGCTACCACCCGTTCGGTGTGTTTGATGGCTTGAGTAACCCTCCGAGGAAGATGACCACAAACCCGAGGAAGAGTAATCGCGTGCACTTGCATTGAGTGATGCTCTAAAGGCTCCCAAGTTCTGAAGGACGCAAAGCGATTCCAGAAGGCACTGCAGAAAAACAGAACGCATCGTCAATCAGCTTGTGCCGGAGTTCATCACTCAGACGGGTTCTGCATACGTTCTTCCGTCACCTTCGGTCCCCAATCAGCCGCTTCGCAATATATCGCATTAGGAGCGGATCGTGGTTGCAGAAACGAGTCGTGCCACGGCATACGAATGGGGGATCTTTTCTTGCTCTAGCAAAAGCTGACCAAGTTTCACTCTCATGTACGCGACATGCTCGTTCGCGGTCAACATACTAGTGTCTTCATACTTGGCTTCTCTGGCCGAAACTACGATTGAGGAGCAATCCTCGAGCGTTAAGTGATCCATCATAACGGTCTCAAGGTGAGGGAGGCCTCCACGTAACCGAGAGACAATGTGAAATCCATGCGTATCGATGTCACCCCAGTAGATCACGCGACAATTCTGCAACCATGTCAGAGATGCCAGGAGCTGAGCTGCACCTCCACCGCCCCAAATTGAAACTGTATTTGGTAATTCTGGCAACGAGAGAAACGTCATTTTAGTTTCGATAATGATGACTGATATCCCCTTCCAGGAGAAGTTGCGAGCCTCGCTGACCGGAACCGCGATGTCGCTGGCGATCAACCCCAATGAAATGCGGAGGCCTTTATTCAGGACTTTGAAGCGTACGCACGGTTCGTCAGAGCGAAAGCCGTAACGGTCCTCAAACGATTCTCCATTTCTCCTTGATGGCAGTGTGGGAAAGACCTGTTGCAAAAGTAAATCCAGGATCTCCTTGTTTCCTCGATAAACTTTGTGCGTATCTGAACTGGTGCTTCACGCGCATAGATCCCGGGTCGCGGACTTTTCTGTAAATAGCGGCATACCTTCAACAGGTCCGGCCATACATCTCCCCCCGATTCCATGCGGAGAGGGTGTTTGGTGATCCAATCAAGCAACACCGGGCATTCCGACCGAGTGAGTTCCAGATTTGCGAAAGAGCTCAACTTCGCGGCTCTTCCCGACGGCCTTCAGGTAGTCATCCGCGCTCTGGAACCATACTCGCGCGGGAACCTTCTGCTCCCCGGTGAGCCGAAAGCGGCGGATCCTCCATTCGATGAGGTAGCCAAGAGTCCCGTCGGCCAGCGCTTTGATCTCCTGGCTTAGCTGTCGGTGGTCAAGCAATGGCTTCTGCGTTGTGGCGAGCCGGTCTTGGGGGAACTCCGGGTTGGGTCGGCATTGGCCGCATGCAAGCTCCCCCCAAGCTGATTTTGGACAGCGCCCCTTTTGAAATCGGCAGCGGAGATGCCGATCCGAAGAGGCAGTGCCTTGCCCACTGATTGTTTCGCGGCACCCCGTCCAACGGAACTTTTGAATCCCTGAGTCGCCCCGGCTTTTCGTGTCGATAGCGTCGACGATACAATCGACGAATTGAAGCGCCGCGGCGTGACGA
This sequence comes from Acidobacteriaceae bacterium, assembly GCA_003140075.1. Classification (GTDB taxonomy): domain Bacteria; phylum Acidobacteriota; class Terriglobia; order Terriglobales; family Acidobacteriaceae; genus Sulfotelmatobacter. The sequence goes on along the minus strand of PLIO01000031.1, from coordinate 11,260 downwards.
TTGTTAGCCAGCCGCATGATGTCGCCGCGATGGGTCTTCGAGTCGCCTTCTTTGCAGATCCAGGGGGTAACCTCGTTGAGGTTATCCAATCGATTAGCAATTTGGCCCTGATCCCTCGTCGACTATTTCTCATCCTAAGGAATCTCTGAACAAGTAATCTTCACGGCGAAGCGAGGAGCAGGGACCGGGGTAGCCGGTGGGTCGTTCCCCCCACGTAGTATGCCGTTCGTTTTCTGTCCCCGTCAGGCCGGTTCGGGCGGCTTCGTGCCGTAACTACGCCGCCGTAGCGCACAACAGTCTCTTGCGCACCAGGAACAGATTCACCAGCGCGCAAGTCACAAACAGGGGGTTCGCATTCTTGTCAAGGCGTGTCGATAAGTGCTATGGCGATTTATCACCAGTTGATCGAATCCATTCCACCTTGTGATAGGACGGGTTTGATGCGAGAGGATTAGAAATCCGCAAAATATCCAGAAGACCGCCAAACAGCGTCACCGCCATGGCCGTCGCGAAAGATCCAAATAGAAGGGTACATGCACGCTACCTTCTTGTAGTCGTGGCTCGGTTCCGCAGGGGGCGACGGGCCTTTTTCCTGGCGATTGACTGCGGGCGATGCGACTCGCGAAGTTCAGCCATAAAATCTGCCCTTAGCTTCGGTCCTCCTTCTTTCAGCAACTGAGGCCGGCCCATCAGCCCGGATCCCGGCACGTGCTTTTGCCCCCATGCACTCATCTCCATCAGGAGAGGAAGCAGGTCGATGCCTTTTTCCGTAAGACTGTAAATGGCTTTCTGCTTATGGCTGGGGTCATGAGACTTGACGATGATCCCTAGCTTGACGAGCTTTTGCAGACGATCGGCCAAAATATTCGACGCAATCCTTTCCTGAGAGTCGGTAAGGAGCTGGCGAAAATGCCTTCGGTTCATGAACATGATGTCGCGGACGACGAGCAGGCTCCACTGATCGCCAAACATTTCAACCGTTCGGTTCATAACGCACTCTGACCTGTGATCTTTGCGCACGCTGCCTCCACTGCGGCGGGGTGTTACTTGCACCGACGATTGTACAACTGGTTGCGAATAAGAACCAGTTGTTGTTTGCGGCCTGAGGTCGTCGGGCTTCCCGCCAACTTCTTGCTTTCAGAGGCCGTCGCAGGCAGGGTCTAGAGGGGCATCGGCCTTCTCGTCGGCAGTCTTCTTTTTGGTTGGCAGTCTTCTTTCTGGGTGACAGTCTTCCCGCCGACAAACATAAAGGAAAAGCCAACCAGTTGCTATATACAACCGATTGCATAACGCAACCAGTCTATTCTTTCTCATAGAATCGGGGCGGCCAAAGTCCGGTTTCTTGTAGATGTGCCTCCGGCTTTCCGCAGTCAAGTTGGTGAACGAATTTGATTGCAGATCGCGCCTTTGCGGAATCGCGTTGCACGCCAGTGGGTTATCTCTGCTTACCCTGGCGCCGTGACCGAGGCCGAGGATGGGCGATGTACGACGCAGTGGATGGCACCTCAAATGCTTTGGTACACGCGGTACGCGCAATAGCACGCGCGCTCAAACAGCGAGCACCGCTTCTAACGAGTTCCAGAATGACCACGCATTGCACGAATCAAACCCAGGAGGAGATATGGATCGACTGCAGTTTTTTAAAGCAGCAAGTGTTGTACTTCTTGCATGTGGTTTAGCAAGCGCTCAAACCATCACCACATTTAGTATTCCGGGCGCGGGCACAGGCGCCGGACAGGGCACGGGGGGCTTTGGCATCAACCCGCAGGGGACTGTCGTGGGATCCTACCTCGACGACAACAACGTTTTTCACGGCTTCCAGTGCGTTTCCGGCTGCGGTTCGCTCAGCACCATCACCAAGTATGACGCTCCGGACGCGGGAACAGGGGCAAACCAGGGCACTATCAGTTTCAGCATCAACCTGTTCGGAGTGGTTGTCGGTTACTACATCGATGCAAATAGCGTTGCGCATGGCTTCGCGACTGCTCCTCCGTTCAAGAAATTCACCACTTTGAACGAGCCGGACGCCGGACAAGGCGCTGGACAGGGCACTTTCGCGGGCAACGTCAACTTGGGCGGGGAGATCGCCGGATACTACATTGACGCAAACGGTGTGGCCCACGGCTTCGTCACGGCTCCGCCTTACCGCACCTTCACCTCATACGATCCCGAAGGCTCGGTAAACACGTTTTCCGCAATCGCAAGCGCTCTCAATACAGAAGGGACGGTGACAGGAACTTACTTTGATGCGACCGGCGCGCTCCACGCGTATGTGCGCGCTGCGGACGGCAAGATTGACGAATACAACGTGAATGGCGCGGGCACAGGTTCCGGCCAGGGCACGTCACCGTCGAGCATCGACGACCTGGGAGGGATTGCGGGAAACTACATTGATGCGAGCGGCGTGAATCACGGGTTCCTGCGCCGTCGGTTCGGCGACATCACTACCTTCGACGTTTCGGACGCGGGAACAAGTTCCGGCCAAGGAACCATACCTGAGGGCATCGACCTGTTGGGGGAGATCACAGGACAATACATTGACTCGAACGGCGTGAATCACGGCTTCGTGCGGAGTCCGTCCGGTGCCGTCACCGACTTCGACGCGCCGGGAGCGGGGACGGGCGCTGGCCAGGGCACCCTTCCTGAGACCCCTAACATGTTTGGGGTGATCACCGGACAGTATATTGACGCAAACAATGTACATTACGGCTTCCTGCGGACCCCGTAACCCCGCGCCGGGTAAACAGGCGTCAACAGGATAGGTTGATTGAAACCTTCAGCCGCCGGATCAACCCGGCGGCTTTTCTTGATTCATAAGCATCCATCCGCACGCGCACCTTGATTTCCAGCTCTCCTGCAGATTACGGCAGGAACGCTCCCCCTCTGGCTGTGTTCTAATCGCAGTTCTCGAAACTCCCCTGTGTCCGTGTCCACAAACGAAATTTGCTGGAAGCCCGACTGCCCCAAGCATTTCCCGAACAGCGTGCGTGTTCTCAGGTCTTCGTCATCTCGGAGATTTGGAGGGATACCAATCGCATTCCCCGCTAGATTCCTTCACGCCGGATCCGTCCTGGTCGTTGTCTTTTCCAGAGGCGAGAAAACCTTTGTAAGCGGCGCGGCCTATACGCCGGTGCTGCTTACGGCTCTTCCCAGTCGAGGGCATACACATCGGAAGTTCCAGCATCGCGAAACAGCAAGAGTGACTCGTCGGGAGTGAGAGACAGCGAGGAATCGCTAAAGTGGCCAGTACCCACAAAATTCTTCAAGTCACCCACTGGTTCCGCCTTGCCGTCGCTAAGGCGAATCTTGAGCACGCCACTCGCACCGCGGCCATACAGGGCATAAACATACTGCCCGTCCTTCGAAAAGTTTGGCCAGGCGACCGCGCCCTTCTCTATCTCAGTCCATTTCTGCGTCTGGAAATCGAAGCGGAAAAGTATTGTTTCATCTTCTGACAACCCCAGCATGTAGCGACCGTTCGGTGACCAGCGAGGCGCATACAAGCCTTGTGATCCCGGCAGAGCTGACACTTTGTGAGTCCCCAAATCAAGAATAGAGATATTCGACGCAGCATTCACGGAACTGCCGCCGAAGGCGATCTGACTCCCATCTGGCGACCAGACCGGGTCCCATTCCGAGTTTGCATCGTCGGGCATCAGTGCCCTCGCGCTCCCCCCTTCGGGAGAAACCTCAAAGATCTTGGCAGGCTTGCCTGCGAACATTTCGAAAAATACGATCTCCTTGCCATCCGGCGACCAGCGCGGGTTTACGGCATACCCGGGTGGAACGGTGAGTTGCAATCGTTCGCTCCCGTCAACCCGGCTGCGCCACAGAACGCCTTCGGGATACGAGACATACGCGATCCACTGGCCATCTTTCGAGAAGTCAACGTATTCTGCTGACATGCCTCCGAGAAAGGGTGAGAACTGGCCGGACTTCGCATCATATCGCACCAACTCGCCACGAAATGTTCGACCCACCACGAACAACTTCTTTCCATCCTTGCTGGGCAACGGAGTTTCCAGCGACATCGGACTGAAAGTCAATTGGATCGGTTTTGGTTCAGAGCCGAAGAGACTTCCCTTTCGCGGCAATGCCCAGACTTGGCCGTGTGACACGAAGACATAGTACTTTCCATCTGCCGTCCACTTCCCACAGCACTGCCGCTCGGTTGGTTTCCAGCCGGGAAGCAAGAGATGCAAGCCCGTTCCATCCACCGAGATTTCCCAAAGCTCGCTCGCAACGCGAGCAGTGTCCCAAGTTTCGAATCGCAAGTGGGAGCCGTCCGGCGACCAGTCGGGATTCGCGACAGTCGAGGGCGCCTTCATGGTGATCAGCTTGTGGGGTTCGCTCCCGTCGGCGTTCGCCAGGAACAAGTCGCCCACATTGCCATAGACCAGCCTTTTGCCATCGGGCGACCATGAGGCCGAGTTTCCTTCTGTCTCTCCTAATCTGCGGGGTGAGCCGCCCAGAACGGGCATACTCCAGAGTGGCCCTGACGGCGGATCACCCTTCTCATCCACCAACAGAAGCTCCGAGCCATCCGCCGACAAGCCCGTAGCGGCCATCATGGCCGAAGGCGTCGGAATGCGTGCCGGCTCACCGCCAGACACCGACATCGCACCGACAGCGTGTGATAGGTCTGTGCCTAGCGTGAGGTAAAGCCTCGAACCGTCAGTTGCGATCACCCGTTTCCGCTGGCCGTCATGGGTAAGCTGGATGTATTCGGAAATCTTAGGCACGGCTTCACCGCGCATCCCAAAATACGCGAGCACTGCAACACCCAGGGCCGCTGCCACCAAGGCCGCCGCGATTGCAGTTCGCTGGCGAGCCGATTTCTTCCGCTCCGGCAGATTGGCGGCATGGGAGGAGATTGCCGAGTCCGACATCGCTTCCAGCGCGAACGCCAAATCATGCGCTGAATGGAAGCGCTGCTCCGGATTCTTCTCCAGACAGCGCTGCACCACCCTCTGAAGATTAGGAGACGTATTCGCCGCAAGCTGCGCGATGGATGGCGGATCCTCGTTCAATATTGCGGTCATGGTTTCCGCCGCCGTCGGCTTGCGAAACGTCTGCTTGCCCGCCAGCATCTCGTAAAAAATCGTGCCGAAGGAAAAAATGTCAGAGCGATGATCGGCCGCTTGTCCCCGCACCTGCTCGGGAGACATGTAGCCCACTGTCCCCATCACCACGCCCGGTTCGGTTCCCTGCAGCGTAACCGTCTCTTCCTCGGTGGATGCGGTTTGCGGCAGTGCAAGTTTGGCCAGACCAAAGTCGAGAATCTTGACCCGTCCATCTCTGGTCAGGAACAGATTCTCCGGTTTCAGGTCGCGATGGACGATGCCTTTCTCATGCGCCGCCGCCAGACCGCGCGCGATCTGCACTCCATAATCTATCGCGTTGCGCAACGGGATCGCTCCGCGCCTGAGCCGCTCGCGCAGCGTCTCGCCCTCAAGCAGCTCGGTAACCATATACGACACACCCTCGTGCGTCGCCATCTGGTAAACCGCAAGAATGTTGGGATGATTCAGCGCCGCAGCCGCTCGCGCTTCCTGCTCGAAGCGGCGTAACCGTTCGGGATCAGAGCTGACGGACTCGGGCAACACTTTAATCGCGACCTCACGATTCAGCCGGGTGTCGTGCGCGCGGTAGACTTCGCCCATTCCGCCCGCACCCAGGGGTGAGCGGATTTCGCACTGCCCGAGAATCGTTCCGGCAGCAAGGGCCATGAGACTGTCGAGGAAATTATATCTTTACTCCTTTAACCGGGCAGTTGATGAGTTGTCGGCAAACCGGCAGGTATCCAAGAACGGGCATGTGGGAAGCGCTGAAATCGGCGCCAAGATGCCGACAGAAGTCAACTCGCTATGCCCGAATCCGCTGCTTTTGATCGCATCGCATTCGCCTCACGCTCTCCTCAAAACCGGACTACGTCTGTGCCATCCAGAGAAAAGCCGGGACAGTAACGCTCTTCACTGCAGAGTAGTCCGTTCTCTCCAGTCCAGTTTGTCGAGGAAGAATCGCGAAATACGGGCATGTTTCGCGCATTTTGCGGGAAATAGAGGTAGGAATTCTCTGCAGTCAGGACTGCGTGGCGGAGGAAGTGTGATTCGAACTCGCATTACCGTTTTGAATTCCGCAACCCCCGACGTTTGCGTAACTTGCAGGCGGTGCAGCACTTAACCGGAGAGTCAACAGGCAGTGACTGGACGCTAGGTCGATAAAGAACAGTCCATCTTTTCGTCCGCTCATTAAGGCGAACGGCATACGATAGTGTGGCTGAAAGTGGTCACCTTCGTGCCTTGGCAGGGGACCGACATTGGGTGCGCAATGACTACTTGCTTGGGCGCACAGTCCAAACAGAAAAGTATCTCCGCAAAGCGCGCTCGGCAAGTGCGAATGAACGGAGATTCTCAAGATTCCTGCCCGTGCTTTTCCGCACGACTTCCGCCACTTGGCGGGGAAAGCAGATTCCCGTCGGTGGGATCTGTTCCGAGTTGTCCCACGTACGCAATCGCGATTACTTCCCATATGCTGACTTCTGGCGAGCGTCGTTGAGAATCCTTCCCGGGCATAACTTCCGCCTAGTCCGTCATCCCGGAAAGCAGTGCTAATCGGCTCCGAAGGAGCGCTCTCCTACGTGTACCCAACCGACAAAAGGGACGCACAGCCCGACAAGACTCTGCTGCGTTTGCCGTTACCTTGCCTGTACTGGGGGGTGCGGAGGCGGCATTAGCGCAGCTTTCAGAGATTCGAAGGCACGCTTCTGATAGGGCTCGGCGTCGTTGCGGGTAAACACCGCGCTCACGGTTTTCACAAAGCCGCGGGCCGCGTCGTAGTTGCCACGGCGATACGCGATTTCGGCTCGCGCCAGGGTCACTCCCGCGCCCCAATCGGGATCGCCGGTGAGTTGGGTGACCGGCGGCACATCGATTTGCTGCAGGAGCGTGGTTGCTTCGTCCAATTTCTTCAAGTCGATCAGGCAACTGGCCAGGGTGTATGCGGTGGCTCCCGTCAAGCCGGCGAGCGGACCAAATGCCTTTGCCGACGCCTCATAGGCTTTGCGAGCGTTAGATTCACCCTCGCGATCATGGCCCGCGTGACACTGAGCGAGAGCGGCGTCGGTAAGCGTCGCTACCGCAAAGAACGAAAGAGGTCCCTGCTTGCGAACCGCGAGGTCGTAGATGGCCAAGTCGTCGCGGACAGCGTCATCCCAAAGCTCGAGGCTGCCTTCCGACTGGGCCCGCGTCGCCAGCAACTGCATGGTGAGTTCGTGGTCGGGGCCCAGCCGCGAAACAAATTCCGGATAGATGGCGGTCGCCTCTTTCACCGCCTCCGCATGCTTTTTCTCGATCATGAAAGCCTGCGCCAGATTCAGGCGAACCCGCAACACGTGAGGGCTATCCGGACCGGCAACCCGCGTAAAGGCAATAATAAGGTCGCGAAATGTCTGCTCCGCCTTGGCACCCTCCCCCAGGCGGATGTACGAGAATCCCAGCCTTTGTTTGAATGTTAAGCGCGCCGCTTCGTCGAACTCAGGAAGAACTGCTGCGCCATCCACGGCCGCCTGAAAGTTTTCTGCCGCGGACTTCGCGTTGTTGTCGATGAGAGCAATCATTCCCTGGGCGGAAGACCGCCAGACCGGCAACTCCGGTCGCGGATGCGGCAGCTTCGCGATCAGCGCTTTTTGTTGTTCGAGAATCGACTTAGCCAACGGGAGCGAGTCCTTCTCATAGCTTCGCGCTTCCAAGGTGGTTCGTTGCAGTTGAACGATGATTGCATCTTGGGACAGATCGCCATCCACCTGCTTGAAAAGAGTTGCAGCGTGGTCATATTCCTGTCGCGCATCGGGATAGTCTGTCCGGTTATCGAGAGCTCTGGCGATTGTCTGGTGGAGACGCGCGGCGACCAACGGTTCATCCTTGAATTTTCGGTCGATGCTGGGCGATGCCGACTTGATCGCGTCCATCAGCGACTCGCCGGCCTTGCCGCTGGCAAATGGATTGCCGCGTCCCAGCAGATCTTCGGAGAGAAACCGGTTGATGGAGCTGGCAATAGCAGTTTGGCGGCTGGCATTGTCACGTTCGCGAGCGGCCCGCCGGTAGAGAGCAAAGCTGACTGCCGATCCGGCCGCCAAGGCAACAACCGCCAAGACCACCCAGGGCCGCCGGGCGCGGGTCTCCGCTAATTTGCCCTCGGCAATCTGGGCTCGACGCTTGGCAGCTTCCAGTTCGTCGCGCTTGATTCGGCGTTGCTCCAGCGTCAACAAGCGCTCGACCAGGTCGGCGGCGCTGTTCAGCCGCCTGGCCGGGTCGCCACAGGCCGCATCGGCAATATCCTCGCGCAGCAAGGAGTCTTGAATCTCTGCTTCCCAGCCCGGCGCAAGCGGCTTGCGGAAATCGCCAATCGTCAACTGATATAGCATGACGCCGAGAGCATATACATCGGCGCCGGCGCTGGGAGACTGGCCCGCCAGGACTTCGGGCGCCAAATACATGAGGGTTCCAGTCAACGCCTGGGCTTCCAGTGATGCAGTCTGGGTAAATCCCAGGTTCGTGATTCCCAAGGCCTGCAGCCGCGACGGATCGAACAGCGAAGCGCTGCCGAAGTCCGCGAGCCTGATCTGCAATCCTCCATTGCTTCCGGGCACCACCAGAATATTGGCGGGCTTCAAGTCTTTGTGGAGCACGCCAATGTCGTGCGCGGCGGCAACCGCCTTGGCAACGTCGACTAACAATCTAAGGCGCGTATCGTACGAAACTTTGGAGAGGCCTCCCTGAGTCTCGGCCCACTCCGCCAGGTTCGGCCCGGCATATTCGCTCTCCAGAAAGAAAGGAGAGGTCTCAAAATTCCATTCCAGGAGGCGGACGAACTCCGGGCGGTCTCCCAGCGACTCGCGAAGAAAACGTGAGATCGTAATCTCGCGCTTCAGCCCCTTCAAGCGTGCTCCGTCCGCTGCAAACTTGAAGACCCGCTGCTCGTGAGTCTTCGGGTTTTCGGCCAGCCACACTTCGCTCGATCCTGAGATTTCCATGGGACGGGCCAGCCGCCATTGCTCCCGTCCCGGAACCGTGTCACCCGCTTTGAATCCAAGCTCGGGCCCGGCTGGCGCCGCAACCGTCTTGCAATAGACTGGCACACCCAGCCGGTAGCCGACGCGAGGAACCGTAAGAATTGCGGGATGGTCTTCGTCCCCCATGGCCTTGCGCAGCTTCGAGACTGCTGTTGCCAACGATCCATCCACCACCATCACATCTGGCCAGACCGACTCCAGCAATTCTTCCTTGGTCACCACTTCGCCGGCATGCAGAAGAAGCTGCAGCAGGATGTCCAGAGGCTTCGCTTCCAGCTCTATCGACTTGCCCTTGACTCGAAGCTCCCGTCCCAGTTCGTCGAATTCGTAGTCGGCAAAACGCCACAGGCGGCCCGAGGTGTCTGCAACTTTTTGCACAGTCTCTTTGTAATTCATCGGGTTCGCCACCCTTTAGAATTCTTGAGAATTTCGTCAGGACATTAGAGGGGGGATGGTATAGGCTCCTCGTCCGGCGGCCATTGAGAGGCCTTTTGGCCGTGAACATTGTGCCACGAACCCGTTCGCCGGGCACGCAAAATCTTTCTCTCGGAGCGTCCCATGCGCCCATCGTCCTCTCGTGTAGTCATTCTGTGGATTGCGGCCCTGTGCCTCCTTGCGGTTCTTTTCAGCCTTGACGGCTTGGTCTCGGCGCAGACCGCTGCGGAATCAAAGCGCAAACTCTCGCAGCATGCGCTGCTGAGCCAGCGTCCGCTGGTGAGTGGGGCATCGGCGCAGAAGACAAAGCCTAACGCTCCACCCCCTCTCACCGCCGACTCATGGACGGGGCTCTCGGGGGACAACAACTGGGGAACTGCGGGGAACTGGACCGGTGGAGTGCCTACCGGCGCCGACGCCGTCACCATCGGCGCCGCCTCGGTCGATGTGAACATGAATGTCAACGGGGGGGTTTTTGGCACTCTCGCCTTAAGCAACTCCGGCGATGAGCTGACAGTCCCGAATGGCTTCGCCCTTAACGCCGACGGGAACATCACCAACAACGGCACCGTCATGCTGAACTCGGCGGGCGGGACCACGGAGTTGGTGTTGCAAAGCAACGTAATCCTGAGTGGCAGCGGCACGGTGACGCTGTCCAACAACTTCTCGAATTACATTCTTGGAGCGGCCTCGACGGACACGCTGACCAACCAGGAGACGATCTCGGGGGCGGGACACATCGGGAACGGCCAGATGACGCTGGTGAACTCGGGGACGATCAACTCCAACCAGACGGCGGCGGGGATGACGATTTTTGCCAACGGGGGCGTCACTAACACGGGGACGATCGAGGCCACGGCGGGGGCCACGTTGCTGTTGGAAGACATGGGGCCGCAAGCAGGAACGACGGGGATCACCAACACCGGGGGGACGATTTCGGCCAATGCCAGCGAGTTGCAGGTGACCGCTACGACGATCACCGGGGGTACGGTGACGCTGACCGGGGCGTCGACGTTGCAGTTGGACGACGGCACCATCCAAGGGGGCACGCTGACCAACAGCGCCACGGGCACGATCGAGGCCGTGGCCAGCGTCAACACCCTGGGGGGAACGATCAACAACTCGGCGGGCGGGTTGGTGAACATTGAGAACGGAGCGGTGCTGCAACTGCAGACCGGGACGTACGCGCAGTTGGGGACGGTGCAGTTGAACTCGGCGGGCGCGGCCACGGAGTTGGAGGTGCTGGGGAACGTGACTCTGAGCGGAGGCACGGTGACGCTGTCCAACAACTTCTCGAATTACATTCTTGGAGCGGCCTCGACGGACACGCTGACCAACCAGGAGACGATCTCGGGGGCGGGACAGATTGGCGACGGCCAGATGGGCCTGGTGAACTCGGGCACCATCAACGCGAACGCGAGCGATAACCTCATCATCAACGTCGGCACCGCGACCGTCAACAATACGGGCACCCTCGAAGCGGCAGGCGGCACCTTGACGATCGAGGGATCGGGAACCACCTTCTTCACCAATGACAATCAGACCACCAACACGCTGACCGGCGGCACCTATATCGCGAACGGAAACAACATTCAGTGGGCTGCCGGCACCGACGGCATCAAGACCCTCTCGGCGAATGTGACCGAGGAGAACGGCGGGCAGCTGATCAATACGACGAACAGCTCCAACGCTCTTGCCAACCTGACCAGCATCACCTCGGCGGGCGGGTTGACCATCGGCGGCGTGGCCTTC
>PLIO01000078.1 GCA_003140075.1 Acidobacteriaceae bacterium | reverse complement strand
ATCGACAATCTTGCCCGCGACATGCGGCAACGGCTGGGCGCGAACTAGCGCACTCGCTCTTCTCACGCTGTCCCCCGCAGTTCCAACGCCGCCTTATCGCCGCATTCGTGGCCCGTGTGCAAGACTTTGCAGACGCCTCCCCATAAAATAATTTCCCGAGTCTCACCCCATTCGCACTAGAATAGGCCAGCGTATCACGCCGGATTCCAGCATCCACCGCGGCATCCTGCACTCTCTCTCCCGGAGACTCTGTGCACGTTCTTGTCACCGCCGATACCATGTCCGGCTCCTGGACCTATACCCGCGAGCTGGTCACCGGGCTGGTCACTCGTGGCGTTCGGGTTACGCTGGTCACGTTCGGCGAAATCCCCCTGCCCGACCAGACCGCCTGGATGGATCTTCTTCACGGCCTCGAGTATCGGCCCACCGCTTTCCGCCTGGAATGGATGCAGGACGCGCCTCAGGATTTGCCGGAATCTTCGGAGTTCCTCACGAGTCTGATCCGCGAAGTTCGACCCGACTTGCTTCACCTTCACCAGTTCTGCCACGGCAATCTCCCGGTCGATCTTCCCCGCGTAGTCATGGCCCACGGCGACCTCATCACCTGGACCGAAGCCGTGCAGGGCCACTCCCCGCGCCCTACCCGCTGGCTGAAGTGGTATCGCGACACCATCATCCGCGGCATTACTGCGGCCGACGCCGTGGTCGCGCCCTCGGCCTGGATGCTTGACACTCTGCGCGCTACCTACACCCGGCCGCGCCGCGAGGCCGTCATCTATCCCGGCCGCAATCCCATCTTCTTCAATCCCTATATCAGCAAGGACGATTCCGTGCTCTCCGTCGGCCGCCTGCTCGATGCCGGCAAGCAGGTCTTCCTGCTTACGCAACAGACGCATCCGTTCTCGGTTTGCATCGTGGGCGCCGAGCAAACGGTGCCCGTGCCGCGCATTCCCATCCGCGCCGACGTGAAAGTCTCCACGGATCAGAGTTGTGTCGCCATCCGGGGCCCGCAGACCGACGCTCAATTGCGCGCTCTCTACAGCCGCGCCGCGGTCTATGCCGCCACGGCACGCTACGAGCCGCTGGGCATCGCGCCTCTCGACGCGGCCTTATCCCGCTGCGCCATCGTCGCCAACGACATCCCCAGTTTCCGCGAGGTCTGGGGCGACGCTGCTCTTTACTTCCGCACCAACGACGCCCACAGCCTTGCCGAAACACTTCGCCAGCTTGATGCTGACCGTTCGCTGCGCCGTGCCTACGCCGAACTCGCCTACACCCGTGCCCGCGAACGCTTCACCACCAAACGCATGACCGACGACTACCTCGAACTCTATCGTAGCCTGCTGCCCGCAAACTCCCTGGCCGCCTAACCTCCAAATCATGTGGGGACAGCCCCCCTAGCCTGCCCTGAGCGAAGTCGAAGAGCTTGTTCTGAGCTTGTCGAAGGAGGCTGTCCAGCGGCCCAGCCTTATCGGGCCGCCGCTGCATGAGCCTGACGACGACTTGCTGATTCGCGGCCCTGCTCGAAGCGGTCCTCGCGACGCGCTTCCCCGCTTAGTGATATCTTTGTAGCCTTACTAGAAACCCGCAAGGTTGGAGGAATCGAACTCATGGCTCAAGTAAAGATAACAATCCGTCCGAATGGCCCTTTCCGCGTAGAAGCTCCCGAAGGTTCGGTGGAACTCGTCGACGCCAACGGCACAGCCTACGACCTCACTGGCAAACCGGCGTTCTCACTCTGCCGCTGCGGCGGTTCGGTAAACAAACCTTTCTGCGACGGCACCCACAGCCGCATCGGATTCCAGGGCGCAGAACTCGCCGTCAAAAAAGCCGACGGCTAATCGGCCCCAGAGATTCGCCTTTCGCTCCTCGATCGATCTTCATCGACCAGCTTAGCGGTCCTTCAGTTGCTTTGCCTTATTTCTGGCTTCCTCGGCTTGTCCGGTCAGCCCTTTGGCTTGGTAGGCGGAGGCCAGCGCGGTCTCGATGTCGTAAGTATCGCCGCTTTGCTCCCGTTCTTTGAGGAAGGCGGCGATCGCATCGTCGTACTGGTCTAGCTTCGCGTAGGAGACTCCAAGGTTATAGTTGACTCCGCTGATTTGCGGATCAAGCCGGAGCGCGGTCTTATATTCCTCGATCGCGGCCTGATGGTTCTGTTCGGCGGCTAGCGCCAGCCCGAGACCGAAGTGGCCGTCGGCGTTGTTCGCGTCTTGCGTCAACAACCGGGTGAAGGTATCTTTCGCGTCCTGCGGACGATTCTGGTTCAGGTACACCATCCCTAACAAAATGCGCGCATCGGCGTGTTCAGGCTGGAGCTGGAGCACATGCTTGAGCTCCGTTTCCGCCTGACCGTAGTCCGCCTGGCTGAAATAAGCTTGCGCCAGAGCTAACTGCGCCGGCACAAAGTCAGGACGCTGCTGGACGATCTTCTGCAGGTGCGTGATCGCCTGGGTAGAATCGCTCTCAGGGACGCTGTCAGCCTGCCCGAGATGAGTTCGTCCAATCCGCAGCGGAAAACCGTAGTGACGCGCCGACCCCACCGCGACGCCCGCCAGCACGATCGTCATCACAAGAAAGACCGCGACCCGGCGCAGCGGCCGGTCATGGTACGGAGCGACGACGGCGATGAGCGCACCCACAATTAATCCGGTAACTAAACCTCCGATGTGCGCCGTATTATCGATGCCGGGCATTGCGAACCCGAAAATCAGGTTGTAGACCACGAAGGCGCCCAAGCTGCGTAGCGTACCGGCGAGCGCGGCACGCGGCACGGAAAACTCGCCCAACTTGAAAGCGGCAATCAGCGCCCCGGCAAGACCGAAGATGGCTCCAGAGGCACCCACGCTCGGCCGGTAAGGGTTCCACGCTGCGCTTGCTAAACTGGCTCCCACCCCGCAGATCAGATAGACCGCGGCGTAGGTCCAGCGTCCATAGAGCGATTCGCAGAGATCGCCCAGATTCCACAGGCACCACATGTTGAACCCGATGTGAAGCAGCCCGCCGTGAACGAAAACGCAAGTCAATAGCCGCCACCATTCACCCGAAAACGTAAGCAGACCCGCATTGGCGCCCCACCGGAGGCTCTCCGGGGTCGAGAACTCCTGCATAGGATTGCCGAACGCGGCTGGATTTCCGGAGGCGATCACCATGCCGAGGAATACGGCAACATTTATCCCAAGGATGACCTGAGTGAGGCCGACGCTGCTTTCACGCCGTACCCATGGGGCGGCCATGACGGGCTGAGGTGCATCATCGGCCAGTTCGCCGCGCTGGTAAGCTTCGTGCCGCACACACCACTGGCAGATCTTCTTGCCGAAGCTAAAGCCGGGAAGCTGACGGCCACATCGAATGCAGTTTGCCATTGGTTCTTAAAAGAGTATCAGCACTTCGGTGGGCGGCGCGAGGGGAGAAGACAAGCCGGAGCCAGCGGCTGCGCCCAGCCGTTAACGAGAGCAACGCGTGTCAGCTCGCTCAGAGGTTGCGCGTCAGCGATTCTATTTCGTCGGGCGGCAACCGCACAAAGGCCGCAGCCGCGGTTTTCAAGGCGCCGTAAGATTGCAGGCCATCGATCTCCCCCGCCGTGCGCAGGTGCGCGAGAACCGGCATGGAGTTCAGGATATCCGCCCGCAGCAACAACGAGAAGCGGAGCTTGATTCCGGCGAGCAAGGAATAAAGACGGACCTCGATTGCCTTCTCTTGCAAGGCGGAAGCCAGGCTGGCACGGCGAGGGTCGGGGCTGTTCTTTTCCGCGTCGGCATACCGCACCAGCACAGTGGCGTTGTGAGCCATGCGGCGTGTCACTTCCAGGTACAAGCGCATCCGCTTGCGCTGCGCCTCGCGGAACTGCGGCGGGCTGAGTTTCCAGCGGAATTCAAACTCGGTCGCCGGATCGAGCAGCGACTCCGCCAGCGAAACGTCCACCGGGTAGAGGAAGGGAATGACGTCATCGGCATCGACGTCACGCTTGGGAAAGCGCGTCCAGGCGCAACGCAGCATGTAAATGCAGGACAGAGCGCCCCACGCAACGATCAGCCAGGTGAAAATAATTGAGAACATAACCTAGCGCATCCTCCGTAACGCGTCCTTATATTGCTTCAGATCACCGGGGGAAGGGGCCGATAGTTCCGAACTCGGGGTCTGTGCCTTTTGCGGCACGCTAAAAAACCATATCCAAATCAACACGGCAACAGAGTATGCCACAAGTGAGGTCCATCCCCACAACAATTTGAATCTCGTTCCAAAATCCGAAAACTTGGTCGTGGTGAGGAGCATTACTGTGGCGTAAAGGCCAAATCCCGTGGCTACGCCAAAAGGATACTGTCGCCATTTGAGGCCAAGAAGTGGGACAAGGGTTACTAATCCGGCAAAGACGAATACTTGCACGAACCGCACAGCAATTTCGCCGACGGCAATATAGAACTCGATGCCGCTAAGCCGCGACGGAACGACGTTCGCCCGGGTTATGCTCATGCCTATGCCCGCAACAAGGACCGCCGGAAATATGAGGCGGGCCCACCATGCGCGGGTCAGATTCCCGAGGGCCACTCGCAGTACTTCATACATCACCAGCATTCCCAGAAGATCGTAGCCAGCCTCGGTGATCCAGTAGGTGCCGGTATAGATTACCGGATTGCGCATGATCGAAAGACGCGCGGCAAGCCGAGCCATGCCGGCGACGACGCCGAAGGCTACGTACGCAAAAAACCACGGGCACGCGGTATATGCGCGCCTTCGGATCAATACCCAGAGTAATAATGCCAGAAGGCCCAGCGGGATGTACCGCAAGAGTAGGCTCATAGTGCCGGGAGCAGATTATCGCATCTGCCCCCGGCTTTCGAGAATAAATCTGCTAGACCTCGACTTCCGGCTTGACCGCATTATGCAGGCTCGCCGGGGGAAGATCCGGTCCATCGGCCAATAGGACCACAGACGGCTTGAGAAGCCTCTCAGCGTTTGCCGGGGGAAGATCCGGTCCGTCGGCCAAAGCTACTGATGCGAATGACATAAGCAACAACGTAACTGCGAGGGCCCGTTTCATAGGTGATTCTCCTTATCGGTGGGGGATTCCCCAGGGAAACAGTGTAATCGGAGACGCAAGGGGGCGGGGGTTTTTGGTTCGGAAAAGCGGTAGAAATCGCGCGGGGCAGCAATCTAGGTCCCGCGATTCCGACCCTTAAGCTGCGCCAGCATCTCCTGCGCCTGCGCGTGCTCTGGATGTCGCTTGAGAAGATCGAGCAAAACAGCGCGAGCTTTGTCCGGTGCGCCTTCCACGATATAGACCCTGGCCAGGTTCAGATACGACTGATCGAAGTCCGGCGCAACGCGGATACACTGCTTGAAACTGGCGACCGCCTCATCCCGCCTCTGCGTTCGCAAATAAAGTATTCCGAGGTTGTTCAGGGCCTCTGGATACGTGGGCCGAGACTGCAAAGCTCTCTGCAGATATTCGTAGGCGTGCGCGGTGTCATTCGCTTGCGCGAACACCATTCCCAAGCCGTAGTTCGCGTCGGCATCCGCCGGGCTGACCTCAAGAGCCCGCTCAAATGTGTGGCGCGCCTCGCCCCAGTTCTTGACCAGTCGATACGCGTTGCCCAGATTGTTGAGAGCGATCAAATGATCGGGACTTAGCTGCAAAGCTTTCTGAAAGCAACGTATCGCTTCTTCCGCCCGGCCTTCCCGCGTGGCCAGCAGTCCAAGATTATTCCAGGCGTTCGCCAGCGTATCGGGATAGCTCGCAGGAAGTTTTACCGCGCGTTCGAAGCTCGCGCGCGCCTCCGCCGTCTTCTGCTGATTCAGATAGGCGCTTCCCAAGCCGTAAAGCGCTTCGGCGCTCGACGGATCGTCTCGGAGCGCAAGCTGAAACGACAACGCGGCCTGATCATAATAGCCTCGCTGAAAAAACACCGAGCCATAGGAAAGATGGTTGCGTCCAAACTCAAACGTGTCGGTCACTCCCGCAAACGGCAGCGCTCGCGCCAATCGCTCCGGGTCGGTTCGAGGAATATGCAGAAAGTCCTGTTCGACACGCTCCGGGTTCACAGGCCCTTGATAAACTTTGACGACATCGCCTCGGCCGTCGATCAGGAACGACGTGGGCAATCCAAGGTCACGATGCCGGTCAAACAGATAACGGAAGAGAATGTTGTAAATGCCAGCCACGTCATCCGATCCGCGAAGAATAGGGAACGAAAAACGGCGCTCGCGATGCAAACGTTCCAGACCTTCTGCGTCAGTTGGATCGTCAACGTTCACAGCGAGCAATTGAAGACCCTCCGCCGCCCACCGGGCGTGGACGCGGCCGAAAGTCTTCAAATCTTCCCAGCAGTTCGCCGATTGCGTGATCCAGAAATTAAGCAGCACCGGCCTTCCGCGAAGTGCACCGAGATTGTGCGCTCGTGCGGCCAGGTCGGACAGGGAGAAATCCGGCGCGGCCACGGGCGCCAACAGCCAGGTTTCAATTGTCGTGGGAAGTGGTTCTTTCTCCTGCGGCGAGGCGTCAGCAGACTGGCTGCGCGATGTCGTTTGCGTTCTGAAGGGATCGATCCGAGCAGGCTCGGCGCCCTCTTCCACCCAGACTCTGTGATTCGGCGGAAGGTCGTGAAGATTCTGCACCAGCCCACTCGGCCAGCGGATTGACGCCCGTACCGCACCCTTGGCTTCTCCCAGTCCGAAAAATACCTCCTTGCTATGCTGCGAAAGAAATCCTGATCCAGCCTGCAGCATTCGAGTCTGGCGGCCAGCTTCCGTTTCCACCGTAATCGCCGCGCCGATGGCGTCCCGGTTACTCTTCGTGCCGCGGAGGCGAAAAGCGATCGAGGGTGGCAGAGTCTCGATCACGTTCTTCAACACTCGCAACTGCGGACCGTTGCGGTTTTTCAGGAACACTTCCTGCCGTCCGTCTTGATCGAAATCAGCCAGGGCAAATGCTCTACCGTCTTCAAGAAAATCCAACCCGACTACGCCCGAAACGTCGGATAACGTTCCATCCCGATTGTTCGCGTAGAAAACATTCCGCTCGAACCCGCTCCAGGTGCCGTCTGCCCGAATCAGTTCGTTGATGGCACTCCATCCTTCCTCGTAATCATGCGCAGGTTTCGCTCGGTCAGGCGATTTGGCAACCACCTGCCGCCAAAAGAAGCTGTTTAGATCCTGCCGGAAGTCGCCGGAAACCATACCATTCGCAACGTAAAGATCGGGGAAACCGTCATGATCGAAATCAAAGGCGTCGCTCGACCACGACCAGCGCCCCATTCCAACGCCGGCAAAACTCGTTCGATCCTGAAACGTCCCGCCGCCGGGTTCGCCGCTCCTGAACAACGAATTTCCCATCGCGTGCTTCCGGTAGAGATCCCGAACTTCTTTGGGCGCGTCTTTCTTGAAGATATCCTGCTCGGAAATTCGCTCGCCGGCTGCGGTCCACATATCACCAACGTAGATATCCTCGGCGCCGTCGTTGTCGTAATCGAGCCAGCAAATGCTCATGCCCGCGCCAATGTCCTCCACTCCCGCCTGCGGAGCGACATCGGTAAACGTCCCATCGCCGTTGTTGCGATACAGATTTTTCCGGCCGAAATCGTTCACCACATAAAGGTCCGGCCATCCGTCGCGGTTGTAATCGCTCCATCCGCAGCAGAAACTGTAGCGTGTGTTCTTCTGATTGAGGCCGGTCTCCGCAGTAACGTCGCGAAAGGTTCCGTCGCGATGGTTCCTCATCATGAAGTTGGGAGGGCCGTTCTCGGCATCGTGATAGGGCACGGGATATTTGTATTGATCGGTTCCCTGGTAATAGACGTATAGACAAAAATAAATGTCTAACCATCCGTCGCGGTCATAGTCGGCAACGGCCGCGCCCGTAAAAGTTCCCTGCGGCGGGTTGGCGAACTGAAACGCGTCGGGCTTCCGGCGAAATTTTCCTCCGCCTTCGTTCAGGAACAAAAGCGGCCCGTTTGCCCGCACGACCACTACATCCTGGCGTCCATCGTTGTCGAAATCAGCAAACAGCGCGCACGCTGTGTTATCGAGGATCCCCAAGCCAGACGATTCCGTGATGTCCTCGAACGTTCCATCTCCCCGGTTTCGATAAAGCCGGTTGGGAAGCCCGGCGGGCTGGCAAACATAAAGATCGTCGAATCCGTCGTTGTCAATGTCGGCGACCGAAACCCCGTTGTGTCCGTAGATCTCGATGCCGCATGCGCCATCGAGAACCGTTCGCCAGTAGTCAGCTCCCCGCAGCATTTGAGCTGAATAAGAGGAATTGCCGCCAAGAACAGCCGTTGCGATGTCGCCGAAAACTGCAGCAGCGGAACGGCTCTGCGTCTCATCCAGCGCCCGCCAGCTGCGCAGCCTAAACTCACCAGCCGCCGGGTCAGACGAAATCCATTCGAGGTCCCAGTACCCCACGCGTTGCTCGCGGTAGAAACCGCTTCCGGATCCCACCAACTCGTAACGCACGCGAGTCTGCAGCCTCTCCGGAAGTTGAGAGGGAGCCACTGCACTCGCCTCAATGCTCGTCACCTGGAATTCCGCGGTCCTGATATTAGAGAAGACACTCAAGGCCGCTCGCAATTCCGGAACAAAAGCATCGCGCCCGAGAGTGATCTGGGAAGAAAATCTATTCTGGTGAACTTCGAGTATCGAGCCGGGCCGCACCAGCTGCGAATCAACCGGACGCAGCGATGAACCTGAGAAATCCGGCGTCAAAACTGTTCTTATCGCCTCCACATCCTGTGGAGATC
This sequence comes from Acidobacteriaceae bacterium, assembly GCA_003140075.1. Classification (GTDB taxonomy): domain Bacteria; phylum Acidobacteriota; class Terriglobia; order Terriglobales; family Acidobacteriaceae; genus Sulfotelmatobacter. The sequence continues at coordinate 7,798 of PLIO01000078.1, read as the reverse complement.
GGAGCAAGTTCGAACTCCATTCCGCAAGAATCGCGGCGATCTGGTCATGGTATTTTTCGGTGACGAATTCGTCGAGACCGGCTTGCGTCTTGAGCAGCAGCCCATCGAGCGGTCTTTGGGCTCGATAGTGGGGATGCAGATGGAACTCGCCGGATGAAGGCGGGACGGAAAAATCGATCGGAAAACTGGACGGGAAGGCAAAGCCGCGCAGGCCGGCGGGGACCATCGCTACCGACGCTCCCTGACAGCAGCGAACGAGAAAGTCACGCCGGCTTGGGTCAACTAGATTCGGCTCAGCCAGACGAAAGTCGCCCGGATGACGCGTCTTCCCTGCCCTACTCAGAGCGTTGCCCCCGGATATTCACGTGTAGGAACCGAAATCTAACATCCAGACTTGAGCTCGTGAACGGCGCCCAGCGACTCTCGCGAACCGTGTCAGCCACAGCTACATACCTTCGTCAGCGCGTGCCGGCTTCGAACTGAAAAACCGTCACACTGTGAAATGCTCGCCCCGGCTTCAACTCCGTCGTTGGAAAGTTCGGGTGGTTCGGCGAGTCGGGAAAATGTTGCGTCTCCAGGCACAATGCAAAAAACTGTTTATAGACGCGGCCTTCTTTCCCGGTGATCGACCCATCCAGGTTGTTCCCAGTGTAGAGCTGCACTCCCGGTTCCGTTGTGAGCACACGCAGAATGCGGCCAGTCGTCGGCTCATACACCTCGGCGGCCTCGGTCAATTGCCCCTGCGCATGATCGAGCACAAAGTTGTGATCGTATCCCTTGCCCAGGTGCAACTGAGCATCGTCCGCGTTGATCCGCTCGCCGATAGCATGCGGGGTTCGAAAATCGAACGGCGTGCCTTCCACTGGCTTCAGTTCTCCCGTAGGAATCTGACTCGCATCTGCAGGAGTGAAGCGGGAAGCATCGATCTTCACCACATGACCGAAAACATCACCCTTGCCTTGCCCGGCCAGGTTGAAATAGGAATGGTTCGTCAGGTTGAGGACGGTGTCCTTATCGGTGGTCGCCGCATATTCGATCCGCAACGCGCCTCCCTCCAAGGTGTAACGCACAGTCGTCGTAAGCGTGCCGGGGAAACCCTGATCGCCATCCTTGCTCACATAAGTGAGTTCGACCCCATCCTTGATTTGTTGCGCCGTCCAGACCACCTTGTCAAATCCGCGGATTCCTCCGTGCAAAGCGTTGTCGCCGTTGTTCTTTGGAATGGAATAGGTCTTGCCGTCGAGCTGGAAGCTGCCATGCGCAATACGGTTCGCGTAGCGGCCAATAATCGCTCCGAAATAGGGCGTCTGCGCGATATACTGATCGACCGAATCGTAGCCCAGCACTACATCGTCGAGCTTTCCGTTGCGATCCGGCGTGCGCAGCGAAACAATGATCCCTCCGTAGGTTATGACGCGGGCTTCGACCTTGCCATCTGCCAGCGTGTAAATATCGACGGCAGTCCCATCGGAGGTATGTCCGAAAGCTTGTTTGGAAACGCTTGTTTTGCCTTGCATAGATATGGTGAGAATAATCAGAATAGCGGGAATTGCCAACCAGCAGTGGGCCTTGTTTGAAACCATGGTTCCTCATTTCGGTCTGGAAATTTTTCTGCCCGGATCAAAAAAGATCAGCTTCTTCGGTAGTGCGCAAACTCAACTCGCAATCACGACAACAGCGTATCAGGCCGCGCATCTATACAACACAATATCTCGTCGCAGCAGAAAGTTGTCAGGCCCGCCAATTGCCTGGAATTCGCGGCGCCGAAACCGCCAGTCTTGGACTGGGGAACCAAAGCACAGGGCCCCCACCCAGGGCGAAAATTGCGCTGGGAGCCGAAATTTCAGAAGGCGCAAGATATCATTGCCAGTGCACGTCGTGGCGGCAACAACAGGCCGCGCGGAAACACGGGCGAATCGCTAAATGAAACCAGAGAATCCTCCGGAAGAGCCTCATCGTCGTTTCAACCCGCTCACACGGGAATGGGTCCTGGTGTCGCCGCATCGCTCCCAGCGGCCCTGGCTCGGTCATCTGGAAGCGGCCGCCGTTTCCCCAGCCTTGCCTTACGATCCCGGTTGCTATCTCTGCCCCGGCAACGAAAGGGCGGGCGGGGCGCGCAATCCCAGATACGAAACCACATTTGTCTTCACCAACGACTTCGCGGCCCTACGACCCGACGTTCAGGCCATGAGACAAGATGAGTCCGGACGCGGTTTGCTGCTTTCGGAGTCTGAGGCCGGGACTTGCAGGGTCGTGTGTTTTGCACCCCGCCACGATCTGACTCTTGCGCGTATGACCGTCCCGGAAATCACCGGAGTCGTGGACGTGTGGGCCCAGCAGTACCATGAGATTGGATCTTTGCCCAACGTGAACTACGTGCAGATCTTCGAGAATCGCGGCGAGATCATGGGTTGCAGCAATCCCCATCCCCATGGGCAAATCTGGGCCAACCAGACTATTCCCAATGAGCCCCGCAAAGAACAGGAATCGCAGCAGGCCTATCTGGAAAAGAACCGCTCCTGCCTGCTGTGTGACTACCTGCAGTTGGAGGCAAAAATCGGGACGCGCATGGTCCTGGACAACGCTCATTTCGCAGCCCTCGTGCCCTTCTGGGCGGTGTGGCCGTTTGAAGTGCTGCTACTCGCCAGGCGCCATACCGGCGACATCGCATCTCTTGACCCTGTCGAGCGCAGCAGCCTGGCTGACATCTTCAAACAGCTCACCACTCGCTACGACAATCTTTTCGAGATCTCCTTTCCGTATTCGATGGGTTTCCATCAGTCGCCCACCGACGGTGAGGCGCACCCGGAATGGCATTTTCACGCGCACTTCTATCCGCCGTTGTTACGCTCCGCCACCATCCGCAAGTTCATGGTCGGGTATGAAATGCTGGCCAGTCCGCAGCGGGACATCACACCAGAAGTGGCGGCGGCCACTCTCAGGAATCTATCTGGGACGCATTACGCAGAACTCAAACTGCCCTGAAGCGGGAACGGCCGGAATTTCAGCTGCGCTCAAAACACGGAAACCGCCTGACTCTGTCGTGGTCTTTCATACCGCCGCAACTCCATCGGAATTGCTGTTTGGTTGCTTTCCCTCTTTCAGTTGCTTGATGTACCGATCAATCGACCAGCGATTCCTCTCCAAATACGTCAGCAAGACAAAGTACAAAAGCACATAGATGAGTTGGGCTCCGGCGGCATCCCAATTCTGCGCCAAGCAGGTCCCAATTTGTAATGTGAGCATCAGCAGGCTGCCTGCGATCAGCGCGAGTGATGTCCACAACCCAAGGATCAGCAACAGACCCACCATACCCTCGCACCACGGCAAGGCGACGGCGACGAAATGCACCAAGAATCCCGGCAAGGGAGCGTTGTGCATCTGCTTGTCCATGTACGCGGCAAAGACGGCGTGGTCACCGATCAGCCGGGAGAATCCGTGGAGGAAAATATTCGCGCCCAGAGTGAGGCGCAGAAGCAAGTAGGCGATCTCATCTTTCTTGATCATAAGAATGACCTCCATTATCTCCGCTCGACTGCTCACCTGATCTTCGTGACTACAACCTCTTTAGACGCTCTTTATCGCACTTCAAGATTCATCAGATACGAAGCCGAGGGCGAGCGACAAGCGTTCAGTTCACCATCGCCTCACCGCAGCATTTCTTGTATTTATTCCCCGAGCCGCAGGGCATGGCTCGTTCCGCCCGACCTTGGGAGTGCTCCGGCGATGTTCCGAAGTGCGGCACTCGCCCCGCTTGCCGATGCGCCCGGAAATAGCGATAAGCCCCCAACAGCCCAGCCACCGCGCGAATAAGCAGCAGCCCAGTCGTAAGGTGTTGGAGCGGAGAATCGATTTTTGAATTTGCGCCTTGGGGTGTCACCGAGGCAGGATGCCTCGGAAAAGGCGGTAAGGAGCACGTCGTCGTAGGCAGTCGTAGGCAAAGGTTAGTTGTTTGTTTTAGGGTTCTCGCATTCGGGGTCATCGCTCACGCAAATGACCGGGAGAGGGTGGCGCATCGGCGATTTCTATCGCCTTCTTGGTTGCTGCTTGTATTACGTGGTCCCAACCCTTAAATTTTCCAACCCGATGGGGCTGCCGCACGTAAACAAGCGTTGTGTCCCATACATCATCCCCGAGGTTCTTCATGCGAACCTTAACTTTATGATTAAGCGGAGTGGTTACGGTGATTTCCTCGCATGAATGTTTGCGTCCGTCTAAAGTCTCGATCACGCCTTTATCAACGGTATTGAGTGTCCCCGTCTCAAAGTGGTTTCTCGCCTCGGTATAGCTCATCAGATTCCTCCAGTTCCCCCCCGAGAACTAATGCGTTTTTCTCCCGGATCGACTTTAGAAACCTGTCAAATTGCTGTACCGCAGGAAGTACGGGAGTTGGAGGCGGTCGAGTGAAGAGCAGGTCCCTTATCGTCATTACCTATCATCCAGCAGCAATGCCTTCCGGAATGCTCACTATTGACCAGTTCTTGACGATTGTCCGCCTCCCTTTAACTTAATGGTGATGTCCAGACGCTGTCTTCCACGATACGACCCTCGTGCCCGTCGCCTTTCAGACTGGCGAGCAGCCCCAACGCAGGAGCCAGAGTTGCGGCTGACAATGGCAGAGTTAGCTGGCCCGTCTGCGGAAAGAACGCGGTTGGACTCAGGTGGAACTAGCGGAGCGGGTCGGTCTTTCGCAGACCTTGATCTCGGATTATGAGCGGGGTAGGCTGCGGCTGAACGCTGATATCGTGGTGCGGCTTGCTAACGCGCTGGAGGTCACCGCCGACGAACTGCTGCAACCTAACGGACGGCAACACTCTTTGCGCCGCAAGCCCAGCTTGCGCGTGCTGCGCCGTTTGGAGAAGATCGAGAAACTGCCTGCTCATCAGCAGAACACACTGCTAAAAACCATCGACACATTCTTGCGGGGAGCAACCGCTTCGCGCTAGAACAACCTTCGAACCGATGCCGGACAGACACCGGACAAAGCCCGGATGCTCACCGGACGCCGCGTGCTTTGCGGCTGTGTGCCTCTCGTTGCGCCGAAGGCGCAAGGGATGGTGTCTTAGCTCATCCTGCCTTCGCGCTGCGCCCCGGCTCCCATTTTCTTTCTCACATTTTTTCGATAGCTGGAAGCAAACAGAGCGGAGAGGGAGCCGTGTCAAGGCCGCGCGTTTTTTGCGCGTTCATCGGAGCGTAGCGCAGACCCTTGACGCGGCTCCCGCGCTCCGTACACTCTCCAGCGAAAAAGGGAGATCACCGCTTCCCGTCGCCGCTGGTTTTTTCTGGCTGCGGTTTCTTCCGGGCCGCCTGCTGCAACTTGGCGGCGAGTTCGTGCTTCACTTCGCTGATTTGGTCCAGCATTTTGTCGAACGCTTCCGGGGCCAGTTTCTCGCCTGCCGCCAGGGGCCGCAACACGTTGACTAGCAGCAAGCGGACTCCTACGATCTCGGCCAGCGCCGGATCGTGCCTCTCGGAATCGCTGGCACCTCCCCGCAGGATCGCCTCGCGGCACCATTCCCCGAGCGTCCGTCCGCTCGCCTGCGCCGCCGTTTCCAGCCGCGCGTACTCTTCCTCGCTGACTTTGAAACCGATGGATTTCGTGCGCAGCGGCGGCTTCACCATGTCCGGCCTTCCTCTCTCGCCATCACAGCCGAGACTAGCAGCCGCGCTTAAGAATCAACAAGTTCGCCTGCGTTAACTTCCGGTTGCTCGACAGCAACCGGATCGGAGGATTTTTCCTCTAGCCGCTCTGCTTTCAACAGGTTCGCGCACGGTAACCCAAAGTTACCGCGCAGCACCCTTTCAGGGGTGGAGTGTCTCTCCCTTCCACCCCGTGCGAAGCACGGCTTTAAACCTCATCCTCGCCACGGCACTCCGGGAGCACGAAAAAGCCACCCCTCGCCGTGCCCGAATCGCCACGCCCCCGGACAGCAATCGGCAGTCGAATCAGGACCGCATCGGGCGGCTAAACGGACCCGGATCACGGCGCGGATCGACGGGCCAGGACACCCCGGAATCAGGAACGGATCAGCACCCTGAAACGGCAAGGCCGCGCCACAGATCGGCGCGGCCAGAACCCAAACCCACGGCTAAAGAAGAAACTCTCAGAACACCCGAGCACCGGAGAGAGTACCTGCCTGACCTCGCCCGCTCCCGGATCGCTCGCCCTGCCCGCCCAGAAACGCCAACGGCAGGTACTCTGCTCGGCGGTCAGATCAGCGAGTAGAGCACAGCCGGTTCACTACTTTTCACTCTTCTTCGGTTGGGGGTCCGTGTACGCCTCGCAAACAAGGGAAGGATCGGCAGCGGATAAGTCTTTTACGGAAAGCGCAAACCTAGGCTGCTTCTCGATCTCCTTGATAGCCGCTGCAAGGTGCTCCTGCGTCCACGTACCGCCAAGTGGAGGATTTACAAAAGAGACGCCGCTCGGCTCATCCTTGGACAGAACAAAGCTGGCGTTGTTCTGGATATTGAACGCCTGATGGCCGTCGTGCTCTGTTAGGAAGATCGCAAAAACCAACCCATTCGAGTGAGCGGGAGCCTCATACTGAACCAGGTAAATGACCCTGTCACCCGGATAGGATTTCTCATCGAGAGAGTACCCGAAGGTCAGCTTTGTTGCTTCCGAGGATGGCAGGAACTTCTTCGCCTCAAGGCACTGAGCGGCATGAAGCAAACGTTGTGGCGTTTGCTCCTGCGAGTAAACGGTTGCGCCCAAGCAAAACAGCAGCGATATCGCTAGCGTGATTTTCTTCATAGCGTCCTCCGACCTTGCGAGCTAGTGCCCTGGATCATTGTAGATAACGATCCAGGTCGGTCGCCGACTGACGCTGTCTCTGAAGGGACCGAACTTTTCGTATACTGTCTCACGGCCCGCCGCACCCTTAAGATGGTTCATCGCACTCCGCGACTGGATACTAGGATTGTGCGTGGTTCCAAACTGCGTTCGACCCTCGACCGGATCGGCCCCACCATTCGCTCTGTTCGTAGCGGCGTCCCTCATAATTTGTGCGTCCTGGGTTGAGGCGGTCCCCGTGGCCGGTGCCACTTTTGCGGGATTATCTAGATTTGCGTTGTTGATGAGGGTATTCGCCAGCGCATCTTTGGCGTCTCCCAGCACGTCTGGATTGCCTTTCTTAGGAGTACTCAGGCTGCCAACCTCATTGGTCATAGTCTTTTCGAGAGCACCAACTGTAGTGTTCCCCTCTTTCGTATTGTCATTGGCCGTATTTTGCGCCAACTCTTAACCGCGTAACACCTCCTTCTCGTTGCTCTAGTAAGGAATGTCTAGCTCCCCAAACGCTGAGGTCTTGTACTCGGCAGCCGGGTACTCGCGCCGGAGCTCAGACGCAAGGCCCTCATCGCGAGTGTAAACATAAAAGTAGTGATCGTCGGCCAGCCTGATCGTAGCATCCGCACTCAGCATGGCAGCTTTGTCATTATCGGCCCCTAATCCTTCCGGCCCTGACGTTCTTGAATAGAGCAAAAAGAAAGCCCAATCATATTGAGTCGCATCCGCTACCTTTCGTAAGAATTCATCGCGTCCAAGCGCTTGTTTCTCGTGTCGCATTAATCCTGGGCAGGCCCCTATCAAGTCCAGTGCTACCACCACGGTCACCGCAAGCCTGCGAATAATCGGTTCAACAAATGATGCGACACTTGCGCCCGAAAGGCCATGAGGGTCGGTCACGATAATCTGGTACCAGACAGAGCTTGCTATTTCAGCCACGGTTTCCTCCGTTCTTGGTGTTAATCCTGCGGGACAGGCTCACCGGGGGCGGGTGGCCCGGCTTTCCGT
>PLIO01000214.1 GCA_003140075.1 Acidobacteriaceae bacterium | reverse complement strand
ATGACCATGAGCGCCATCGATTTCCTCGATCAATGGTTCGAGACCGACGTGCTCAAGGCAACGATGTCAGCCTCCGGCATCATCGGCACATTCCTCGGCGTGCGCTCGCCCGGCACGGCCTACGTTCTGCTCCACCATTACATGGGAGAAATTGACGGCGCATTCCGTGCCTGGGGCTTCGCCCGCGGCGGCACCGGTGCAATTTCAAATGCCATCGGCGACGCCGCTCGCGAGGCCGGAGTCGAAATCCGCACCCAGGCCGCCATCGCGAAAATCATCGTCAAAGATGGCAAAGCCAAGGGCGTAGTCCTCGCTAACGGCGATGAAATCTACGCCGACACAGTTTCCTCCAGCGTCGATCCCCGCCTCACCTTCAACAAGTTCATCGAAGCCGAGCATCTGCCCGCCGACTTCCTCGAAGACATCAACCGCTTCAAGTACCGCGGATCGTCGGGAAAAGTAAACATGGCGCTCGACGCGCTTCCGAACTTCAAAGCCATTCCCGGACCAGGCGCTCACCTGCGCGGCGCCATCTCGATTTCTCCTTCAGTCGAATACATGGAGCGCGCCTACGACGACGCCAAGTACGGCAACTTCTCGCGAAAGCCTTACATTGACATGGTCATCCCGTCGCTCACCGATCCTTCCGTTGCGCCACCTGGCAAGCACGTGCTCTCCTGCTTCGTGCAGTACGCGCCCTACAAGCTTCGCCCGGGCCTCAACTGGGACAATGAAAAAGAAGCGTTCGGAGATACCGTAGTCAACACCATCGCCGAATACGCGCCCAACATCAAAGACATCATCCTGCACCGGCAAGTCATCACTCCGCTCGATCTCGAACGCGAGTGGGGACTGAGCGAAGGCAACATCTTCCAGGGCGAACTTTCGCTGGAACAGCTTTTCTTCCTGCGTCCCGCGCCGGGTTATGCGCGCTTCCGCACCCCAATCAAGAATCTGTACATGTGCGGCTCGGCCACGCACCCCGGCGGCGGCATCATGGGTGCGCCCGGCCGCCTCGCCGCGTTAGAAATGCTAAAAGATCTCGGAGGAGCCGCGTAACATGCAACCCCGTTGTCATCCTGAGCGACGATTGTTCTTCACGCCCCAAGCGCGAAGAACAAACGCAGTCGAAGAGCTTGCCCTGAGCTTGTCGAAGGGACCCCTACGCCCGAACCCCCACTCGGCCGCCGCAAGGCGTTCTCCCCGTGCACCCGGGAATTTCACCATATGAACACAAATGGAAAAAGCGTACGCGATATCCTCATCATCGGCGGCGGCCACAACGGCCTGGTCACCGCCTTCTACCTCGCCAAAGCCGGATTCAAACCTCTCATTCTCGAGCGCCGCACACAAATCGGCGGCGCCGCCATCACCGATGAATTCCACCCCGGCTTCCGTTGCTCCACGCTCGCGCACACCGCTGGCCCCATTCGCCAAGACATCGTCCGCGACATGCAACTGGAAAAAAATGGCCTGAGGTTCATCACCCCGGAAACCTGCGTCACCGCGCTCTCGCCCGACGGCCGCGCCCTCTCGCTCTATCAGGACGAATGCAAATCTGCGCAAGCCATCGCCGCCTTCTCCCAAAAAGACGCAACCAAATATCCCGAGTTCAACCAGTCTCTGGGAAAAATCAGCAAAGTAATCGCGGAAGCGCTCGCCACTACTCCACCGGACATCGACCACCCCAGCGGCGGAGATCTCTGGAGCATGCTCAAAACCGGCCGCGCCCTCCGCAACCTCGGCAAGCGCGATATGTACCGTGTCCTGCGCTGGGGCCCCATGGCCGTAGCCGACCTGGTCGCGGAATATTTCGAGACCGAATTATTACGCGCAGTCATTGCCGCTCGCGGAATCTTCGGAACTTTTCTCGGCCCATGGTCGGCAGGCAGTAGTTTGCAATTGCTGATTCGCGCCGCCGGAGATTCTCATCCCGCCGGATCGGCGTTCTTCGCCGCCGGTGGAATGGGCGTGCTGACCCAAGCCATGGCATCCGCTGCGCAGGCGGCTGGCGTCGAGATTCGCACCGCATCCGAGGTCATCGAGATTCGCGTCAAAGACGGTGCAGCCACCGGAGTTCTGCTCGCTACCGGCGAGGAAATCAGCGCCAAAGCCGTCATCTCCAACGCCGACCCCAAACGCACGCTGCTCAAACTCACCGACCCCACGCATCTCTCACCCGACTTCGTGCAGAAATTACAGCACTATCGCGGCAACGGCACGGTCGCGAAGGTGAACCTGGCGCTCTCTGGCTTGCCGACCTTCACTGCGCTTAAAAACGGAGACGGCGCCGCGCTTAAGGGACGCATTCACATCGGCCCCGAGATCGACTACCTGGAGCGCGCCTTCGACGAATCCAAATACGGCAACTTCTCGCGCCAGCCCTATCTCGAAGCTACGATTCCATCGTTGACCGATCCTACGCTCGCGCCCGACGGCAAGCACGTGATGTCGATCTACATGCAGTATGCCCCCTACAAGCTGAAAGGCAATTGGGACGACCAGCGCAAAGCCCTTGGCCAGACTGTGGTGCAGACACTCGCGCAATACGCGCCAAACTTGCCCGAGATGATCCTGACCCACCAGATCATCACGCCGCTTGATCTCGAGGAAACCTACGGATTAACTGGCGGCCAAATCTTCCACGGTGATCTAGCCCTTGACCAGTTTTTCACCATGCGCCCGCTGCTAGACTGGGCCCGCTACAAGACGCCGATTGACAATTTATATCTTTGCGGCAGCGGCACACATCCGGGCGCAGGCTTAACCGGAGGCTCGGGCGCGAATGCGGCGCGAGAGATTGTAAAGTGCCTGAAAAAGTAGCGCCGGCGTCTCGCCGGCAAACGGGCCGGTCTTTTAACAAGCTTTCTCGGTTTTGAAAAGACGCCGCTTCAGCCGCGCCGATACGCGACCCACGAAAGAACAAAATAGCTGCTGCGGGAGATTCTCAGCCTCCGCGGAAGTCCATGCCCTTCCGCGTTAGCATCGGCCTAATTCATACACGGTGTCGCTCCGGTAGTAACTTGCGACAGTGGTGACTTTCGTCTTTACTTGAACGGTAGTTAAAGAATTCCCCCATCGCGGGGGAGAATCTCGCGCGGGAGCGTTTCTTGGCCGAGGATCTGAAATTTGAGTTGGCAATCCTGGCGACAGTCCAGGGGTTTTACTTGAAGTTGCTGCGAGACCTGCTCGGCGGTGAAGTCCCGATCCCGGGCGGCCTCGATGAGTCGGCGTTGCGCCATGCCGATCGCGATCTCCCCGAAACGCTTTCCCGGATGTATCGCTGGCTGCACGTGCTGGATATGGCAATCACGCCCGCGATGCTGCGGCAGGCGCTCACTCCAGAGACGGATTCCGAAGTCGCCGAGGCCCTGCTACGCTACTTTGTGCGGCGTCGCGAGCCCAGCGAAATCAACCGCGACAAGACCGATCTCATTTCAACTTTTCTTTACCGCCATCCCCGCGTCCCCGGCCAGTGGCAACAGCAGGGCTACGGATTGGACGGTGCGCTGCCTCTTTCGCCGTTTGAAATCGCACTCATCGAAATTCTGGCCGATACCGACGTGCCCTCGCTGCCGGAAGAACACGTCCAATTGCTGCGAAACTTCGATCCCTTGCGCGAAGAGATCGCCCGCTATCGCGATTTCAATTCGCTCATGGACTCTGGGATCGTTTCCCGAGTGCGTGAGTTGAAGCGCTGGTTGGATTCTTCGTTCTATCATCCCGGCGTGCTGGCCACGGTCGCTGCCCACAACGCCGCATTTGGCGCGCGTTTCGATCAACTCTTCACCAAGGCCCTGGCTGAGATCAAACAGTTTGCCCAGGCCCTGGACGAAATGGGCGGCAGCATCCTAAGCACAGTCGACGGCGTGGAAGTCACGGTCGAGCACGTGGCCGCGATCGAGCAGAAAGAAATGCTCAAGGCCGATTACAGCGGAGCGCTGGAAAAATTTCGCCGTGTTTCGCGCCTGAAAAAGGAACTGGACCGGCGGCCGCCCATCCGCAAGTCGTTGCTCGCGCCCACCGCCGGGAACGCGATTCAATCCTCCGGCGGAGCCGCGGCTGCTGCCAAGGCCGCGCGGGCTGTCGCTGCGAAAGCCCCGGTTGCGGCTCAGGCCTTCCAGCCGCCCGCCATCACGGCCCAGCAACTCTCCGCCGAAGAAAGCAAACTGCGCCGCGTCGAGGAATCGATCCGGGTCTTCGTCCGCGTGGCCGATCCCAAGTACCGCCAGATCGTTCCCATGCGCTTCTTCAACCTGACTCTCACCACGCCCCAGGCCGAGGCTTACAATGCCGGCTTCCTGGAGGAGAAGAGCCTGCGCGCCGATGTCGCTCGATCTCTGATCCGCCTGGTTTCCTGCGTGGCCCGTGTTAACACGGAACTCGAAGAACTCAAACGCAGCCAGAGCATGTCCTCGCTGTGGAAATTGCACGCGGATGCGCTCGTAATCCTGCTCGAAATCGCCAGCACTACTGCCGAAGAGGCCGCAAGCGTCGCCCAAGTGGCCGAAAATAGCGATGCCGGCGCATCGGCCAAAGCTATTCTCGAAACCGTGCAGAAGCTGCGCGAGCGTTCCGACCTCGCGGTGAAGGCCCTCGCACATCCTGGCTGTTAGATGTTCCACGGTTGCCGTATCCCATACGACTGTCATCCCGAGCGAAGCGAGGGACCTTGGTTCTTGCCTGCGGCGGCGACACCGCTAGTACTTCTAGTACCCTCCCGCTTCGGGACATAGCTATTTACATTCTTGTAACTAGGGTATACCCCTCCCTTTCCCCCAGGTATTGGAATCATCGACTTAGCGGGGCATAAATATATTTGACTAATCAAGGTGATTCGGTCAAACTATGAGTGCCGGAAAGCGGGAAATGTCCCGTACAAAATCCGTTAGCAAGATACCTGCCCCTGAGGGAGTTCTGGGAGCCGTTCAATCCCTTGGGATTCGATAAGGGGACATTTGTGCTGTTCACTGGCTACATGGACGAAAGCTACGATGGAGCGAAGCAAAATCTTTTCGTGTTCTCTTGTCTCGTAGCCAGAGGAAAGGTATGGGCAGAACTAGCAAGGTCTTGGAAGCTCCAAATAGACGCCGTCAACAGGCGACTGGTGAAGGCTGGGAGACCGCTAATTTCCCGCTATCACGCTTCGGAATGCAGTGGACGGCGCGGTGACTTCAAGGGTTGGTCATTAGATGAACGGGACGCTTTTGTACGTGGTTTGTTCGGGGTGGTGAAGCGCAGCCAAGGAATGCACGCAGTCGCCTACACAATCGAACTGGATGATTTGTGCGAGGTCTTTCCTGAGTGGGCTGAGGATCGTTTGAAAGCCGCTTACGGATTGCTGCCAAGATTTGTGATGTACACCGTTGGCGATGATTTGCACAACTTAGGACAGGGCATTCCCGCCAAAGTGACACTGTTCCATGACCGTACTGGCGGAGATGGGAAGTACGATCCTACGATCCTGCGCGCCTTCAATACGCAAATGAACGGCTCGGGATTCCGCTACAAAGATTCCTTCACAACAATTGCGCCCCTATCTTGGCAAGACTGCGTACCACTCCAGCCTGCTGATTTGGTCGCGTTTGAATCCTTCAAGGAAGCTGAGGCGAAGCTAGAAGCGCGTAAGCAGCGAAAATCGTTCCAGGCTTTAATCGAAATGGACGCATTTGGTATCCACGTGAAATCGTTCAATAAAGAAATTCTGCAAGAGTTGCGTGCTCGTATGGAGAACGACAAAGCAAAAGTCGAACATGACAATGTATGATACTTGCATGAAGCCGAAGCCGCTCACTCCATTCGAGACTTTTACGCAAGCGATGGATGGTCTTATGCGCGTCCCTCACTCCGCAATCAAAAAGGCTTTGGACAAAGAGAAGCGCGAGAAGGAAAGAAAAAAGCGGGCTAAGAAACAGTCCGCTTCGCATTCGGTTTCCGACCGCGTTTCAGGCGACGCGGGTTAGAACGGCTCTGGCGTTGTAGAGGCCCCCTCCGCAGTCTTTCCAGTCAACTCCGCATAGGTCAATCGCTTGTTGGCGATCCGCGTTAGCGCGAGACTGAATCGGTCTGCGTCGGTCAGTGCGTTCTCCTTTGTGGCGCGATTGTTGTAGCGGAAAATCTGTTCATCCAAGTAACGATCTAAGTGGTATGGTTCGACCGCAACGTAAGTCCCTTTCAGCGTCCGCTTGAGGAGACTCCAAAAATTCTCCATGCCGTTGACGTGAACCTGTCCCCGCACGTAGGTCTCGGATTTATTCACCATCTCTTGCACGAAGCGCCATTGCATCCCTTGATCGTAGGCAACGGCTTCGTCGGTATAGACCGTCGTACCGTATTTCACGTTCTTGAGAATTTCGTTTTGCAGGGTCTCGCGCTTCACGTCCGGCACAACTTTGGCCCTGACCTCGCGTGCATCGCGGTCTAACAAACCTTGCACGATGGTTTTACCGTAAGCGCCGCCGCGTGCTTCATAGCGAACCTTCTTGTCCTTGGGCCGTCTCCCATCTTCGGACGGGCTGCGCTACCGAATCCCTTGCGCTGTAGCGACATACCAAGGCGAATCCGATGCAGCATGAACCAAGCGCTTTTCTGTGTCACTCCCAAAGCGCGATGAAGTTCCCACGAGCTAATCCCGTTCTTGTCGTTAACGATTGCCCAGATCGCGGGCAGCCACTTCTCAAGCGGAATGGCCGAATCCTCCATGACCGTTCCGACCTTCACGGAGAATTGGCGGTGATGATGCACAGCCTTGCATTGCCAACGGGCTTGGTTCTCTAGGAACTTCGCATCGGTGCGACCGCAGGCAGGACACACAGGCGCACCGTCTTTCCAGCGGCGAAGGGCAAGATAGTCAACGCAGCGGTTGCGATCTGCGAAGTACAAAATTGCCTCTTGAAATGTCTTGGGTTCTTGCATAATGTAGTAATGGTAGCAGACTAATCATGATTAGTCAAGGATATTATTGCCCTTAGCGGCAAAATCGAAAATAATCTAAGGGCCGCAACGGGTTACGGACAAAATCTTGAGCCGTAAGGAGTTAGGCGGGTGGAGCGGAGTGTCAAAGAACTCTAGTGAAACCTACATTCTTGGCTGATGAGAGACTTACGTCAAGCCTACTAAAGTAGTCAGCGGTCAGTTTCTGGCTTGCCAATTCAGCCGCTCGGCTGCGAAGCGAAAATCTAAACCGTCGGCGGCATCTTTACCAGCTTTCTTATCTCCGCGCCCAGCAGATCGAAGTGGCGCACATTCCACGTATAAAGGTGGTTCGCGCCCGCCTTGAGTGCACACGCCGCGACCAGGCCGTCATAAACGGCGCCGCCCACGATTCCCAGCCGTGCCATGCGGTGGATGGCGGCACCGTACTCGTCGGCGTCAAGCCAAACCAGGGTAAGTCGCTGCTCGATTCCTTGCACCATCAAGCCTGCGGCTTCGGCGCCATTATGAAACGATACCCGCGCTTTATTCACCATTCCAACAGACACGTGCATATCCAGTAAGGAGGAATCATGAAAAACAAGAAGCTGATCATTTTGCTGAATCATGTTTATTTGCTACCGGGTGACCCAATCGTAAAGGCGATCAATAGCTTGTCCAGGTGGTTTGCAATTCCCTTAGCATTGGTGCTGTCCCTGGGTACTTTGTGCGTGCCAAACACGTGCGCCCAAGAACTATCTTCTGCGACGAAGCGCTATGAACCTGCATCCGTTCGCGCCCTGCCGGGGTTGCGATGTAAGTTGCACCCCGCCGGGAGTGCATCCACAACAGGGATCCCGGTGTTCACCAGCGAGGATGGATACGCCCGCTTTCATGCGGTGCGGGCGACGGCCGACGACGCGGCTCGGCGGCTTACGCTGGATTGTACCGACTCAGCGGGCAAATCCATGTCCTATCCGGTCGATCTCGCGTCCGACGATACGTTCGCGTCGCGCCCGCTCGATCTGGCAAGGGAGCCAGGAACGGACCGGCCAGCGCTGAAAGGCGATCCGTTCAGCTACACCGAGATCCAGTTGATCGAGGCCGGCTACGGAGTTCGGCCGGACCCGGCCAAGAACGCCGCCGCGTACGCGCGCTGGCGTGACGCCGCGTCCAAGCCCGGACGGCTTCTGCAGGCCAAATGGCCCCTCCTGCACCGGCACAACGTGACGTCGAGCACAGACAACCTCTGGGTTGGCAGCATGTTGACCGGCTCTCCCGAGTACGACTTCATCGAGGCTACGTTCAATGTTCCCACGGGGATCCCTGGCGGAGACCAGACTACCGACACCGAGATATCGATTTGGGTCGGCGTTGGCGGGGGCACCGGGCGTGTGGGCCTGATGCAGGACGGCATCTTCCTGTCGACAACCCCGACCACCGCCTCCTACAACAGTTTCCAGGAATATTGCTGCGGTGACTCGAACCAAACCAGTGGCGGTGGCTTCAGCCCAAACCCTAACGACGAGCTCTATGCTCAATCTTGGTATTGCAACGCAACAGGCGCCCGGGATATCAATGGCGGCTATGGATGCGCCTTGCTCCAAGACATGACGCCCCCCGGTGCGATTCTGAGTTGCACGTCGCCGACTGGCTCGCCCTGCGCGTCGGTCAAGGCGAACCCGCTCTGCTCGGTCAGCCCAACCGCGCCCGAGTGCTTCACGCTAGGTCCGACTGCGGAATTCATCATCGAAAACGACAGTCCTCAGGCGATCCCTCCGTCCACCGCATTCACGGACTTCACTCCAAAAGTCACCATGTCGGGTTCCGCCTTTTCCACGCAGACAAACAGTCTGTCACAAACCATCAGCACCGATCCCGCAGTCACCGTGCTGACCGACTGGACCAAGGACGGGACGCATATCCTCGTAGCACTCGGGACGACCGACGAGACCTATTTCAACATCGAGCCGCGCCAGCCCTCTTACCCGCTTTATTGTCAGGGCCCGCTCCAAACCAGTCCGGCGCCCAACCCGCTCACTCCATTCAAGTGGGCAAGCGAGGGCGCTGGCGCGAAGAGTCCCGGCCCCGGAGAATGTGTGTGGGCTGATCGCGGCCCTCGGGGCACGGAGATCAAATCCGGAGACAGCAACGTGATTTATGGATATCTTAATCAGGTTGCCAATTTGCCGGCGGGAAAATATGCCGAGCTTGGCGTATATCGCGACCCCAACATAGACAATGACATGGTGGTCACGCAGATTGTCGGCCTGGTGTCACCACCCTTTTCCGCTAGCGTCACACTGCCGTAATAGCCTGGTCCTTGGCGGGTGTACTTTCACCCAATATCCCGGCGGAGCCGGTCCCAAGGCTCCGCATTTTTCTGCTCGTCTGCCGGTCTTCCCACGCTTGCCGGCAAGGGCAGGACCTGCAGCTCATCCGGGGACGGCGGGCCAAAGATTGAGTATGACTGTCGAGAAACTGACTGCTGAAAAGCCAGCAGTGCACTGCAAGCCCGGACCGCTTAAGTTAGCGCATACGGGTGGCCCGTCTGGTGAAGCTTGGTGAGGTGAACCGTCCTTCGGAAACCGAAGGCATCGCGTTTAATGGCTCTGGCGGCGCGGCTGGAAGTCGCGCCCTTTCAAAGCGGGAGCAAAGGACTGCCGTGGGCCGCAGGCAGGCTGCCGGGCTTCGCCCGGCGAACAGCCGAGGGCGGCTGTCCCACATGGGCACTGGTGGCTGACAGCTGATAGCTGGCAGCTAGTTAATATCGAACCTGCTCCTGATGCAACGCCGGATCGCTCTTCGCGATGATCGTGCGCTTGGTCAGTTCTTCCATCTCGTTCAGCAGGCGGCCGTTGTTGGCTTTCAATTCTCTCGCCACATCGGGATACCCGCGCAGCATTGCATCCTCTTGTTCGAGATGCTTGGCCATCTTGGAAAGACCTTAATTCACGCGTGCAACTCTTGTGGCACGTGCTGGCGTCGGACCTTAATTTTGCTCTCGGCTTTCCGGGCCTGCGCAAGATCGTAACTCGCCTGCATGCGTACCCAAGTTTCTGCGGTGCTGCCGAACGCCTTGGTTAGCCGAATCGCCATTTCTGCACTAATGCCGGACCTGCCGTTGACGATTTTGGTCAGGGTCTGCCGGGTGACACCTAGAATTCTTGCACCCTCCGTAATCGACAATCCCAAAGGCTCAAGGCAGGCACTTCGGACGATGCGTCCGGGATGGGCGGGGTTTTTCATGGGCACAGTGTTTCTCCTGACTAGTGGTAGTCGATCAGTTCAACGTCAAAGACGTCCGTCTCTTCAAAACGAAAAATGATGCGCCAGTTGGCTCGTACCGTCACGGACCAGAACCCTTTCAGGCCGCCTTTGAGCGGATGCAGACGATACCCGAGGAGATTCAGGTCCTGGGGCGCCGCTGCATCATCAAACACGGTCAACTTCCTGAACCGTATCCACCAGATCAGGACGTATGCCGCTGCGGTCGTCACGTTCGAAGAGCCGCTTCAGGCCTCGATGCTTGAAGCTTCTCACCATCTGACTATACTGTAAACCGTATGTTGTCAGTTGTCACATTCATTTTGATGGCCGCTTCGCGCGATCCCCACGTTGAGGTGCTCTTTGCGGCACGGCAGAAGCCGTGCCCTTCCAAAGCGGGGAGCTAAGATTCCCGTGGCGCAGGCAACTGCCGGGCTTCGCCCGGCGGGACAGCCGAGGGCGGCTGTCCCCACATGGGCACTGATGGCTGACAGCTGACGGCTGACAGCTAGTTAATATCGAACTGCTCCTGATGCACCGCTGGATCGCTCTTTACGATGATGGTGCGCTTGGTTAGCTCTTCCATCTCGTTCAGCAGGCGGCCGTTGTTGGCTTTCAGTTCTTTCGCAACATCGGGATGCACGCGCAGCATTACGTCTTCCTGCTCCAGATGCTTGGCCATCTTGCGCATCTCGACGTAAATCTCATTGGCGACCGTGGTCAGCGACTTTACGTAGCCGGTCGACTGGCAATAGGGACAGGGCGCGCCGATGGTGCGTTCCAGCGATTGCTTCACGCGTTTGCGTGTAATGGCGACCAGGCCGAAATCGTTGAACTGAAGAACTTTTGACGGCGCGCGGTCATGGCGAAGTTCTTCTTCGAGGGCCTGCATCACGCGCTGGCGGTTGCGGCGCTCATCCATATCGATGAAGTCGATGATGATGATGCCGCCCAGATCGCGCAGGCGAATCTGGCGCACGATCTCCTTGATCGCATCCACGTTGGTTTTGACGATGGTATCTTCCAGGCGCGAAGTTTTACCGACATATTTTCCGGTGTTGATGTCGATGGCCACCAAGGCCTCGGTCTGGTTGATGACGATGTAGCCGCCGCTCTTCAGCCAGACTTTCGACTTCAGCGCCTTGTCCATCTCTTCTTTCAAGCCGAACTGCTCGAACAGCGGCGTCTCTTTGGTGTAGAGCTTCACGCGCTTCACCAGTCCGGGCTGGAAGCGGTTGAAGAAGCGCAGAATGCGCTCGTATTCCGGTTCGGTATCGACCCAGATTACAGAGAAATCGCTGGTGACCTGATCGCGCAGCACACGCTCGACCACGTTGAGATCGTGATAGATCAGCGCCGGAGGTTTCGAAGCCTCGGCGCGGCTCTTGATGTCGTTCCACAAACCTTTCAGAAAACGGATGTCGGCGCGCAGTTCGTCTTCACTGGCGTTCTGCGCGGCCGTGCGAACGATGAAACCGCCCTGGCCGTTATCGCGCTCGCTCATCACGATGCGCTTCAGCCGCTGCCGCTCCTCGTCCGACGCGATCTTGCGCGAAACCCCGGTGTGGTTCACCGTCGGCATATAGACCAGGAAGCGTCCCGGCAGCGCGATGTGGCTGGTGATGCGCGCGCCTTTCTTGCCGATGGGCTCCTTGGCAATCTGCACCAAAATTTCCTGCCCCTCTTTCAAGAGGTCACTGATCTTCGGAACTTCATGAGACTCGCGGCGCGGGAAGCGCCGCCCACCCCCGCGGCGTCCGCCGCGCTGCCGGTCGAAACCGGGCCGCGGACGAGGCGCACGCTGGGTGTAACCAGCCGTTCCGGCGGGAGCGCGAACCTCCGCTCGGACATCGACCGCGCCGGTTCCACCAGCTTCGGCATCAAGCAGAGCCTCGGCTTGTGCTTGCGCTTCTTCCAGTTCCAATTCCTCGGAGTCTTCCTCGCCCTCGGGTGCGCTGCCTTCCGCAGGCGCTACGCCCGCCTCCGCTAAAGATGACATGTGGATCTCCTCCACCGTCGCGCGAACTTCGGCAAGCTGGCGCTGCACGGTTTCCAAACCAGGTTGACCAGCCGCTCGCGTCTCCTCTTCAAACTCGTCGTAGCCTTCGTCGGAGGATTCTTCGTAGCGCACGGTATCCACTTCGTCCTCGTCGATGGTCTCTTCTTCGAGCGTGCCCGCCGTGGCGAACGCCGCAGCCTGCGGCACAGCCGGAGCCAAACCCCGGCCAGAATGCTCGGGGACGGCGACGATACGGTCTTCCTCTTCGACAACTTCTTCCTCGACAACCTCTTCGATGATTTCAGCCGCAGAGTCAGGCGCAGCAGAAACCCCGGCACTCACCGCATCGCGCCGGTGAAATTCCCGATTCCAGTCCACGGATGTCGAAGTCGAAGCCGACTCGGCTGGGTCTTCCTGCACAGGCTGCGCGTCGTGGTGTTGTTCATGCAGAGGTTCTACCGAGGTCTCGGCGAAGATCGGTTCGTCTTGCGGGAAGGTGGCGGCAATCGGCGCGGCCGACTCGGCGGTCGGTTCGGGAGTTGGTGCTGGATTCGGGTCGTGATCTGGTTGGGAACTTCGATCCTGCCGGTAACCCTGCTCCTGCACCGCCTGTGGCTGCACCAGGCCCCGGTACTTGGAGATCGATTCTCCCGGAAGCAATATCGGCTGGTACCCCGCCGGTGGTCCAAACTGCTGGGTTCGGCGCGGCTCCTGGGGACGAGGCGCTGGAGGCGCAACACTCTCTGTCACAGGCCGCGCTACTTGCGGCTCCGCCACGCGATCCCGTCCTTCGTTTCGTCCGTCGCCTCTTCCTTCGCTACGGCCTTCGCCACGGCCTTCGCTGCGGCCGTCACGGCGTCCGCCACGGCGGCGGCGCCGTCCGCGCCAGCCTCCCCGTTCGCGTTCTTGAGAATCCCCACCGCTGGGCGCCGGCACGGCCTCGGCGGATATCGAAGGTTGACCTTCCGCCTGTTCCTCTTCCTCGAACTTGGCCTCCGGCTCAACCGCGCCGAATTCCTCAGAGGATGGCGCTCCCGAAGACGAGCTCTCGGCAGGCGCCGCTTGCGGCCGCAGATCCTGCACCCCACGATTCGCCGGTACCACGTCGGTCAAATCTTCGTCGTGCTCTTCCAACTCCATAAAGTCGGAAACGTAGAGGAAGGCATCGCGCTCCAGGCCGATGTCAACGAAGGCAGACTGCATGCCGGGCAGCACGCGCGTGACGCGGCCCTTATAGATGGACCCGGCTAATGTGTATTCATTTTCGCGCTCGAGGTAGATTTCCGCGAGCAGATCGTCTTCCACCAGCCCCACCTTGGTTTCGTGAGGCGTGGAAGATACAAATAACTCTTTGTTCATGGACACTCCGGTCCCGCCGAATAGACGGGTTTCACCGGGGCGAAGCAAGGAAGGAAACGGGAGGATCGAGCTTCGCGATGCTGGCCCCGCATGGGGGACGGCTGGGGCCGGGGAGGTTTCTCCCTGTCCGAGTCCGCTGCACAAGCTTGGGTATCTTCTGCACTGTTCGCTTTTCGTCTGCCGGGTTTGTGACCGCACTCTCAGACCGTTTCCGGTCGGGGGGCCGTTTCCCTGCCAGCAGCTTTATTGCTTCAATCCTGCCCGGCCCTCGACTGCTCGACTGGCCGGTGAAATGCCCCCTTTACGCGAGGGCGATCGATATTTTTTGGGGCTGCGCCTAGCCAGCGCAGCGACTGCTCCCTGCCGTCTTCCCGGTTCACGACTCATGAACCTGTTAGCTGGCTAGCCAATCCTGGTTCATCCAATCTTGGTTAACCAATCTTGGTCAACCCAGCTAATTCACAAACCGGCGCATTCGAACATTCATTACCATCCCCAGCGCCAGGAACATGAACAAAACCGAAGACCCACCGTAACTCATCAGCGGCAAGGGTATTCCGGTGACCGGCATAAAACCGACCACCATGCCGACGTTGACCAGGATATGGAAGCTAAGCACAGCCACCACACCCATCACCACGAACGTGCCAGCGCGGTCGGGCGCTGTTTGCGCGTTCTGCGTCAAACGCATCAGCACTATGAAGTATAACAGCAGAACCCCCAGCGCGCCCACGAATCCATGCTCCTCGGAAAATGCCGCAAAAATAAAATCCGTTTGCGGGACGGGCAGGAAAGCCCCGTGTGTTTGCGAGCCTTTCCCGCCCCACAGCCCTCCCGAACCCACCGCAATCTTGGATTGCTCAACTTGGTACCCCGTCCCCTGCGGATCAAGTTCGGGATCGATAAAGCTGGTCAGCCGCTGCTTCTGGTAGGTCTTGAGAACGTGAACCCGGGGGACAAAAAATACCGCGCCTACCGCGATTCCCGCCAGAACAGCCACCAACAGCCCCTGTCTCCACTGCATTCCACCCAGGAAAACTCCCATGATGGCTATAGGAATATAAGTCAGTGCGGTCCCGAGATCGGGCTGCGCCAGCACCATCAGCATCGGAATGCCGACAATGGCGCCGGCCTTAATAAAGTCCGACCAGGAGAGTTCGCGATGCCGCAAATCGGCAAAATACTTGGCCATCGCCAGAATCAGGATCAGCTTCACCCACTCGGAGGGCTGGAAGTGGTTGCCGCCCGGCATCTTGATCCAACGCCGCGCTCCCAGATACTTCTGCCCGAAGATCAGCACAGCCATGAGCGAAGCGACCGCCGCAATATAAAACCAATGGATCCTATCGAGCAGCGCCTGGTAGTTCACGGCACTGATGGCAAACATCATCCCCACTCCCGCTAAAACCCAATAGATCTGCTTCACGTGCGATCCGGCAAACTTGGTGTGCACCGTCGCGCTGCGAATTTCCATGATGCCCAGCCCACAGATCATGAGCACAAAGACCAGCAGCAGCCAGTCAAAATCGCGAAATGAAACGTAGCGGCTCATGAATACTGAGTACCCAGTACCGAGTACCGAGCATCACCCTCCATCCGCGCACTCTCTTTCACCGCCATCATTGGTTCCCCAAGGTATTAGGTACTGGGTACTCGCTACCGGGCACTGACCATCCCCGGCGCAGCCGTCGCCGCCACCAGCGGCTTCTTCGGCAGATCGATCACAAACCGCCCCCCTTCCAATTTATCGCCATCGCCGCCGGGCGCCGTCCACAAAGCGCCGATGTCGACCTTGCCATCACCCTTCGGCTTCTCCACCATCTTCTGGGGCAGACGGTGCTGCTTGTCCACATAGGCCTTCAACACCTGCGTTGCGATGCGCGCCGCCAGTTTCCCGTGCTCACCGCCTTCGAATAACACACACACAATCACATCCGGATTACGCCGCGGCGTGAACCCCACGAACCATCCATTCTGCGCGAGATCTTCGGCATTCTTGAACCTGGCGCGCGTGGCCAGCGAGACAATCTGCGCTGATCCCGTCTTGCCGGCTATATCAATCCCAGGAATATGAGCCGAGGGCGCCGTACCTTCCGGCAGCAACACTCGCGACATCGCGTCCGTAATGAAAGTCCACCCGTTGGGATCAATCGGAATATTCTTGGTTTCGGTAACGTGGCTGGTCTCGACGTATCCGCTGGGAAGTTCCTGCGGGTCGACCACGTGCGGCACAACCATCTTTCCGCCCATGGAAATCGCCGCGACGGCACGTAGCAATTGCACCGGCGTAATTGCCACCGCGCCCTGCCCGATGCCCACCGAAATTGTTTCCCCCGCGAACCACTTCTGTTTGAAATTCTTAATCTTCCACTCTTCCGACGGCATCACGCCGCTCACTTCGTTCGGCAGGTCAATGCCGGTCTTCTCTCCCAGCCCGAGAGCGGTAGCATATTTTGCAATGCGCTCGATGCCTAACTTTTCCGCCAAGGTATAAAAGAATACGTCGCAAGACTGGTAGATCGCTTTCTCCAGAGTGACCGGGCCGTGTCCACTTTTCACCCAGCAGCCGAACCGTCGTCCGTAGAACTCCGCGCCGCCGGTGCAGTTCACATGCAGCGTCTGCGCAATCCCTTCCTGCCAGCCCGCAACCGACATGATGATCTTGAACGTCGAGCCCGGCGCCAGCTGTGCCTGAATTGCTTTATTCAGCAGCGGTTTGTCCGGATCGGTCACCAGCTTGTTCCACTCATCGCGCGAAACACGCACCGCAAAATCGTTCGGATCGAACGTCGGCCGGCTCACCATCGCCAGGATTTCTCCCGTGCGCGGGTCCATCGCAACGATGGCGCCGTTCTTCCCGTCGAGCGCTTCCTCGGCCGCAATCTGCAGATCGATGTCGATCGTGAGCTTCAACTGTTTTCCCGGAATTGCTTCCGTTTCCCCCAGCAGCCCAACTTCCCGTCCATGGCTGTTGACCAGCGCCCGCCGCGCTCCGTTCTTTCCCATCAATGCGTCGTTGTACTGCCGCTCCACGCCGCTAACTCCAACAACATCTCCGGGGTTATAAAGTTCGAACTGCGGCTGGTTCAGCATGTCCTCCGTCACTTCGCCGACGTAGCCGATCAGATGCGCCAGAAATCCGTTGCGCGGATACAGCCGCCGGTGCGCCATGATCGTATCCAGTTCCGGCAATTCGTTGCGATGCGCATCGACGAAGGCCAACTCGTCGGGAGTGATGTCTTCTTTCAGAAAGATCGGCTGGTATTGCGGCATGGAAGCGAAGTGGCGGATGCGCGTACGCACTTCGTTGGGATCAAGATGCAAACCCTGCGCAATCAAATCCGCATCGCCATTGAGATCGCGCGAAGAATCGCGCAGCAACAAGGCCGAGAAGGACGGATAGTTGTCGACGATGACGCGCCCTTCGCGGTCCAGAATTTTGCCGCGAGGCGCGAGAATTGGAACATTGCGAATGCGGTTCTTTTCGGCCGCGGTGGCGTAATAGCCGCTCTCCATCACCTGCAGCTTCCACAGTCCGTAAGCCAGCACCAGGAAGATGGCCAGGATCGCGTACTGCGCCGCCGTCAGGCGGAATTCCGATACTTTGTCGTCGCGGCCGAACATCAGTTCTCAGTTCTCGGTTCTCGGTTCTCAGTTGCTACGCGATCCGCTTCGCAGCTCGATTCTTGAGTGGGCTATATCCCAATTCTAGCTCTTGAGGGCACCGATGCGGATAATCGAAAGGTAACGTAGGTCATAAGCGGTTTTACTGAGAACTGAGAACCGAGAACTGAGAACTGGCTTCACGTTCTCTGCTTGAACTTGTCCAGCACAAAGTACAGCCCCACGCCGAGAACCGCGTTCGCCAGCCCGGCCAGGATTCCGTACTTCCAACTCCAATGCAGCGTCAGATTCACCATGCCCCGCGCCACCGTGAAATACACCGCGGCGTGAACCAGATAAAATCCCAGCGTCACCAGGAACCGCGCCCCGGCGTTTTCAACATCCAGCTTCGCCCCCAGCGACGAAGCCAGGTAACCGACCACGGTCTTGGCGATCCCATAAATTCCGATCGGATAGGGCCCCAGCATGTCCTGCGCCAGCCCAATCGCTGCTCCCGTGAACAGCCCTGAAATCGGGTTCCGCCGCGCCATGGCAAAGAAAATCGTTACCAGCAACGGCAGGTCGAAGTAGATTGCAAACCCGGGAAAGATTCTCGGCACAAACGACTGCAGGAACAGCGCCAGGAACGGCACCCCCACCGTCACCGGCATGCTGAACCGGTAAACCTCGATCTGCTCTCCCGATGTGTAAGTGATGGGCACGCTAGTGGGGATTGTCGGCGCTGGCAGCTGGTTGTGGAGTGGAGTCTGCAGTAGCTGGCTTAGGCCGCGCCGCGGCCGGCTTGGCCGGCAAACTCGCCGGAGTCGAGCCCGCCGCATTCCCGGAGCCGCCATTGGCCGCCGACCCACCAGAAGCGGTCTTCTGAACCACCTTCTTTAGAACCTCGCCCGTCGCTGGCTGCCCCGCACCCGGCACACCGCGCGCCGCACTCGTGCTCCCGGGTCCGCCCGAACTCGCGCCTGGAGTTTGCGGCTTCGTGCCAACCTTCGCGACCTGCCCGGCCGCCGTAGCGGTTGCTTCGCCCGCAGTCGTTCCAGCCGCTGGCGCGGGCGCCGCAGGCTTATCCGGAACCGAAGGCAGCCGCGCCGCCAGAATATCCGCCGCGCGCACTCTGCCTGTACTCTGCACTACGGCATTCCTTTCCTGCTTTTCCGTCACCACCAGAACTTCTTCCAGCCGGCTCAGATCGGCCGCCGGCTTCACCTCGATCTTCAAAAACATCTCCCGACCCGGGCCCACCTTGGTCACCGTCCCTACCGGCATCCCCTTGGGAAATATCTGGTCGCCGCCGCTGCTCAGCACAGCTTCGCCGGGCTCGACTTTCTCGTCGCTCATCACCCGTTCCAAATTCACCGCCCCATCGGGAGTTCCTTTCAGCACGCCCTGCAACCGCGACTTCTCCAGCATCACGCCCACGCCGCTGGTCTGGTCGTTGATCAGCAGCACCAAGGAAGTCGAAGGATATGCGACCCACACCTTGCCTACGATGCCGCCCGCCGTAATCACCGCCATGTCCGGCTTAATGCCGCCGTTCGACCCCTTGTCGATATAAATCGAGCGGGAAAGATCGGTCCCGCTCGATCCAATCACCTGCGCGGGCACGGTTTTGACGATGACCTGTTCTTTAAACGCCAGCAACTGCTGCAAGCGGTGCGCCTGCTCCGCGTCTTCGCTAAGCCGCACCTGCTCCAGCCGCATTCGCTCGATCTGTTCTTTGAGTTGGCGGTTCTCGGCCCGCACCCCGCGCAGGAAAAAGTAGCTGTGCCAGAGATCGCCGGTGCCGTTCTGCGCCCACACCAGCGCCCGCTCGAAGGGAGTAATCGTATCCACCGCCCAGATGCGGATCAGCCGCGTGTTCCCCGCCTCCGCACCGCGCTTCACCTGCACCGCCAGCCCCAAAGCCTGTAGAAACAACACTCCCACCAGGATGGTCAGATTGCGGTAACGGCCAAGTACGGATTCCATAAAAACAGTTGATAGTACCGAGTACCCAGTACCCAGCAAAAGCGGCGATTTTATTTTTCTCGGTACTAGGTACTGGGTACCAGATACTGTTTCTACTCGATCGAAATTTTCCTCAGCAGCTTGAAATCTGAAAGCATCTTGCCCGTTCCCAGCACCACGCTGCACAACGGATCGTCGGCAATGGACACCGGCAATCCGGTTTCCTCACGGATGCGCTTGTCCAGATTCTTGAGCAGCGCTCCGCCGCCAGTCAGCACAATCCCACGATCGCTGATGTCGGCCGACAACTCCGGCGGCGTACGTTCCAGCGCCACGCGGATCGCATTCATAATCGTCGATACACATTCGCTGAGTGACTCGCGCACCTCGCCATCGTCCACCGTAATCGTTTTCGGCACGCCTTCGATCAGGTTGCGTCCTTTAATCTCCATGGTCATCGGCTTATCGAGCTGGTGCGCCGACCCAATCTCCATCTTGATCTGCTCCGCTGTGCGCTCACCGATCAGCAGATTATATTTCCGCTTCAGATAATTCATGATGGCTTCGTCCATCTGGTTTCCCGCCATCCGCACCGAGCGCGAGTAAACGATGCCGCTCAATGAAATCACCGCAATGTCGGTGGTGCCGCCGCCAATATCCACCACCATGTTGCCGCTCGGCTCCGTGATCGGCAGCCCCGCTCCAATCGCCGCCACCATGGCCTGTTCCACCAGATGCACTTCGCTCGCCTTGGCGCGATATGCCGAGTCCATGACCGCGCGCTTTTCCACCTGCGTAATCTCCGAAGGCACTCCAATCACAATCCGCGGATGCACCAGCATCTTCCGGTTGTGCGCCTTCTGGATGAAGTAGTTCAGCATCTTCTCCGTGACCTTGAAGTCGGCGATCACGCCGTCCTTCATCGGTTTGATGGCCACAATGTTGCCCGGCGTCCGGCCCAGCATCTCTTTCGCCTCTTTACCCACGGCCTCCACTTCGCCCGTGTTCTTGTTGATGGCGACAATCGAGGGCTCGTTGACCACAATGCCCTTGCCCCGCGCGTACACCAGAGTGTTGGCTGTCCCCAAATCGATTGCCAGGTCGCTGGAGAACAAGCTGAACAATGACCTGAGGTTGTGAGAGCGTGATGAATGAAATCCGTTGCTTGACATGACCGGTCTGCCTTCCGCCTCGTGTCTATCGGCTAACTCACTGAATATTGCCGTTTACTGAATAATAATTTTCTTTTGCTGCGTATTCACTCCGCCTTGCGCCGTCTGTGCCGTCACGGTAATCACGTTTTCGCCGGTCGCCAGCGGCGGCGTGAAGTAATGGAACGTGCCGTCGGAGGAGATCATTGGTACCTCCCGCCCATTCACCATCACCCGCGCTCCCATCTGCGTCTTTCCCGCCACTTCGATCACGTGTCCGTGCTGAATAAAGGGATCCAGATCCAGTTCGATGGCTCCCATCTGCTTGCCCTTGGGAATGATGGTGAAGCGATTCTTCTCGCTCTCCACCGATTCCTTTCCCGAAGATTCGTAGGACTGTACTACCCAGTAGTACGCTCCTTCGCCCAGGCTCGTAACCGTAACGTCCGCCGTGTTCACTCTCTTATCTACCAGTGTAGAAGAAAAGTAGGGGTTCCTCGATATCCTCAACCGGTAACCGACTGCATTCGCCATCGCCGTCCAGGAAAACTCCACATCCTTGGTGGCTTCGCCCGAGGTAAACAGCGGCGCCATATTGGCGGGAGAAATCGGCGTGGGCGGCCCCGTCCCTTTGTCTTTCTCCATGTGGGCTTCTTCCTGCCGGAAGCTCACTTTCTCCCAGTTGGCCAACTGCACCGTTTCCCCGTTTCTCGTCACTTCGCCGGCGCCCTTCTTCATCAAGATCTCGTGCTGATCCGTCTTCGGATCGTTGTGCACCTGCGCCGTCGATTCCGGAGCCAGCGATGCCGTCGCCCCGTCCACGATTACCTGCGATTTCGACCCCTGGGAATAAGTCGCCGTCGAAAGATCCACAGTTCCCGTACTCACGGCGACCGCCACGTTCGTCTGCTGCTGATCGTTGGCCGAGTTTTCTTCAATCACAATCAACGAATCCTGCTTCACGGTGTAGCTGGTGCCGTCGTTGAACACCACCTTCGCCATGCCTTCGGAGCCGGTCTGCACCACATCGCCTTTTTCCAGTGGGACGTTATAATCCGCCGCCAGCCAACTGTTGCCGCTTCCCTTCTTCACCCGCACCGTGCCGTCGAGCGCCGTAAAGTGGGCCTGCTGCGCGGTCAACATTCCACTACCCGCCGCCGGCGCCATCCTCGCCACCCGCTCCAAAACTCTGTTGGCCACGCTGTCGGCCGCCTTAATGCTGTTCTCTGTGAACTGCGGAAAGGTGAACCGAATCGCGAGCACGAACACGGCTACGCCCGCAAGGATCATCAAGGCCACACTGCGGTAGGTGACCGTCGTCCATGCGATGTGGATGCCCGGTTTGCGAGTCTGCGAAGACACGTTGCCCTAAAGCCCTATTCAAACCTTTTGAATATGCGGTAATTCCAACGTTACCACAAGACTATCGGCACAAAATAAGGGTAATCAACTGGGAACATTACCTTCGTTTGGATGGGACTGCTTTGTTCCTGACCGCCGTTACACGCCCGCACCGGAATGTAGCGATATTTTGGAGATTTCCTCTGTGTGACCCTGTGCCCTCTGTGTTTAAGGTTTGAGCACTACAGCCCGCCATGACATTCCCTGACGCTTCCGTTATTCTTCTCCTCCATGGCCAGTGCGCCGACCACACTCTCCACACCATCCCGCGACCATGAGTCTTTCCTCGCCTCTGGCATGGCTATCATTTGGTCGATTGCCCTCGCCAAACTTCTCTTCCACATCTACTTCAACAACCGCTACGGCTACTTCCGCGACGAGTTCGATTACTTGTCTTGTGGCGATCACTTAGCCTGGGGCTACGTCGACCAGCCTCCGCTTATTCCCTTCCTCATCCACATCTGCCGCGCCGTCCTCGGCGACTCGCTGCGCAGCATTCGCTTCCTCCCCGCGCTGGCGTCTTCTCTCCTGGTTGTGCAAACCGCCGTCCTAGCCCGCGAGTTCGGCGGACGCCGCTTCGCCCTGCTTCTCAGCGCCATCACCGTCGTTGTCGCACCCCAATATCTCTCCAACGGCAGCCTGCTCGGCACCAACTGCCTCGAACCTAACCTCTGGATGGGCTGCGCTTACTTCGCGATCCTCGCCATCAAACGTGCCGGAACTGAAAATGCCCCGCGCTATTGGCTGTGGTTCGGCGTAGTCGCCGGCCTCGGCCTGCAGGAAAAATACTCCATCGCCGTCTTCGGCTTCGGCATCGTCGTCGGCCTTCTGCTCACTCCGCAACGCCGCGTCTTCCTCAATCCCTGGATCTGGCTCGGCGGCCTCGCCGCATTCCTGATTTTCCTCCCCAACCTGCTCTGGAACATTCACTATCACTGGCCCTTTGTCGAACTGATGCACAACATCCGCGCCGAAGGCCGCGATGTCGTTCTCCCGCTGCCTCAGTATTTCCTTCAGCAAACGCTGTTGGTTGATCCCATCGCCGCGCCCATCTGGCTGACCGGATTATTCGCGCTCCTCTTCTCTTCGCGCCTCAAGCCCTACCGCGCGCTCGGCTGGTGCTACCTGGTCTGCTTCACCGTCTTCTTCGTTCTCCACGGCAAGAACTACTACCTCGCTCCCGTATACCCCATGCTGCTGGCTGCGGGCGCAGTCGTGATCGATTCCGCCATCGATGGAAGAAAAGATGGCCAGCCGGAAACCATTCGCCCGCGCCGCATGTGGTTGAAAGCCGCGATCGCAATTGTGTTGCTCGCCAGCGGCGCGCATCTGCTTCCCATCACCGTGCCGGTGCTTTCCCCGGACAACTTCCTCGCCTACACAAGAACTCTTCCCTTCAAACTGCCGGTCATGGAACACAGCCACGCCCGCGCGGCGCTGCCGCAGTGGTACGCCGACCAATTCGGCTGGGAAGAAATCGTCGCCGAAACCGCCGTCGCCTGGAACCGCCTGACCCCGGATGAGCGCAAAGACGAAGCCTGCGGCATCTTCGCCCAGGACTACGGCCAGGCTGGCGCCATCGACTTCCTCGGCCGCCGCTACGGCCTGCCCCGTTCCATCAGTGGCCATCAAACCTGGTTTGTCTGGGGACCGCGCGGTTACTCCGGCAATTGTTTGATCGTCCTCGACGACCGCCGCGAGCGCCTCGAACAACTCTGGACCAGCGTCGAATATGTCGGCCAATCCGCCGACAATCCCTATGCCCTCGAAAAACAAATCGACGTCTACATCTGCCGCGGCCCAAAATTCGGCACCTTCGCGGAACTCTGGCCGCAAATAAAACGCTGGCGCTAGAAGGTGATTATGTGGAGACAGCCGCCCCCGGCTGTCCCGGCCGGGCATAGCCCGGCGGTCGTCGATATGCAACCCGGTTCGCTCGGGGAGCACAACATTGCGCAGGTGTCTTGTTCAGCGTGCGAATTCCGGCCCCCGCACTTGACATCGCATCACGCCCTCATCAACAATTTATCCGCACTTCAAGTCGGCGCGAAGAATGCCGGATTCCAAATCGTTCCACCCGATCCAACAAGTTCTCCACGAGGTTCTTTCATGTTGCTTGCCGCGCGTCTCGCCATCTTCCTCTGTCTCCCATTCGTTCTCGCTGCCGTCCTCTCCGCGCAGAAAGTCACCGTATCCCAGCCCACCATCTGGGCCACCAAACCCGACGTCGCCGCCTTCGAGAAAATCGAGAACGACCGCCTCGCCGCCGGCCTGCGCGCCATCGACACGCTGCTCGCCGCCAAAGGCCCTCGCACCATCGAAAACACGCTCGTTCCCTTCGATGAAGCCGTCCACCAGAACAACTCCGCCGGCTACTTCGCCGGACTCATGGAGCAGGTCCATCCCGATTCCACCTTCCGCGATCACGCCACGGCCATGCTCACCAAAGCCAGCGCCGCGCAGACCGCCATCTCCCTGAACCACGACGTCTACAACGCCCTCGCCGCGCTCGATCTTTCTCATGCCGACGCCGCCACAAAGTATTACGTTCAGCGCCAGCTTCTCGAATTTCGCCTCGCCGGCGTGGACAAAGACGACGCTACCCGCGCCCGCCTCAGGAAACTAAACGATCAGGCCACCGAAGAGCAGTCCATGTTCGATCGCAATATTTCCGACGATCAGAAAGTCGTCGCGGCCGATCCCTCTGAACTCGACGGCCTGCCCCAGGATTACATCGACCGCCACAAGCCCGGCGCGGACGGCAAAATCCACCTCACCACCGATTATCCCGACGCTTACCCCGTGTTCACCTTCGCCAAAAGCGAGTCGCTGCGCCGCCGCATGTCCCTCGCCTTCAACACCCGCGCCTACCCCAAGAATCAGGAAGTCCTCACCAGCCTTATGAAGACGCGCTACGAGATCGCCACGCTCCTCGGTTATCCCTCCTGGGCCGATTACAACGCCGCCGACAAGATGATCGCCAAAGGCCAAAACATCGCCGACTTCATCCAGCAGGTCAACGACGCTTCCCGCGACTTGTCGAAACGCGAGTTCGATATGCTGCTCGCCGAAAAACAAAAGACCGATCCCAGCGCGAAAGAGATCTGGGACCACGAACGCGGCTATCTTTCCGAATCCGTCCGCCGCACCAGGTACGATTTCGACTCTCAATCCGTTCGCCCTTACTTCCCCTTCATGGAAGTGAAGCAAGGCATCCTCGACACCGCTGCCGATCTTTTCCACGTCAGCTTCCAGCAGGAGCCGAACGTTCCTTCGTGGGATCCCGCCGTCGAAACCTGGATCGTCATCGACAGCGGCAAGCCCATCGGCCGCTTCTATCTCGACATGCACCCGCGCCCCGGCAAATACAGCCACGCCGAAATGGCCCCGGTGCTCGATGGCATCCGCGGCAAGCAATTACCGGAAGCAATTCTCGTCTGCAATTTTCCCGCGCCCACCGCCACCGATCCCGGCCTCATGGATTACGGCGACGTGCAAACTTTCTTCCACGAATTTGGCCACCTCATGCACCACATCCTCGGCGGCCAGCAGCAGTGGGCCGGAATCACCGGCATCACCATGGAATCCGATTTCGTCGAAGCTCCCTCGCAAATGCTTGAGGAATGGATCGCGAGCCCGCAGGTCCTCGCCAAATTTGCCCGCCACTACAAAACCGGCGAGCCCATCCCCGCCGAACTCGTCGCCCGCATGAACCGCGCCACCGCCTTCGGGCGCGGCGGCTGGGTCGCCCGCCAAAATGTCTATAGCGCCATCTCCTACGATATTTACAAAACCAAGCCCGAGAATGTCGATCTCGATAAAGTCACCTTCGACGACGTCCGCAAATACACTCTCTTCGTTCCCCTTCCCGAAACTCACCAGTGGGCCTCATTCGGCCACCTCGGCGGCTACTCCTCCGCCTACTACACGTATCTTTGGGATAAGGTGATCGCCGAAGATTTCTTCCTGCAATTCGATCACAGCAACCTGCTCGCCGGCGACGCCCCCATGCGCTACCGCCGCGTAGTCCTCGAACCCGGCGGCTCGATGTCGGCGAATGATTTAGTAAAGAACTTCCTCGGCCGCCCGCAAAGCATGACCGCCCTGCAACACTGGATGGCCGAAGAATTCAACTCATCCTCGGCAGCCCCGAAGTCCGCTGGGCAGTGATGCAGCGAGGAGGCAGTGTCCGTGTGGAGCGGACACTCTTGTCCGCTGCCTTTGATTTTGATTTTTGATTTTGATTTTTGATTTTGACTTTTGATTTTGACTTTTGATTTTGATTTTGATTTTGATTTCGATGTTGATTTCTGATGTTGATTTTGAAGGTCCACTCCGAAATCCTGTCATTCCGACCGAAGCCGGCGCGCTAGCGACACCCCACCATTTTGTCATTCCGACCGGAGTCGGAGCGCCAGCGACGGCGAAGGGAGGAACCTGCTGTTTGCCGTCGCCACCGTGGAAGAGCGGCGCTTTAGCGCCGCGTAAGCTGTAAAAATGAATGCGGGCTTTTAGCCCCTGAGGAATGCAACCGCCCTCTATTAATTCTCCATGAATTTCGCCTCATTCCATTGACCGCGCCACAGCCTGAGACTACCCTGCAAGCCATGACCCAAGCCGATCTCGACCAACTACGTCTCGCCTATAAAAAAGCCACCGACGAATGGGTCGCCACCATTCGCGCCGAGGAAGCCCTGGCCACTCCCGACCATTCCATGCTCGCCTGGGAAAAATGGGACGCCGCCCACTTCCTCGAACACGACGCCCACACCAAATTCACCGAAACCCGCGAAGCCTACAAAGACGCCCTCCGCGCCGTAAACATCGGCATCTAGCCAATTGCATGGCTCGTGTGGAGCGGACACTCCTGTCCGCTGCCTTTGATCCTCGTTCTGACTTTGACTTTGACAGCTATTCCAAAATCTTGTCATTCCGACCGGAGTCGGAGCGCCAGCGACGGCGAAGTGGAGGAACCTGCTGTCTCCGCGGGCCGCCGCAGATGAGCGGCGCTTCAGCGACCCTATCTTGCTGTTTTAAGGGGATAATCAGAAGGATCCCTAGGGAAGGCTAAAATATATAACTTGACTTTTATCAATGGGATGCCTATAAGTCCCCGTCGCGAGAGCGAACCATTGCAGCCAAATAGCATCTTATCTAATGTCGGCATAGCGAAATCAACGAAATCGACGAGACTAGGCCCCTCGCGATGCGAGCCATGCCGCCATAAAAGGGGGGACCGCGCGTGACGAAGCGATTCCTTCAACCTGGTGGCCTCTTCCTGGTAACACTGCTATTGGATCTCGGGGCTCACTTGATCGAGCGCGGACGCGAGGACGTTCTCCTTACTACAATACTCAACTGGTCTGTAATTTTGGCTGGACTCACTTACCTGATCGGTCATATATTCGAATATCTCGAGTTGTTATCCGTCGAAGCGACACGTACGTTCCGATGTGCATGTTCGCAAATTGTGGTTATCCATATAACCGCACGCAGATTAGTTGCAGTTCTAAGAGACTCTCGGCTGATCGAAACGGAACTCTGTTTCTGCGGATCAGGCAAAACCCTTAAGAACTGTTGCATGAAAAGGCGGCAGGAACAGTAGACCTACAAGCCGAGCTTCTCAGGTTTTTGCAAGGCAGCCAAGCCCACAAGCTCTTTTCGAAGAGGATCCGGAATCCTCTGAGTGAATCTCAGAATCATCGAAGCAAGGACGATTTTTCTCCCCATTCGCGGCGGTCGCTTTTCAAGGGCCTTGGTGGTGGGGCTTCCAAATTCGTCAGCCTCATTTTTTTCATCCCCGAAATAATCGAGCCCGAGTAAATCAGCGTACGCTTCCCGTCGTAGTCGCCAGGCGGACTTGTAGGTAATTTGAAGGTTCTTCTGCAGCCTGACAGCACTCAGCCTCGGATTGTGGTTGAGCAAGGCGATCGCAACGAACCACTTCAATAACGATACACGCGAATGATGAAAGATCGTGCCGGTCGTCGAGGAGAACTGATAGCGACAACCGTTGCATTGAAACCGAGTCCGACGGGCTACACCGCCGCCCTTTATATTGAACCTCCGAACATCGTTGCTCCCACAGTGTATGCAGCTTAACGCCTTAGGCCAACGTTCGGCTTCCAAGATGGCGTAACAATCGTCGTCGGACACATACCGCCTGACGGATTCGACGATTCCTCCTGCGATTTCCACGACGCATTGCCCCCAATCTCATCCGCTCCCTCGGACCCTTCGCATCCCCAATGAGAACTAATGATCCTAGCCTAATGATGCACGAAGGTGTCTAAGAAGCCGAAATCCACACCCCTCCTGTGACATCTAACCTTGCCCTCCCTCCCAAATCGGCCCATCATAGTCAAGGCGGAGGCGGTCAATCGAGCCGGACGCAAACGAGAGGTAAGTCCTTTGTTCGCCGTATTTTACCTCTAACTCCTTTGAAAGACGTATTTTGCAGACACTCGCTTGGTGAACCCCGCGCCCAGCAAGACTTTCAGGGGAAAATGGGGTGGGGGGTACCCCCTAATTTTTCACCAATCGGCACCGCACAGCGAGGCCACCAGCCGCCGTGTCAACCGGAGAGCGGCAAGAATATTTGCAGGCAAAATCCACAAGGCAAAGCAGGCAGGTTTGAAGCAATGAGCGAGGAGCCTCAAGCCAAGAGCCAAGAGCTAAGAGCCAAAAGCCCCGTAGCGCTCGGCAATAAACTCCCCAATCGAAGCATAAGCCTTAGTCAAAGTCCCTTCCTCCGGCAAAAACACAATCCGGAAATGCTGCGTCCCAGGCTTCTGGCCAAAGCCGGAACCATGCACAACCATCACATGCTTCTGCCGGATGAGTTCCTTCACGAAGACTTCATCACTCTCGGGAATATCAATGCGCGGGAAAGCGTAGAACGCGCCGCGCGGCGCAACACAACTCACGCGCGGCGTCGCTTCGCACCACTTCTGCGTAAGGTCGCGCCGCGAGCGCAGCTTGCGCTGCACTTCCACCAGATGATCCTGCGGACCTTCGAGCGCCGGCTTAATCGCATATTGCTCCGGATGATTGGCGCACAACCGCGCCCGCAGCAGCCGGTGAATGCCTTCCGTATAAGGCGTCACCGCCGCCGCATCGCCCGAGACAATGCCCCAGCCAATGCGCCATCCCGGAACCAGGTAGTTCTTCGACATGCCGCCAAAAGTGATGCAAGGCACATCGGGCGCAACCGCGGCGAATGCAATGTGCGGCGTTCCATCCAGAATCAACTTGTCGTAGATCTCATCCGAGAAGACAACCAGATTATGCCGCCGCGCAATCTCCGCAACCTGCTCCAGCATCTGCCGCGAGCACAGCGCGCCCGTCGGATTATTGGGATTGATCAGCACAATGCCGCGCGTGCCCGGCGTAAGCTTGCGTTCGATGTCGGCCAGTTCCGGCTGCCACGCATCGTCTTCGTTCAGGTCGTAAGCGTTCAGCGCAATGCCCAGCTTGCACAGCACAGCCGAGTACAGCGGATAATCCGGCTTCGGCGTAAGAATATCTTCGCCCGGATTCACCAGCGCCGAGATACAAAGATCCACGGTCTCACTCACCCCGGAAGTAACAAACACATCGCGCACCGTAGTGATGCCCTTGCGCACGGCCTCGCCGCGAATCGCCTTCAGCGCCTCCGGAATCCCCGGCGACGGCGCATAGCCGTTCTTGCCGTCGCGCATGGCTTTGTAGACCGCTTCAATAATGTGCGCCGGAGTCTGAAAGTCGAAGTTCAGCGGGTCGCCAACGTTCAGCGGCAGAACTTTGTGTCCCTGTTGAATAACTTCGTCGGCCACGCAAGCCAGATCGCGAATGGCATACCGGACATTATCGAGACGCTTGGCGGCAAAGATTTCGCGGGTTTGGGTGATGGGCATTTTCAGGACTCGATCCTCGTTGCATTCTGACGGGAAACAAAGTCAAAAGCAAATCGCAGACGACTGACGAAATTCAGAAGTCAGAAATAAAAATGCAGAAGTAAGAGCGCTCTCACTTCTGCATTTTGACTTCTGACTTCTGAGTTGCCACTCGAACGCAGCACCCGCGAGCCCTTTACTCGCTCTTGCCAGCCGCCACCAGCGCATCGATCAGGTTCGGCCCCTGGGGACTGCCCCACCCGGTTACCAGGTCGTAGCCGACGACGTCGTTAAATTTGCCGTTGTTGCCGATCGTGATGTCGTGGAAGTCGCTGTCATAGCTCGATCCCGTGCCAATCAAATACAGCGCCGGGTTGAGGAACCCCAGCGTCGTTCCCCCGCCTTGCACCGCCTGTTGATTCGCCAATGCGGTCAACCCCGCCCATTGCGGCGCGGCGTAACTGGTTCCACCATTGCCCCCGAAGCATCCCTGGTCGAAGCAACTCCACTGGTTCGTATTCGCTTCTGCGGCCACGTCCGGGATGTTGCGCAAACCCCGCGATGCCGCGTTGGTCGAGTTCACCACGCCCGGCAGCTTCTGATAGGTCGGAATCGGAATCTTATTCTTGGAGGGCATGCCCGCGCTGCCGGTCCAGCCCGTTTCCGATTTCCACGAGCCCCCCGGACCGTTAGTGACCAAGTCGGTGCCACCAACCGCGGTAACGTAAGGATCGTCCGCCGGCCAAACGTAACCTGCGGGGCTGGCAGAGCCATAGTCGCCCGTCGCTACGAACAGGCTCTGGCCCTGCGCCTCCATTTCCTTGAAGATCGGGTCCAGGCTGCTCTCGTCATCACCCCATCCCCAGGAACAGCTCAGTTGCTTCGACGTATTGTCGGCCGCCATCTGGTTGAAAATAGGAACGTCGAGTTTACCAACGTACACAACAACTTGACTTAGCCCCGGAGCCATCGAGATCGCCATCTCGATGTCCAGCACCTGTTCGCTGTCATCGCATTTGGGAATACGACAGCCCAAGGCTGCTCCATTCAGCGACACTCCCTTCACCGGAACGTGGAATGGCTGCTTCAGTTTCTCGAAGTAACTCTGAACGTCACTGAGGTCGTATCCGCCAAGCTCAAACAATCCCACCGATTGCCCGTTGCCGGTAAGCGAGCCGGAACCGTAGTACGCCGCCCGCAGGTCGCTGCCGACAAACTGGCCTCCCGGACCGGAGCCCGTGGTTTTGCCAGCTTCCGCGTCTTGGCTGAGTTGCTGAGAGGACCGGATGTTCTTGGCATGCGGCAGAGTGAAGTTATCCAGGCCGGAAACGTGCAACACCGGCACATCCAGATCGACCGTCGGCTCGCGGTCCGGCGCATAGAACGTCCGGCTCTCGGTGGGATGCTGATAGACGCCGAGGGTCACGTGGAACGCGCTCTCAATGTTTGCCGCCGGACCTTCGACATCCACGACCATGCGATTGGCGGCCGTATCGATCACGGCAAGTCCGTTGGCTTCGGCGAAACTTCGCATGTCCGCATAGTCGGCCTCGGTGGGACCAAATCTCGCCGTGAATTCAGCCACGCTGAGGTAGACATGGTAATTCGGATTTTGCGGATCGTAGAGCTTCTGCAACAGATCTTCGAGCACGGCCTCATTCCGCAGCGGCAAAGAAATTGCCAGGCTCAGACGCTGCGTGCCGGAAAGGTGGCCAACCAAGGGCGCCACTCCGCTGGCGACTGCCTCGGGAACATGGCTCGTCATGGCGGGCCGTTGCTCGGCCTGCACCGTGGTTGCTAGGAAGCAAAGGATGGACGCGCACAGTACCGCGGCGAGTCGCTGCAAGTTCTCTTTCATTTGGTCATCTCCCGACTGCGTTCGTTACTTTACAACGCAATGGGTTCGGCTAACAAGCGGAGGATAGTCTCTAGCGGGGGGTACGCGTTAGACGAATCAGTAGAAAGCCCGGCGTATACTTCTGTACGTTTCAACTCTGATTCGTCGTCGATGGCGAGGGAGGCCTTCCGATGATGCTTCCAAAGAGAACTCGCAAGATCCTCCGGGGTGGCTTGCTGACGAGCTCACTGTTGCTCGGAGGATTGTCGGCCGCACCAAGCCCAATCCCGCAAGCGGGAGGCCAGGCGGTCAGCGGGTTGCGAATGACGATCAATCTCGACCGGGCGGTCGGTGTGCGCTCCAAAACTCCAGACTTCAGAATCGAGCTGCGGAACATGGGTGAAAATGACCTGGTCCTGAATTTGGGCGTCATGCTCGCCAACGGGAAGCGGCAATATCCGAACGCCATTATCTTGACCCTCACGGATGCGCAAGGAAAATCCCGGCGGCTTGACCTCCGCGACCCTTCGTTCATTTCCGGCCGAGTGGACCCGTTAGTTGTGCCGCTTCCCGTCGGTGCCGTCTTTTCTATCCCCGTGAATTTGGATCGATACTGGGCGGTCGCGTCCGCAGAGTTTGATTACAAGCCGAAACCCGGCAGCTATGCCCTTGAAGCCCAGTTCACTGGCAAGGGAGTCAGCCAGCAAGGAGCCAACCTCGACCTGCCGGGAATCGCGCTCATGCCCTACTGGCAGGGTACCGTAACGTCAAATTTATTGCGCTTTGACATTCCAAACCCTTAGCCGCACAACCTTCCCCGGCTACTCCGCCCTATCGATCTGCGCCTTCTGCAGCTTGTCCGAGTAATCCACGTACACCGACTTCCACTCCGTATAGAAATCAATCGCGCCGATGCCGCCTTCGCGGTGGCCGTTGCCGGTGGCTTTGGTGCCGCCGAAGGGCAGATGCACTTCTGCTCCGATAGTCGGCGCATTGATGTAGGTAATTCCGGCGTAGAGGTCGCGAATGGCGGCGAAGGCCTTGTTCACATCTTTGGTGTAGAGCGCGGACGACAGTCCGTACTCGATGCCGTTGGCGATCTCGATGGCGTCTTCCAGATCTTCGCAAGCGATGATCGACACGACGGGGCCGAAGATTTCCTCCTGCGCGATGCGCATCTTTGGGTCAACGTCGGTAAACACGGTCGGCTCCATGAACCAGCCATATTGGTAGTCGCCCTGATCCAGGCGATTGCCGCCGCACATCAGCTTCGCACCTTCGTTCTTGCCGATCTCAACATAGCTGAGGTCAGTCTGCAGTTGCTTTTCGTTGATCGCCGGTCCCATCTCCACCGTTTCATCGAGGCCATTGCCAACTTTCAGCTTCTTCGCGCGCGCCACATATCTTTCGACAAACTCGCGGTACACACCTTTCTGCACGATAATGCGGCTGGTCGCAGTGCAGCGCTGGCCGGTGGTGCCGAATCCGCCCCAGAGGCCGCCTTCGATCGCAAGATCAAGATTCGCGTCGTCGAGCACGATCATGGGATTCTTTCCGCCGAGTTCGAGCGAGCAGTGTTTAAAGCTCTTGGCCGCGATGCCGCCAATGATGCGTCCCACCGCCGATGATCCGGTCAACGAGACAGCGCGCACATCGGCGTGCTCGGCGATCGGCGTGCCCACGTCAGCGCCGAAACCGGCGACGATGTTGATCACGCCTTTCGGCAGGCCGGCATCGGCGAGGGCGCGGACCAGGTTAAACGTGGAGAGCGGAGTATCCTGCGCGGGCTTGATGACACAAGTGTTGCCGCAGACGATGGCGGGCAGCAACTTCCACGACGAAATCGCCATGGGAAAATTCCACGGCGTAATCATGCCGCAGACGCCGATCGGCTGGCGCACAGCCATGGCAAACTTGTTCGGCATTTCGGAGGGAACCGTGGGGCCGAAAAGGCGGCGGCCTTCCCCGGCGTTGTAATACGCGGCGTCGATCGCCTCCTGCACGTCGCCGCGAGCTTCGGCCAGCACCTTGCCCATCTCGCGAGTCATCTCGCGGGCGTAATCTTCCTTGCGCTCGATAAGAATCTCGGCGGCACGGAACACAATCTCAGCGCGCCGCGGCGCGGGCACCAGCCGCCACTTGGCGAAGGCGCGCTTGGCCGCGTCCACGGCGGCGTCAACATCGGCCTTGGCCGATTTCTGGAAGATGCCGACTATATCGCGGGTGTCGGCGGGATTGCGGTTTTCGAAAGTTTCGCCCGTCGAGGACTCCACCCACTCGCCGTCGATGAAGTTCTTGAGGACCTTGGTCGGGGTGTGGCTGAGAGTAGCCGGGGACGCGAGAGTGTCGGTTGCCATGAGTGCTCCTTTATGAATGCCTGAATATTGATGCTACAGCGGGCATTGCAGGTGCGGCAAGGAGTTCGGCTTCCGGCTACTCGCTCCTGGCTTCAGTCTACCGAGTGCGTTGGCTCGTCGTTTTGTGCGGATGATTCTGGGCTGCGGATTTCACCTCCAAATTATTCTTCGTGGGCTTCGGTTGGGCGACCATTTACCGGGTCGTTTTGTGACTCTGATTTGTAAAAACGGGTATACCCCCCTTACCCCCCTCCCTATTGGAATCACCAAGTTAGCGGTAAATTCCCCGCAAAATACGTCTTTCAAAGGACTTGGGGTCAAAATACGTGAAACAAAGGACTTAGCGGCGCGGCGGTGTGGGTTCACCCAACCGTCACGGCCTCGACCATGATCGCGCGATTCAGGATCCGGGGGCAAGGTCAGATGTCACATCGGGGCTGTGGATTTTCGATGCTGCGATTTCCGACTTGGAGAAAGCCGAGCTAGACAGGGCAGTGGAATCTCACCCTTCAGGAAACGAGGGGTAGGGCGCCCAGCACGTCGCCTCGTGCCTTGGGGAATCCTCGCTTGTCCTTTACGATCTCAAACTCTTTGAATCCTGCTCGTGCCTTGATCACGGAAACACCTGCCTGCGGCTCCAAGGCACCCATAATCTCGCGTTCAGACAGAGAGCAGCTTGCCCCTGCGATGACTCTAACTAATTGCAGCTTGTTCCCAAAATAAGAGAAGTAGAGTCCGTTTTCCTCCGTGTTTAGGGCCGCCCAAACGCGAATCTCTTGCTCGTACGCCCAGTTTATATATTTGGTAAAAAGCAGCACTTCAGCATCGACCAGGTTTGGCTTAGCGGGAAGCTTTAAGCGCTTCGTAGCGTATTCGATTCTCTTGCATTTTTCATCCGGTATGTCAAAACCTAAACATAGTCCTCTGTGCTTGTCGCTGTAATGGGCCCAGATGACCGGATCCTTCCAATCGGCGCTGAAGCACAGTATGCCGCGTCGTCCGGCGAGCCCATTACGAGTCTCTCGCAAGGCTCTCCGACGGTTGCGATCTGACATTTCGTAAGGCAGGAGTTCGAATGGGTCGTTAAGGTCGTGCAGAACCGATATTTTCAGACGCTTTTTCGCGGAGGCTCTTTAGCCCGAACTGTGAATCCAAGAACTTATATGCCAGCATGAATTTCGTCTGATGGTCGGCCCTCTGTCCGTTAGCACACGGTCACCTTGGCAAGGGCAGGGTGCACGCATCCGCCTCCGCAGCGGACTGAATAGGCTTCATCTGCTGTTCCAACTCGTGCAACTCGTCGGATTCCGATGCAAGGTCGCGATTGAGTTCCGCGATAGAAGGAGGCCAAGCTTCTGAATAGAAGTTACCTCCTCCGTTCGCGGCCTCAGCGCAGATATTGGATAGCCAATGCTTTTCACAAACCTGCTGAGTGGCGGCAGTCCCGTTCTTGACCTTCCAATCATACGTCCTGCGCCTCTCTTGGTAGTACGCTTGCGCGAATGTGAACCGAGCGGTAATGGCCGCACACCGCCTTTTCTTTTTGAACATCTCTTGCTCAGCCTCGGTTCGTTTTGGTGCGCTCAGCAGGAAGTGGGCAATCATGCGGTTAATGTCGTTATCGAGGGAGACAACCTCGCGATACTCCGAATACAGGATTTTGTTGCTGTCGGCTTCCCTGACGTTGAAGCTCACGCCTGAGTCGTTACGGACTTCGAACTCGAGGAAGATGTCCGCTTCGGTCGCGTCCACTTTCTCGAGATATTCCCAAACCTCGGTCCCGTCCACGAGGCGCTGCACTTGCGAAATGATGTCCGTGTCGGTGCGAATGCAATCTCCGGGAGCGCCACCCGGACAGGCTACCGTCGTAGTGGCGCGAACCACCAATGCGGCTGTCTTCGCCACTCTCAAAGCCTTTGCCCTAGCAGCTTCCGCAGCCTGAGCGGCCTGCTGGTCCTTCGAGGGACATGGCCCTGCGGCCTCGCCTGACCAAAGGACTGCTCGCCGAGCAGCAAACTTAGCAGCGCAAGCACGGTGAGGTGTTTCATTCGCCGCACCTCCATGCCAGCATTCTAGCGCGGTTATCGTGACTTTTCTCTCGGGATCCTTCCTCGTGTCCGGCACCGGGTGCGCTGGTTGACGCTCATGACTATAGTATAATGACCATGATCGAAAGGGATTCCCCGATGAAAACAATGGCGGCAGGAGCCTTCAAAGTCCATTGCCTGAAGGTGATGGATGAAGTTCAGTCCAAGCGCCAAGCTGTGCTGATCACCAAGCGCGGCAAGCCGGTGGCGAAGCTTGTTCCTGTCGAAAAAGAAAAGGACGATATATTCGGATTTTTTAAAGGTAAAGGCACCATTACGGGCGACGTAGTCTCCCCTGCGCTGACCCCTGAAGAATGGGGCGATCTCTATTGATTCTGCTGGACACTCATGTTGTCATCTGGCTTGGCCTCGAGCCGGCGCGGGTTTCAAAGAGCGCAAGATCGGCCATTGATCAGGCCCGGCAGGAAAGCACGGGTTTGGCTATCTCCGGCATTACGCTCCTCGAGCTTACTTGGCTCTCCGGCAAGAAACGAATCAACTTCATTCCTAGCCTTGAAGCTTTCCTGACAGATGTCGAGGGCCGTTTTATCGTTCTTCCGATCAGCGGGCGTATATGTGTACGTTCGTCCTTGTTACCGCGGTGCTACCCAAAGGATCCTGCAGACCGAATCATTGGAGCCACCGCGCTCTCCGAAGGCCTCTCGCTGATCACCGCGGATCGCGAAATCCGCAATTCGCGGGTTGTTCCAACCATCCGGTGA
Source organism: Acidobacteriaceae bacterium (assembly GCA_003140075.1). Lineage (GTDB taxonomy): Bacteria > Acidobacteriota > Terriglobia > Terriglobales > Acidobacteriaceae > Sulfotelmatobacter. The sequence goes on along the minus strand of PLIO01000214.1, from coordinate 31,128 downwards.
GAACAGGAGTGATCGGCCGATTTTCCTCCGCGCTCCTCGGCGCGCTCTGCGGTGAAAGTCTCCGACTTTCTCTTTCCCCGCGAATCTGCTTAAATCAAATCAAGCGCAACCTCGATGGGTTGCCCGTGTTTCTACAATCGTGGTCGACATTCACTCGCACATTCTTCCGGAAGTAGACGACGGATCGAAATCCTGGGAAACTTCCGTCGCCATGTGCCGCATGGCGGCGGCCGATGGCATCACGCACCAGGTGGCCACGCCTCATGCCAACGACCGCTACCATTACGACCGCCCGTATCTGCAGGGACTGGTCGCACACCTGCAGCAACTCGTGGGCAACGCGCTCACGCTCAGCCTGGGCTGCGACTTCCATCTCTCCTACGACAATCTGCAGGATGTGCTGGCCAATCCCGCGCGCTATGCCATCGAAGGCTCGCACTACATGCTGGTGGAGCTGAGCAATTACAGCATCCCGCTGCAGATTACGGACTGTTTTACGAAGCTCGGCGACTGCGGCATCACGGCGGTCATCACCCATCCCGAGCGCAATCAGATTCTGCGCGAGAACCTGCAGCGCGTGGTGGAGTGGGCCGAGCAGGGTTGCGTCATCCAGGTGACGGGCTCTGCGCTGACTGGATTTTGGGGAGAACGCGTGCGCCGCGCCGCGCAATGGCTGCTCGAACACGATTCCGTTCACGTGCTGGCGACCGATGCGCACGACACGGCAAAACGCGTGCCCGTCCTCTCGACCGCTCGCGAAGCCGTCGCGGAAATCTGCGGCGAAGAGGTTGCGGAGGCGCTGGTCGAAGCCAACCCGGCTGCCATCATCCGCTCGCAGCCCCTACCTTATTTCCCGCGGCCGGTGATCGGGAACTATCGCAAGACGGGTGGGAGCTAGCGGCGATTAGCAGTTAGCAATTAGCAATTAGCAATTGGCGTTTGGTCGGACGGCACTTTTGGCCGATTGCGAAGCGCTAACTGCCAATTGCTATCTGCTAGCGGCTGATTGCCTACAGGCTTCACTGCGGGCCAGAAGCGGGCGTCGCCGCCGGGGCGGGATCAGCCGGCGAGGTTGTGTTCGTATTCACAAGCGTCCCGGGGTCGGCGCTGTGCGACACGGGGCTCTGCGATGAGGAACTCACAGACGCCGTATGAAATGCATCCGGCCCGGTGGTCATCGCGCTTTCCGGATTCAGCAGGTGGTCTTTGCTCGGCCCCAGCCCCAGGCTGATCAGCGCTCGCGAATCCGGCACCGTCTTCGCCTGCCAGCCGTGATCGGCCTGATATTTGCGCATGGCATCTTCGCTGGCCTGGTTCCAGCTTCCTGCCGCTTCGCCGCTTAAGTAATGCTCGCGGATCAAAGCTTCCTGAATTGCCTGTGCCCGTTCGGGATCGATCTTCTGCTGCCCTCGCGCGGTTGCCTTGCCTTTCTTCCGCGAATTCGCGCGCCGCGTTTTGCTGTTGTGAGCGGTGACGCTTGTATTCGATTTGGAGTTCTCGCCAGCGGCAGGATGCGAGGCAGGATGAGTTTTCGTCGTTGAAGTTTTTGAGCCCGTTTTCGAAGCTGTCGCGCCTGTCTTTGCGTGCGGCTTTCTGCCGGCAGTCTGCGAGCCGCTAGTCTTCTTGCTCGAATCGGCATTGCCGCTGTCCGTAGCCTGCGCAGACACTCTACTCGGCGAACTGCAGACAGACACTACCACCAGAACGCAAATTGCGCCCAAACATCCCCGCACGGTTTTCGCGCGACGCTTTTGTTCCAACGGTAAACCCCTCAAGTCCTTACCAGACAACCGGGCCAGAACCGGCGCAACGGACGAGCGCAAAAACAAAAGCCCAACGCAAACTGGCATTGTAATCATCCTCCCTTGCAAGAGGCAATGCCAGTCCCCGTTGGGCTTAAATCAGGTTACGGAAGTGTCCCGGCCAGGAACGCGGTTCCGTCCTGCCGCGACGAACCTCGTGGGCGCACCAGGAAGACCACATCCTGGCCGCTCCTCAGGCTCGATTCGATGCGGGTGAAATCGCTCTCGTTGTTCACCGGCTGTTTGTTGATCTCCAGGACCACGTCGCCGCGGTTCAAGCTGATGTCCTCGGCAAACGATCCCGGTTTCACATCCTGCACGATCACGCCCTTGCCTGCCGGCATATCCAGCCGCTCGGCCATCTCCGGAGTCAGGTTGCGAACCGTCGCCCCGAACTTGCTCTGTTTGGGCGTGCTCTCATCGCCGTTCTCCTGGTCTCCGCCAAGGCGGTCGGCAAAAAGCTTGGCGCGGTCGGCAACGATGACGGTGGTTTCTTCCTTCTTGCCGTTGCGGACGAATCCCAGCTTCGCCTTCGATCCCGGCTTGCGGCCGGCGATCTCACTGACCAGTCCATCCCCGTTTTTTACTTCCTTGCCGTCCACGGAGGTGATGGTATCGCCCACCTTCAATCCCGCTTGATCGGCAGGACTGCCCGCGACTACGGCGGAAATCGTAACCCCGGAATTCACACCGTAAACTCTAGCGATGGCCGGCGCAGGCTGCGGACTGAACTCCACTCCAATCGATCCACGCGACACCCGGTGCTCGGGCCCGATCAACTGGTTGTAAACTTGCACCACGGTGTTCGAAGGCAGCGAGAAGCCCACGCCCGCATAGGCATTGGTCTCGCTCAAAATGGCGGTGTTGATGCCGATGACTTCGCCATCCATGTTAACCAGCGGCCCGCCCGAATTGCCCGGGTTAATCGCGGCATCGGTCTGGATAAATGTCTGGAACTGCCGGCCCGGCACAATGTCCCGGCCCTTCGCGGAAACAATGCCAGCCGTCACGGTGCCGACCTGCCCGAACGGGCTGCCGATGGCCAGCACCCAATCGCCCACCTGCATGCTGTCAGAGTTGCCCATCTTCGCCGACGGAATGGAGCGATCCATGTCAATCTTAATGACCGCGAGATCGGTCTCCTGATCTTCGCCGATCACTCGAGCATCGTGCTGCACGCCCGGCGGATCATCCTGCAGCCGCACCCGGATGCGGTCTGCCTTCTCCACCACATGGCGGTTGGTGACGATGTAACCCTTGGGATCGACTATCACGCCCGAACCCAGCGAACGCTCGCGAATCGCGCCATCGCCCTGACCGCCTTGCCCGCCAAAGAAGCGGTTGAAGAAGTCATCCATCCCGCCATTGCCGCCGCCGCCATCCTCGTCGTCCGGATTCTGCTCACCACGGCGCCGGTGCGGATTCTTGATGGTCGATTCCGTATTGATGTTGACCACGCTCGGCCCCAGATCTTTCGCGATCTGCGAAAACGCATTCGAAAGCAGCTTGGGCGAAGGCACCGTCAGCGGAGTCGCATCGGACGACTTTTGCCCTTCCTTGCCTTTCACGCCGTAGGAAACCACCGTACCAATCAAGATGCCCAGCGACAGCGTAGCCACAATGCTGAACGAATAAAGCCACCGATGCGTCTTCAACCGCAGCCAAAATGCCCGCGAATCCATAAACTACTTTCCTCCGAGAACGTATAGATCCTTAATTATACCCGCCTGCAAAGCCTCAGCCTAAAATCGAAGTCCCCGGTATGTTTCAGGCTCGGAGATGCTCATGTGGGGACAGCCGCCCTCGACTGTCTTCTTCCCCGGTTCGCTGAACCAACCTCACTTCGCCTCGTACACCGTCTTCCCGCCCACCACCGTCCTCAGCACCTTGGCCGCCAGCACTTTCTCCGGCGACGCTGCCGTCACATCCCGGTCCAGCACCACAAAATCGGCGAGCATCCCCGGCACCAGCTTGCCTTTTTCTTTCTCCTCGAATTCGGCGAAGGCCGAGCCGGTTGTATAAGCGGCAATAGCCTGATCCATCGTCAGCTTCTGCTCGGGAAAATAGTCCTGCTTTCCGTTCTCGCTCTTGCGCGTGACGGCCGCATACAGCCCGCGAAACGGCGTCACCGGCTCAACCGGATAATCCGTGCCAAAGGCCACGGTCACGCCCTTATTCAGAAACCCCGCCCACGCGTAAGAAGTTGCGGCGCGCTTCGGTCCCAGCCGATCCTGCGCCCAGCGCATGTCGGTGAGCAGATGACTCGGCTGCATGGAGGCAATCACCTTCAGCTCTTTGAAGCGCGCGATCTGTGCCGGCGTCGTGACCTGCGCATGTTCGATGCGCAACCGATAATCGTCTCCGCCGTTCGCCGCCTTCACTTTCGCTTCCTTCGCCGCTTTCTCCGCCTCGCCAAAAGCATCCAGCGCCATCTGCACGCCCTTGTCTCCAATCGCGTGAAACCCCAACTGGAAGCCGGCCAGCACGCGTTCCTTCGCCATCTCATTCAGCTTCGCCGCCTCATACTGCGGCAGTCCCGATTGCTTGGGATCGTCCGCATAAGGCTCCAGCAGCGCCGCCGTATGCCCGCCCAGCGATCCATCCATGAATCCCTTCAGCATTCCCGTGTGCAGCATCGAATCCGATTGCGGATGCGAGTCGCGCTTCGTCTTCAACTCATCCACCGAATCGTTGAACGGAAGCCATTCCGAAATGCGCGCCGTCAGCTTGCCGTCTTTCTCAATCTCTTCGTAAATCTGGAAATTTTCCCAGTCCGGCGAATAATCCTGCGCCGAGGTCACGCCGTGCCCGGCCAGGTCCGCCAGCGCCACTTCAATTCCATGCCTCCGCGTTTCATGCGTCGGCTGCGGAATCACCGCCCGCACTGCCTGCTGCGCCGTCTCGCGCAAAATCCCGGTAGGTTGCGCGTTCGCATCGCGGTCAATCTTCCCGCCTTCGGGTTCGCGGCTGGCGATGGTGATGCTCGCCAACTGCAGCGCCCGCGTGTTCGCCACAGCAAGGTGCCCATCCACGCGATCCAGAAATACCGGATGCCCGCCCGAAACCTCATCCAGATCCCAGCGGCTGGGCAGAGCCTGCACCGGCCAGAGGGTTTCGTCCCAACCTCCACCCAGAATCCATTCGCCCGGCTTCGCCTTCTCCACCTGGGCCAGCACTCGGTCGCGGAATTCATCCAGCGTCTTCACTCCAGTCAAATCGACACTCAACTTCTGCAGTCCCGCGTCCGCCAGGTGCAGATGCGCATCGTTAAATCCCGGCATCACAAAGTGCCCGCCCAAGTCGATGACCTGCGTCTGCGGCCCCTTCAGCTTCTGGATGTCGATATTCTTCCCCACCGCCTGAATGCGTTCTCCGCGCACCGCAATCGCCTCTTCGCGCAAGATCGAACTGAACTGCGCATTCGACGGCACCCCGGTATACACATTCGCGTGGGTGTAGATGACGTCGGCCTTCGGCAGATTCGGCGTGTCCTGATGACCCGACGGCGATTGCTTCAGCAGGGGTACAGCTTCCGAGGGAGCCTGTCCCTGTGCGGAACAGAAAACGGCGACGAGGCACAGGACCGGAAGAACTGACCATTTAATTGCGCCGCACAGCTCCGAAGGAGCGATAGATTGCAGCCCACGGCGCAAACCGTGGGTCGAGATTGGAAAACGAGCCAGCCCCGAAGGGGCGGAAGAATCGTTCTCGCGCATATCTTGGCTGGCGCAGCGCTTCAGCGCTGCAAATAGACGCACCAAATTGGAAGGGGTTTTAGCCCCCGCGGCCGCAAATCTCTCCATCATTCCCCCGCTCCCGCGAGCGCCAGCAGCGTAAGTAAAATCCGCTTCAGCCCCAGCTCGCGTCCGTTGCTGTCGAACCACTCCTGCAAAGTATGCGCCCCGCCGCCCGAACCGCCGCCGCCGATCGCAATCGCTTCCAGTCCCAACGATAACGGAATATTCGCGTCGGTCGACGCCCGCTGCACCTGCGCCGCATTATTCAGCTGCGCATCCACTGCCCGAATCACATGCAGAATCCGCGCGCTCATCGCGAGCTCACCCGCCGGACGGCTCCCAATCGCCACCACTTCGCAATTCACTCCCGGCCGCTTCTGCGCCGCGGAGCGCATCTCCGCCGCCATGGTTTCGTCTTCCACCGCGCGGTTCAGCGCCAGCCGCAGCGTCTGTTCCAGCCGCTCCATCTCCGCCATCGAGGTCGAGCGAATGTCGACCTTCATGCTGGCCGACTCCGGAATCGAATTCACCGCCGTGCCGCCGCGGATCACTCCGATGTTGAAAGTAGTCTTCGGCGTTGCAGGCACCGGCGTCGCCGTAAACGTTTCGATCGCCCTGGCCAGAATCACAATCGGATTAGGCGCGCCAAAATCGCTCCACGAATGCCCGCCCGGACCGCGCACAATCACCTCAAACCGCCGACTGCCCAGCGCTTCGGCCACAATCGTGTCGGCGCCCGCGCCATCGAGCACTACGCTGTAGGCAATCGAGTCCTTCCAGCGCGGCGTGGAGAAAATGTGCCGCATGCCGCGCAAGTCACCTTCACCCTCTTCGCCCACATTGCCGATAAACACAAACGGCAGCGCATGCCGCAGCTTCACAGAACGCAGGAGCGCCGCAATCCCCAGCATCGCCGCCACACCCGCACCGTTATCGGAAACTCCCGGCCCATACAGCCGGCTGCCCTGCTGCCGGATATTCAACGGCGTGTTCGCCGGAAACACCGTGTCGATGTGCGCGCTCAGCGCCACGTATCGCTGACCGAATCCCGGATGCACTCCAAACACGTTGCCCACATCGTCGATGCGAACATCGTCCAGCCCAACTTCGCGAAAGCGCTCCGCCAGCCACGCCCCGCGCGCCGCTTCCCCAAACGGAGGCGCCGCAAGCCGCGCCATCTCCATCTGCCACTGCGCCAGCTGTGGCTCCTGCGTGCGCAGCCAGTTGAACGCCGACCGCACCTCCGGCGCCGCCGCCAGCCGCGCCACGTCCTGCTGCACCGTAGGCGCAACGTCCGGCATATCCGCGCGTGGGGGAGTGGGGCTCATGGGAAGTATTGCGTCATCTTACAACGCGTGGGAAGGGGATGGGGATTAGCTTTGGCGTGAACCCCTATCAAGAAATCTCTAAGCGGCGCTTTTTTCCTTGACACAGTTTCGGCTTCCATCGCATGATGGGCCTCGTAATCGGATTTCTCCCAGGCCTGATTCCCCAAAATGCGGCTTGAACGCATGCGGGGATTTTGTGTTTCTGGACCCACCTGCGAAATTCTTCCGCATCAGCTCAAGAAAGAGAAATAATCTGCTAAGCGGTGAGGATCCATGAAGGAAGACAAACCGAAACAGTCAGACCCGCTCGAAATCCTGGAAGCCCTCCGCGACACGACCAACCCCAGGCGCGGCAGCATCGACCGCAACACGCTTGCCCGCAAAGCGGCTTTCTTGCGAATTATCAAGCACGGAACGGAGCGGGATTTCATTCAGGCGTTACGTGGTTTCGGCAAAGGCGAGGACACGTTGGAAGGGCAGCAACTGATTACCGCGTTTCGGAAGTTACGCGAACTCTTGTAGCAATCCTGTGCAGCTCGGCATCGGCTCGTTGCAGTTCTTCTGGGGTCATCTTCTTGACCTGAGCTTCAATCACTGCGCTAACTTTCTCGGCCAGTCGCTCCTCCGGCGAGGAAGGAGCCGACGAATGCGATGCCGAACTATCTTTCAATCGCTTCGCTGTAGATCCCACGGCTAGCCTCCCTTTTGCTGCACGACGCTGCACCTAGTTTACCCCAGGGTTCGTCTCTAATCAGCCTAAATCCTCGTGAACAAACTCAGGTAAGGTTACGAACGAACGGCTATGGCTGTGAACGATTCGTTTTCCGATTCCAGAACCTGATGGACCGGAGTAGGCTTTCCACAGCTTGGTGTGACATCTAACCTTGCCCCCGCCCGTCAATCGCGAGATGATGGTCACGGCGGACGCAGTGCCGCACGCTGTATTAGTCAGAAGTAGTTCTTTGACAACCGAATACCCACTAGCTACTCCTTATCCCGCAAGATTTTACAAGCAATCCCTTTGCTATCAATGATTTAGGAGAGCACAAAACAAGTCTGCCGACAGCCGCCGACTAATTCTAAAGGACTTGGACAAAATAGTACCCGGCTAAACCGTTGATTGCAGAGATTTTACCGCTAAGTCCTTTAGAAGACAGATTTTAGCGGCATCTGTTTTTCTATGTGATTGATTCGAGAGATTTTAGCCAGATTGATCTGCGTTTTTATTCAACCTGGATCTCAGTCCAGCTGGCTCTCAACCCCAGCCCTCCGCTCCACCTTAGCCACCAGCTTCTTCGTCGCCGGAACCTCGACCCCATGCCGCCGAGCACCGCGCAGGATCGGTCCAGCAATAGCCTCCAGCTCTGGAGTCTTGTGCTGCGCAACGTCCTTCTGCATGGAGCTGCGCATGTTTCCCGGCATGGCCATCATCCCCGCCAGAATCGCATCCGGATCAACTTTGGCCCCCTCGGCCACAGCCACGGCACAAGCCTCTCGCACGCACGCCTCCATCTGACTCTTCCAAGCTGGATCAGAAATGACCTCTCCAGTGGCCTTGTCCGCTGCGCTTGTGGTCAGCGCGTAAGGCGCAAGAAATACCAGCTTGCTCCACATCAGCGTCGGCTCATCGTCGATAAAGCGGCAGGCAAACCCCATTTGTTGCAGGTGATCCACTGTGCTCCCAAGCAGGTCCCTCCCCGTAGACAACACGTTGAGCCGGGCAAAAGGAGATCGATGGACGATGTGCCCGGGGCTGACACGCTCGGTTTCGACGGAAATCGTCGCCGGGATCACGCGCTCCGCCCCGTACCTGGCGCGCAGCACGGCGATGTGGTCAATGCCGTTGAGCAGCGGAACGATGGCTCGAACTGCACCGGGATTTTTGAGCGCGCCCAACGCCGGCTCGAATTGCGTGGCCTTCACCGTGATCCAGAGCACGTCAACGGGAGGCACTTCGGCAGCCACGGCAACGTCCACTTCAAAATTGCCGAAAGCGCTCTCCAGCCGAAGCTGTTTGGGATATTGCGCCAGCGCCTCGCGCCTCACCACCAGCGTAACGGAAGCTCCGGAGTGCGCCACGCAAGCGCCAATCAGGCCGCCCACGCCCCCGGCGCCAAGAATCGCATGTCGCATGAGTTCTGCCATAGGGGCTCACCTCTGCCTTAACTTTGCTTTGTCACCGCCGCTGGCAAACACTCCATCACCTCGGCTTCGCTCAGGGTGTGGTCGCTGGCTTTGGCGCGCTGGTAGATGCGCTCGACCACGTCGCCAGTCGCCGGGATGCCGCGCCGTTCCAGCCAGAACAGCACATTCGACTTCCCGCTCATGGGACCAATATCGATGATCTGCTCCAGCCCGAACAGATGCGAAGGCACACCGGAATAGACCGTATTGGCGAGCACCACATCGTTCTTGTGATAAGCCTTGATGATCGCGGCCGCGTGCACTCCGGTCGCAGTGCGAAACGCGTCCTCGCCCACCACCGGATAATTGGCCGGAATGGGCACGCCCGTGGCCCGCGACACGGCCTGGCAATATTGCTTCAACTTGGAAAGATCCTGCTCATCCCACGGCGCAATACCCATCAGCTTCAGGTTCACCAGCATCTGATCCATCTGCGTATTGCCCACGCGCTCTCCCAGTCCGATGGCGCATCCGTGAACGCAGTTCGCCCCGGCAATCAACGCCGCCATCGAGTTGGCGATGGCCAGCCCGCGGTCGCTGTGCCCGTGCCAGTCCACGCGAATCTTTTCACCGGAGGGCTTCACCACTTCCTCCATCACAAACCGCACCAGCGCGTGCGCGCCCATGGGCGTGGCGTGCCCGGCGGTGTCGCAGATCACGATGGCCCGCGCCCCGCAGCTAATCGCCGTCGAATAGAGCCGCTTCACCGTCGCCGGATCGCAACGGCTGGTGTCCTCGGTGACGTACATCGGGTCGAGACCAAGCGAAACCGCGTACTTCACGGCCTTCTCGGTGGTCTGCGACAGAAAATCGTCCGTCCAACCTTCGGTAAAGCGGCGAATGGGACTCGACCCGATAAACATCGCCGCCTCGATGCGCAGTCCGGTTTTCTGCACAATCTCCGCAATCGGACGAATATCGTTCTCATGCGTGCGCGCCGCGCAGTTGGCGCGAATCTTCATCTTGTGCGCGACGATCTCCCGCGCCAGCGCCGTCACGTCTTCAACTGCGCGCGCTCCCGCGCCCGGCAATCCCAGATCGAGCGAGTCGATCCCGAGGGCCTCCATCAGATGCAGGATTTCGACCTTTTCTGGAATCGAAGGATCGCGCACCGACGGCGACTGCAAACCATCGCGCAGACTCTCGTCGTTAAGCAGCACCGGTCCCGCCGGCTTCAGCCCCGGCGGATGGTTGTTGTTCCAGTCGTAGATAAGGTCGGAGGTGTTCATGAGAGTTGCTAGTACCCAGTACCCAGTACCGAGTGAAACCAGAGAGTTCCGGGCGACTCGCTACTGGGTACTAGGTACTGGGTACTTTTTCTTTCGGCGGCAGAGTCAGCCCAAACACGGAAATCATTCCCTGCCCCGCCACATTCACTTTCGCTTCCGCCGGATTCGGCAAATAGAGCGTCTGGCAATGCTCGCAGCGGTAGACCTCGGCGTCCGGCCCCCACGCTTTTTCCACGTCGCCGCAAGCCTGCTCGATCACATCCTTGGTATAGAACCAGCGCTTCAAGTGTCCGCCGCAGAACTTGCCTTTTTCGTTTTTCTCGTTGCAGGCGCGCTGCCCGGCCTTCTTAATTTTGACTTTGTGATGCGGAAGCTGTGCGGGAGTTTGCGGAGTGGAAGTCGTGATTTCGCCAGTCGCCAAAGCACTTACCCCTCATTCGCGCGGCACTCGCGCCGCCGGATTTGGCCCTACGACCGTCATTGTACTCGAAGCGGAAAGGCCAGCCCAAGCTGCGATATCGTATGCTAGGCCTATTCGTGTCACCGGCCTTCCAAGGCCAGAATGATCGTCCTATGAAACATGAGCTGTTTCCCGCGAAGAAGATTTTCCTGACTGGCGCAGCAATTCTTCTCCCGCTCGCGCTTCTGTTCGCTCCGATGAACGCGCAGACGCCGCACAGCAAAGCCGACGTTCCAGGCAACGTGCAGCAGGAACTGGTGCGCATCGAAACCGGCTTCTTCGAGGCATGGAAATCGAAAGACGACGCCTACTTCCGCGACCATATGCTGGAGAACGGTGTCTTCTGGGGTGAGGGCGGTACATTTTCCCGCGACCAGCAATTGCAACGGCAACAAGCGTCGGCGAAAACCTGCACCGTGGAAGGCTACGGACTCTCCGACTTCGGAGCGCTGCCGCTTGCCGCCGGCGCTTATTTGCTAACGTACAAAGCTGAGCAATATGCCACCTGCAATGGGGAAAAGTTGCCGGTCCACCTGAACGGAAGCTCGATTTACATTCTTAAGGCTGGCCGCTGGCAGGCCATTTACCGCGCGGAAGTGCCGTTAGAAAATCAGCACTGAGCGAATTCATGAAGGCAAATGTTTTATGAGTTCTCTGAAGCTACATTTCTTAGAATTCTAATTTTGGCTTGGCCTGGTCAGCGCCCACTCGTCCCGTTGCCATCTCGGCCTTGTAGTAGTTCTCGCCCTTCAGCGGATCTCCCGCCAGGCGCCGCAGAATGGCGATCTGGCCGACGTGAGTGAAGGCGTCGGCAATCGGCCCCTGAAAAAGCCTTTCCAGCGGAGCTTGGACCGGCTCATTCGAAGCAAGGAAGTCGTCAAACTTCTTCAACGCCGCGAAGAATCTCTCCACTTCCTGTTCCCAAGACAAGGGCTTCGAGTCCTGCCAGGCCTGCTTGCCCACGGCAATCGAGAGCGCCCAATCGAATAGATCGCCCATGTGCGCCAGAATCTGTCCCGGCGTGCGCACGCCCTCATTGGCGTGAAACGCGGCAAAGCCCTCGGGCACCTTGCGGACGGCTTTGGCTCCGCGATAAGCCAGCGTAGCCAGAGTGTGGCGGAGTAGTTCGCGCTTCGGATCGGAAGTTGAAGGATTGCTCACAAATCACCTCTCGGGGTTCTCAGTTCTCAGCTCTTGCCAGTCACAACCGCTTCCGTCGCAGCACCCCGGCGGCTCGCATCGCGCCGCTCAGGCGATTCCCCAGTCCGCGGGCAAATTGCATATCCAGAAAGCCCTCCATCTGCCGCGCGAAGCTGGCGCCATATCCATACCACCAGACTTTCTTCATTCCGGGCATGAGGTCGGAATCCAAGTACTTCAATCGCACCATCTCTTCGAGGCCGAAGCGCCCGTGGGCGCGGCCGACGCCGCTCGACTTCACTCCGCCGTGCGGCGCTTCGCTGATGCCGAAACAGGAAACCACATCGTTGACCATGACGGTACCGGCCTGGATGCTCCGCGCCAGGCGCTCGCCGCGAGCGGCGTCGCGCGTCCACACGCTCGCGGCGAGGCCGAATTCCGAGTCGTTAGCCAGTTGCACCGCTTCCTCGTCGTTTTCGAACGCCGCCACGGGAAGCACCGGGCCGAATGTTTCCTCGCGCATGATGCGCATTTCGTGGGTAAGGTCTGCCAAAACCGTCGGCTTATAAAAATTCTGGCCTAGCTCTGGAAACCGCGACCCTCCGGCCAGAACCCGTGCTCCGCGCGCCACGGCATCGTCCACGTGCGATTGGACAATCCGCAACTGCCGCTCGTGGATCATTGGTCCTACATCGGTCTCACGGTCTCTTCCGTTGCCGACGCGGAGTTTTTTCGTTTTCTCGACGCATGCTTTCAGAAAACTTTCATACAAACTTCGATGAACGTAGCAGCGCTCCACCGACAAACAAGTCTGCCCCGCGTTGACGAACGCTCCCCACACCGCGGCGCTCGAAGCCACATCCACGTCGGCATCGTCGAGCACCAGCATGGGATCTTTGCCGCCCAACTCCAGCACGACAGGCAGCAGACGTTCGGCCGCGGCCACCGCGATGCCCTTGCCCGTGGCCACGCTTCCAGTAAAGATCAGCTTGTCGATTCGCGAATGAAGCAGGGCCGCGCCGGTCGCGCCATCGCCGACCACCACCTGAAAAACAGCCTTGGATACACCCGCTGCCCGCAGCAGCGACTCCAATTCGAGCGCCACCAGAGAAGTAAATTCCGATGGCTTCAGCACCACGGTGTTCCCCGCTACCAGAGCCGCGAGCGCCTCGGTCGCAGGAATCGAGAAGGGATAATTCCACGGCGAAATAATTCCCACCACGCCGTAGGGCTCGCGCACCAGCCAGCCGCGTTTCAGCTTGGTGGCGAGATTGCCATGCGGCAGAGGTTCGTCGCGCAGCAGGCGATACGCATTTTCGACGAGGAACCGCGCAACATCGAGCGCCACCAGCACCTCGGTGGTCAGAGCTTCAGCCACGGGCTTGCCCGCTTCTCGCGTGATCGCCTCAGCAATTTCTGATTTCTTTCCGTGCAGCCTGCGCTGAAACTCGCGCAGAACCTCGATTCGCTTGCGTACGCCGAGCGCGGCCCACTCCACCTGTGCGGCCCGCGCTCGCGCCACCACCGCCAGAACTTCCTTTTCGCTCGCGCACTCCAGCTCGCGCAGAACTTCGCCCGTCGCCGGATTCACCGACGAAACCCTCCGCACCGCGATTTGCAGATCGGTGGCCATAACTCAACCATGCTGCAGATGAGCTCGCTGCTGCCGTTATTCAATACTCCACATTCACCAGATACAGTCCGCTGGCCGGGGCGGTTGCCCCCGCGGCGGACCGGTTACGCGCTTCCAGTATCCGCGCAACATCCTCCGCCTGCAATGTTCTTTTGCCCACCAGAATAAACGTCCCCACCAGATTTCTCACCATGTGATGCAGAAATCCCGATCCCTTCACCGTGTACACGAATTCTTCTCCCTGCCGCTCCCAGCTCGAAGAAAAGATCCGCCGGATGTTTGAGACTGGCGCAGCCTTACCTCCTCGGACATTCTCCTTACCTGCGAAAGCCTGCGGGACGGCGGCGCTACGTTCCGGATCGACCGCGGCGAACGAAGTGAAATCGTGCTGACCCACTACCCGCCCTGCCGCCTGCGCCATCGCCGCCTCATCCAAAGGATACGGATAGTGCCATACGTACCGGGCCAGAAACGGCGGACAAATCGCCGCTCGATAAATCCGGTAGCGATAAGTTTTTCCTCGCGCTGATTTGCGCGCATGAAAGTCCTCCGCAACCTCTTCCACTTCGAGCACCCGCACCGACGCCGGCAAGACGTCGTTCAGCGCTTTCACGAAATTCGCCGCCGGAACGCAAGACTCCGTGACAAATGTCACCACCTGGGCTAGCGCGTGCACGCCCGCGTCCGTTCTACCCGAGCCCTGCGGCAATACCTTTTCGCCGGTGATTCGTCCAATGGCTGAGGCGAGTGTGCCCTGCACCGTCAGGGCGTCGGGTTGCACCTGCCAGCCAGCAAAGTCCGACCCGTCATAGGAGAGAATCAGTTTGAGATTACGCATGCGATCTTTTAATTTTTGCAGCCGCGAGTCCCAGAGCAGCGCCGGTTCATCCAACTCATTTCAAGTGTCCAGGTCACGCGTCCGGGTAGTCTCCGCGAGAGTGATTCCGGCACTCGGGGAACGTTCCGCCTTCGCCAGCACTTTATCAGTTTCAACACTCCGAAGGGTTGGAAAGCGGAGCCCCTGGGTCGGATATACTAATGCGTTTCCCCAAGTTTCCGCGTCCAAGGATGGTATTCGACACGAATTCTTGAGCCTTTTGTTCTCCAGGAGCTTTTTCAGGAACGCTTTTTCAGGAACCCAGGCGCGGCGGATTGCGTACCACTCTGAGTAGAGCTTCATTTTGGGTAGTCCAGGCGGTCTCGGGTTCAACCAAGTCTTTAAAATGCTGCAAGTCCTTCATGAATTAGTCTTACGGAACTGGTCTTAATGGAACGGAGATGAGTAGATGCCATTCGCACGCTTAGCCTCAAACATCCGGCTGACTATAGCCGCGATTCTTTTCGCAACCCTGACTGTCGCAGGCTGGGCCCAGGAAGCGCCCGCCGCGCCCGTCCCGCAAAATACGCCGGAGACGCGGCCGCTGCCTGTCCTGAATTATTCTCAGCCGGTGTCGCATTTTCCCAATCCGATTGGGCCTTACACGGCGCGGCATCTGGCAGCGCCGAACCTGGCCAACACCGCGCGCATCGATTCCCTGATGCGCGATGGCAAGCTCTATCTATCGCTCGACGAGGCCATCGCGCTCGCGCTGGAAAACAATCTGGATATCGCCATTGCGCGCTACAACCTGAACATTGCCGACACCGACATCCTGCGCGCCAAGGCCGGAGCTTCCACTCTCGGCGTGAACACCGGCATCGTGCAGAACACTCCGGGAGGCGGCGTCGGCGGCCTCGGCGGACAGGTCGGCTCCGGAACTGGTGGAACGACTCTGGGTGCAGGAGGTGCAGGGGCAGGCGCGGGAGGTTTGGTCGGCTCTACGCTCGGACTCGGGTCGCTCGTCACCAGCTTCGACCCCATTCTCACGGGCACGCTGCAGGAGGATCGTTTCCATATCCTCCCGTCCAGTACCTTCAGTCCCGAGTCGCCTCAGAATACCTCCACCGCAACCTTTTCCTACCTGCAGGGATTCTCCTGGGGCACGAACCTATCGGTGGGCTTTAACAACACGCGCGTCACAACCGGAAATGCTCCTTTCAGTCCCTTAAGCCCGCAACTCAACTCCGGTTTCAAGATGCAACTCACGCAGCATCTGCTGCAGGGGTTTGGCCTTGCGGCCAACAATCGTTTTATCAGCATCGCGAAAAACGATCGTGAGCTTTCCGACGTGGCCTTCCGGCTGCAGGTAATTACGACGGTAAACCAGATTGAGACTATGTACTGGGATCTGGTTTACGCCTACGAGAACGCTCGCGTGCAGAAAGAGTCGCTGGCTTTCGCCGACAAAACGCTCTCCGATACCAAGAAACAAGTGGAGATCGGCAGCCTGGCGCCCATTGAAGTTGTCCGCTCCCAGAGCACCGTCGCCCAGGACCAGCAAGCATTGACGATTGCCCTGACAAACCTCCAGTTAGAGCAGTTGCTCATGAAGAACGCGCTCAGTCGAACCCTGCGCGATCAGACTCTGGCGGCAGCCGACGTGGTTCCAACTTCTACCATGGAACTTCCGGAAAGTGAGCCGATCCAACCGACACAGGATCTGATCGTGGATGCGCTTCGCCATCGTGCCGATCTGGTGGAGTCCCGCATCCAGCTCAACACAACTGAGATCAGCAACAGAGCGGTACGCAACGCCCTGCTGCCGACGCTTGACCTGTTTGCCTACTACGGTGGCACGGGATTGGGTGGCTCGCAAAACCCATCGAATCTGTGCGCGAATCAGCCGATTGCCGAGCAGGCCGAGGGTTTTTGCGCGGGACCAAATGAAGCGTCGACCCCTCCCGGCCAGATCTTTATTCCGGTCTCACCGACCACAAGCTATGGTGGCACACTCAACCAGCTCATCAACTCTGCGGCGTCGGATAAAGGCGTTGGCTTAAACCTGAACATCCCGCTGCGCAACCGCGCCGCCCAGGCAGTGCAGATTCGCTCGGAACTGGAGTACCAGCAGGCCCAGATGCGTTTGCAGCAGATCGAAAACCAGATCAGCATCGAAGTCCGCAACGCTCAGTTCGGAGTCGAACAGAACCGTGCCAGCGTAGTTTCCGCTCAGGCTGCCGTCGACTATGCCAAGCAGTCGCTCGATGCCGAACAGAAGAAATACCAGTTCGGCACTTCGACCACAACGTTGGTCCTGCAGACCCAGAGCGGGCTGGCCACGGCGGAGTCTACTTTGATGTCTGCCATGGCGGCCTACGAAAAGTCGCGCGTTGAACTCGATCGCGCGACCGGCGTGACGCTCGACCATGCGGGCATCAGCATCGACGATGCCGCGAAGGGCCAAGTTACGCGTATGCCCGGCGTGCCCTATATCGCGCCTCGCAAGGAGTTGCCCTCCGTGGCCCCGCAAGCAGCGGCCCCACAGCAGCCTCAATGACATGTTGTTTTACCAACGGACGAAGGCGCGGCCGCAAGCCGCGCCTTATTTTTTTTCTAACAATTCTTTACAATCTGCGCCCGCGTCTACCCGTTCCGTCCCGCTAAGATGGAGAGACGCCCCTATGTTTTCCGTACGCAATTTTCGAACTCTATTTTGCCCTCTCGACGCGAGGCACGATTGCTTCGACTCGGTTTCGATTCTAAGGAGACGAAACATGGTTTTGTTCTCATCTCGACTGACCGCGGCGATCTCGCGGTCTGCCATGCTGTTGACGGCCTTTGCCATCCTGGCCTGCATGCCGTTACCGCCGGCCTTGCGGGCGCAAGAAGTTCCGGCAGCTCCGGCGCCGCAGACCGCTCCGGTTCCCGCTCAGCCGCAGACGGTCCACTTGCAGGATTACTCGAAGCCGCGCTCGGCGTTTCCACATTTCCTGCAGCCCTACCAGCCGCAGCAGGTGGCACAGCCGAACCTGAGCAATTCACCGCGCGTCGACTCGCTCATGCGCGACGGAAAAATCTATCTCTCTATCGACGATGCGGTCGCGCTCGCACTCGAGAACAATCTCGATATCGATATCGCTCGCTACAACCTGAACATCGCCGACACCGATTACTTGCGCGCCAAGTCGGGCGCCAACATTCTCGGCGTGAACGCCGGCATTGTGCAGAACACTCCCGGCGGAGGCGTGGGTGGCCTGGGAGGAACGGTTGGCTCCGGCACCGGAGGCACCACCGTCGCGCCCAGCGGCGTAGGCACTGGTACCAACGGCTTGGTCAGTTCTACGCTCGGCATCGGCTCGAACATTACCAGCTTCGATCCGATCGTCACCAGCACGCTGCAACTCGACAAGGAGGACTCGGAATCCACCAGCGTAGACAGCGTGCCCATCACTTCCCAGAACACCTACACCGCCGACTTCGCCTACACGCAGGGTTTCGAGTGGGGCACGACTCTAAACGCGGGATTCAATAACACTCACTTCGCGACGAACAGTCTGCTGAGTCTATTGAGCCCAGGCATCAGTTCGAACTTCCAGGTCCGCGTCACGCAGAACCTGCTGCAGGGCTTCGGCTCGCTTCCCAATACTCGCTTCATCCGCATCGCCAAGAACAACCGGGAAATTTCCGACGTCGCCTTCCGCTTGCAGGTGATCACCACCGTCGACCAGATCGAAGATATGTATTGGGACCTGGTGTATGCCTATGAAAATGTGCGCGTGCAGCAGGAATCTCTTACCTACGCGCAGAAGGCGCTGGACGATTCCAGGCAGCAGGCGAAAGTCGGCACGGTGCCGCCCATTCAGGTGGTGAGCGCGCAGAGCACAGTCTCAACCAACCAGCAGAATCTGATCCTGGCGCAGAACAATCTGGAACTGGAAAAGTTGCTGGTGAAGAACGCGCTCAGCCGCAGCATTGAAGATCCGGCGCTGGCCGAAGCCGACGTGATTCCTACCTCTACCATGCAAGTTCCGCAGGAGGAAGCGGTCACTCCTACGCAGGATCTGATCAATCAGGCTCTCGACCACCGCGCCGAACTCGTGGAGTCGCGCATCGATCTCAATTCCCGCGACCTGAGCAGCAAAGCCGTTCGCAACGCCATGCTGCCTTCGCTCGATGCCTTCGCTTATTACAGCGGATCAGGCGTGGGTGGGAATATCAATCCCGCAGTGCTGTCACCACCCTGTAATCCCGCCGTCTCAAGCTGCTTCAGCGGGTCGAACGCCCCGCCCCCCTTTGTCAACGGAGGCTCGGTCGGCTACGGCGGCACGCTGAACCAGCTCTTCAACGGAACCGCTCCCGACAAAGGTGTGGGACTTTCGCTAACCATTCCGCTACGCAATCGCGAAGCCCAGGCCAACCAGGTGCGTGCGGAACTGGAATACCGCCAGGCCCAGGTACGGCTGCACCAACTTGAAAATCAGGTGCGCATCGAAGTGCGCAACGCGCAATTCGACGTGAAACAGAATCGCGCCGCGGTGCAGGCCGCCCAGTATGCAGTCGACTTTGCGCGCCAGACTCTCGACGCCGATCAGCAGAAACTGAAAGTCGGACTCACCACCACAACCGCAATCCTGCAGGATGCCTCCGTCCTGACCACCTCCGAGTCGAATCTGGTCTCGGCCAAGGCAGCCTACGAGAAGTCGCGCGTGGAGCTCGATCGCGCCACCGGCTTGTTGCTCGACCACACCGGCATCGACATCGCCGACGCGACGCGCGGCCAGGTTACGCACCAGCCGCAGGTCCCATATGTAGCGCCGCGGCAGGACGCGAGTCCGACCGGGCAGGCTGCTCCGGCGCAGGCGCCGTCCTCCCAGCCGCCGCCATCGTAGGTGGGCCGATGAGAGGCGGAGGACTTGAAGATCGACATCGATCTCAGACACTGCTTAACAGCTTCGGCCCAATCGCGATTCGTATCGGGGTATGCCTTTAGGCATACCGTAAGGGCGGTGTTCTTAAAGATGCGCCTTTGGGCGCTGGCCTGGCCCGGGCAACCACTACAAGCTGTGATGCCCGGAAAGCCCCCAATTCTCAGAAGTTGGGCTAACGTTGTATCCTTCCTCCCGTGACCTTGTCCATCGTCATCATCACGCACAACGAGGAAGCCAACCTTTCGCGCGCGCTCGAAAGCGTGCGGCAGCTAGTCAGCGACGGCAAGGGAGAAATCATCGTCGTCGACTCAGGCTCGACCGACCGTACAGTGGAGATTGCGAAATCGTTCGGCGCAAAAGTCTTCGTTGAGGAATGGAAAGGCTTTGCCGCACAAAAGAATTCTGCGATCGACAAGGCTACAGGAGATTGGATTTTGAGTTTGGATGCGGATGAGGAAGTAAGCGTGGACCTAGCCGCACATATCAAGCGCGCAGCTACTGACGTTGACCACGGTCCTTTTGAGTGGGCTCTTGCCTCAGCCTTCACCACTAGATTCGAGGATCTACGGGGCGATGTCGGTCTGCTGCCCTTAGCGTTCTGGATCACCAGAAGAAATTATTTCCTGGGCCGATGGCTTGAACATGGTGGATATTATCCCGACCGAAAGTTACGCCTATTTGCGCGAGGCAGCGCTCGATTCGACGAGAGTCGAGCAGTCCACGAAGATGCACAGACTAATCGAAGAACCGCAATCATTAAAGTCGGCGCGCTTCTCCACCACTCCTATCCCACGCTCTCCGACTACATCGAGCACATGAACCGCTACTCGTCCCTGGGTGCGGAGATGGTCGTGGCCGAAGCCAATCGCAAGGTCCGCTTCAGCGTCATCGACATCGTCCTACGCCCGCTGGCAACGTTCGTCTACAACTACTTCTTCCGCCTCGGCTTCCTCGACGGCCGCGAAGGCCTGCTGCTGCACCTCTACCACGCAGTTTACGTTTCGTGGAAGTATGCCAAGGCGTGGGAGTTGAGCCGCAAAAGCACCGACCAAATGTCATCCTGAGCGGAGTGAGCCGATTCGCGAACGCGAATCGACTCCCGCAGTCGAAAGCCTGCCCTGAGCGAAGCCGAAGGGGATTCCCTGTAGCCGCGTCCGCTGAATCGACCGTGCAAAGGCATTCTTACAAGATGGCATCCGTGTAGGCACTGACGCAATGGTTCTGACCGACCGGTCGTTTGACCAGCACATAGTCACCTTGCCCACTTGCGCGCGCTTCCCTATCATCACAACAGCACACTGGGGTTCGTATGGAAAAGAAACGGTCCAAACCGCAAGTTGCGGAAAATCCCGTCGCCGACGTTTTTGAAAACCGACATCCCTCCGGCGCCGAGAGAAACTGGGCGGAGAAGACGCTCGAGCCCACGCTCGAAAAATCTCCCGAGCGGTCGATTGGCGCGCCCACCGGGGTCAACCTCGACGCAAACGGACACGCCCGTTTCACCACAATCTCCGGCGTTCCCGTGCGCCGGCTCTACACGCATGCCGATTTGCCCGAAGACTGGAGCGAGGAAAAATATCTCGGCTACCCCGGCCAACCGCCGTACACGCGCGGCATTCACGCCACCGGATATCGGGGCAAGCTTTACACCATGAGGCAGTTCTCCGGCTTCGCATCGCCCGAGGAGACCAACCAGCGCTACAAGTATCTGCTCGAGCATGGCGGCGGTGGACTCTCCGTCGCCTTCGATTTGCCCACGCTGATGGGCTACGACTCCGACCACGCCGCGAGCGAAGGCGAGGTTGGCAAGTGCGGCGTGGCCATCGATTCGCTGGAAGACATGGAAATTCTCTTCGGCGGGATTGACCTGGAAAAGACCACAGTCTCGATGACCATCAATTCGCCTGCATCGGTTTTGTGGGCGATGTACCTGGTCGTGGCGGAGAAGCAAGGGGCAGACTGGAACAAGATTTCGGGGACGATTCAAAACGACATTCTCAAGGAGTACATCGCGCAGAAGGAATATATCTATCCGCCGGCGCCGTCGATGCGGCTGGTAATCGATACCTTCGAGTTTGGCTCCAAGTTCACGCCGCGCTTCAACACCATTTCCATCAGCGGATATCACATTCGCGAGGCCGGATCGACGGCACTGCAAGAACTGGCGTTCACGTTGTACGACGGAGTGGAGTATGTGGAGTGGGCTCGGCGGCGCGGACTCGAAGTGGACGATTTCGGTCCGCGACTCAGCTTTTTCTTCAACGCGCACAACGATTTCTTTGAGGAGATTGCCAAATACCGCGCGGCTCGCAAGATTTGGGCTCAAGTAATGAGAGACCACTTCGGCGCGAAGAACCAGCGGACGTGGCTGATGCGCTTCCACACGCAAACTGCAGGCGTCTCCCTGCCTGCCCAGCAGCCGATGAATAACATCGCGCGCGTGGCCCTGCAGGCTTTAGCCGCGGTGCTGGGAGGAACGCAGTCGCTACATTGTGACTCCTACGACGAAGCGCTGGCCCTGCCTACCGAGGAAGCGGCACGCATCGCGCTGCGCACCCAGCAAATCATCGCTTATGAATCGGGAGTGACGCAGACGGTCGATCCGCTGGGTGGTTCGTACTTTCTGGAAAGTCTGACCCTCGAAATGGAGAGGGGCGCACTCGACTACTTCAACAAACTCGATGCGATGGGCGGCATGGTCAAGGCGATCGAGCGGGGATATCCGCAGAAAGAGATCGCTGAAGCCTCCTACCAATACCAGCGCGCCGCCGAAGCGAAAGAAAAAGTCATCGTGGGTGTGAACGAGTTTGTGATTGAAGAAGAATCACCGCACATTCTTTACATCGATGAAACCGTGGCGCGGCAACAATCTGCGAAGCTCAAGGCATTGCGCGCGCGGCGATCGAATGACGAAGTGCGGCGAACGCTCGACGCGCTGAAGAAAGCTGCGGCCCAGGAGCCGACGGCAGGCGCAACTGGCGAAATTTCTCCCGCCAATACGATGCCTTACATCGTAGACGCGGTGCGCGCGTATGCGACCGTCGGCGAGATTTGCGAAGCGCTGCGCGAGGTGTACGGGACTTATACCGAAGTCAGTATCACTTAGCGAAGGCGCACTCACCCTTGCTCAACAAAACGCAGATGTATCGATCGCGCACGTCGCGGGTGCCTTCTCGCTCGCCGTCTTTGCCGTGACAGACGAATCAAACCAAAACGGGAAGTTGATGCAATTTGCATGATCTTCGACGAAAGTCCCTCCCCCTCCGAGACTATGATTGAGGTTACAGATTCGAGACGTCAACATGAAAAAACGAAAAAAAGCGATCTTACTCACGATGCCGAAACGCGCTGGGACCCCGACTGTTGCCGTGGAATCGCGCATCCTGTTTGTTCGCCATCACAGAGTCATTCTGGACGCTGATATTGCTAAGCTTTACGGCGTGCCGGTGAAACGTCTCAACGAGCAAGTGAAACGCAATCAGGAGCGCTTCCCTTCCGATTTCATGTTTCAGCTAACAGAAAAAGAGCACGCAGCTTTGAGGTCGCAAATTGCGACCTCAAAGAAAAGCCGCGGTGGGCGCCGATATACGCCGTATGCGTTCACCGAGCACGGAGCGATCATGGCTGCAACCGTGCTCAATTCGGAGCGGGCCGTTCAGATGAGCGTTTTTGTGGTGCGCGCTTTTGTGCGCCTGCGGGAGATGCTGGCAACGAACCGGCGTCTCGCCAGCAAGATCGACGAACTCGAAAATCGGCTGGACACTAACGATTCGGTGCTTCTGGAGCTCATCGCAGCCATCAAGGGGCTTATGACCCCCAAGGCAACGCCGCGCATCCGCATTGGATTCCAGCTTCCAGCGGCCAAGGCAAAGGGGCAATCCTCGTAGCACTCGAGGCATAGATGCGAGTAGGACGCATCTGCAGGACCACGCTACAATCTTTAGCTTGACCCAACCGAATCGAGCCACTGCCTCCATCGGCATCGAAAGCCCGCTCAGCGAGCGCTTGCGCGCCTTGGCCGTGCTGTTCCTCAAGCTGGGAGCGATCAGCTTTGGCGGTCCGGCGGCGGCTATCGGCCTAATGCAAGATGAAGTCGTGGACAAGCGGCAATGGGTGACGCAGCAACAGTATCTCGACATGCTGGGCCTGACCAATCTTATCCCAGGACCGAACTCCACGGAGATGGCGATCAACGTCGGCTTCGCGCGCGCCGGATGGGCGGGGCTGGTGGTGGCTGGAGCAAGCTTCATCCTGCCGGCGGCGCTTATCACGGCGGCAGTGGCTTGGGCCTATGTTCGTTTCGGCACGATGCCGCTGGCCGAGTCTCTGCTGGCAGGCGTGAAGCCGGCAGTGATCGCGGTGATTGCAATCGCGGTGTGGCGACTGGGAAAGACCGCAGTTCACGATGTGTGGCTGGGCTTGCTGGGAGTGGCGGCGTTCGCTATGTTTCTTGCCAAGCTGAGTCCACTCCTGATCCTGGCGGGCGGCAGCCTGGCCGGCATGGTCGCGAAGCGAGCACGCGTCCTTCAGCACGGAGGTCCATCCGACAGAACTAGCCTTTCTGCGGGACTGATTCTTTCGAAGAAGTCCTTCCTGCTGCCAGGTCTTCTCGGCGGCCTACTGCCGGGTGCGATGCTGGCGGCCGCTAACGGGCCCATAACAAATCGAGTGCCGTTGGCGCGTCTCGGCTGGTTCTTCCTCAAAGTAGGCGCGGTTCTTTATGGCGGCGGATATGTACTCTTCGCGTTCGTCGAGCAGGGACTAGTCCGCGATCATCATTGGCTCACACAACAGCAAGTGCTGGATGCGATCGCGATCGGCCAGTTCACGCCTGGACCAGTGCTTTCGACCGCAACCTTCATCGGGTATCTCCTCGGCGGCGGGTGGGGCGCTGGGGTTGCGATTTTTCTGCCGTCGTTTCTGTACGTGGCGGCGCTGGGGCCCATCTTACCCAGACTTCGCCGGTCCGCATGGGTGGCGGCATTTCTCGACTCCGTAAACGTGTGCGCCGTCGCACTCATGGCAGGCGTAACGGTGAAACTAGCCGGTGATGCGCTGCGTGGCTGGCCGATGTGGGTCATTGCCTTATCGGCGCTGGCCGTGTTGTGGAAGTGGAAGATCAACCCTGCCTGGGTGGTGTTGAGCGGAGGACTGGCGGGTCTGGCATTGGCAGCGGTGCGATAGATGCCTGAGACCTTATCTTCGATTTTCATTCGCCTCAGAGCTGTTTTTGTGGTAAAGATATATACCCATGCGAAAAGCTCTCAACCATCTCAAGAAATCCGACCCGGTAATGCGCGCCATCATCGAGCGCATTGGGCCGTGCCGCATGCGGTTTGGGCGGCCGGAGTTTCACAGCCTGGCCGAAGCGATCGTCTACCAGCAACTGAACGGCAAGGCCGCGGAGACGATCTTCAAGCGCTTTGCCGCGCTCACCGGCGAACCACTCGCACCAGAGGGCATTCTCAAGCTCAGCGATGAACAGATGCGCGGCGCGGGACTGTCGAAGCAGAAATCGGCATACTTGAAAGATCTCGCGACGAAGACGGCGGCTGGAATGCTCGATTTCACTCGTCTGCCCGAGTTGCCCGATATGGAAGTAATCGAACACCTGACGCAAGTGAAAGGCATTGGGGTCTGGACGGCGCAGATGTTTCTGATGTTCACGTTGAAGCGCGAGAATGTGCTGCCAACAGGCGATTTCGGAGTACGCATGGCGATGTACAAACACTATCTCGACGTGCAGCGGACGAAGGCCGCGAAGAAGCTGTCTGCAGCGAAGAAGGCTGCGGCGGCGAAGAAAGGCCGCAAGCGGAAGATCAAGTTGCCCAGCCCGGAGCAGATGGAAAAGATCGCAAAACGTTGGCAGCCTTACCGCAGCGTGGCGTGCTGGTACTTGTGGCAGAGCCTGGACACGAAGATCCTTTAGTCTGAAGCCACAAGACAACAAAGTCTCTGCTCTGCTGCGCCCTCTGTGGTTAAATGAATAGCGATGGCCGATCTCAAGATTCGCGTGCTGGTGGCCAAGCCAGGGCTCGACGGACATGACCGCGGCGCCAAGGTGATTGCGCGGGCGTTGCGCGATGCCGGCATGGAAGTGATTTACACCGGGCTGCGGCAGACGCCGGAGATGATTGTCAGCGCTGCGCTGCAGGAAGACGTGCAGGTGATCGGGCTGTCGATTCTGTCGGGCGCACACAATGCCATCGTGCCTCGCGTGATGGATCTGCTCAAGCAAAACAAGATGGATGATGTCATGGTGTTAGTGGGTGGGATTATTCCGGACCAGGATATCGACGCTCTCAAGAAGCGCGGCGTGGCGGCCATCTTCCAGCCGGGCACGGCAATGGATGACATCGTAAAGTTCATCCGCGAGAATGTGAAGGGCGCAGGCGTTCCCGGATGATTGAGCTATCGAGTGATCGGGTGATTTTTAGGAGCCCACGACAGCCAAGATTTTCGATCGCCAGATGACCCGATCGCCCAATCGCTCAATTCTTCTAAATGCCAACTCCGAATCTAATCAACATCCGGCAGCAACTGGAGCGCACCGTTGGTCCTGCACCGTGGTACTGGAAAACTTTTCCGGCGTTCCGGTCTGCGGCTGGGCAGCGCTATGTTTGGACTCATCACGGCGAGCAGGGGCCGGTTGGATATGTAGTCACGCTGGCGCTGGAGCGGGAACCGGATAAGCCGCGCCTGGCGCTGAACACTTACTGCCGGCCGTTTGTGGCGTCGCCGCAATACCTCGGCGTGTGGTGCCCCGAGGGTCGCAACATTCGTTTGGCCTGCTTCGATCCGGATCTGCTCCAGGCATTTGATCTCGCTGAGATTGCAGGATGGTTCAAGCAGTCTTCCGACCGCATCTATGCGAAGACCCCGCCGGTCGCGGACTTTGAGGTGCCGCTCACGCTGGGGCCGGGCATGCACAAGATCGAGGCGCCGCCGGAAATGGCGGCGGTGGATGAGCTGATCGTGCCCACCAGCTACAAAGCGATGTCGAATGACGATCCGGCATTCGCGCTCTTCGTTCTCTATCTGCAGGCGGGACTGGTCGAAGTGCTGCCGCAGAAATGGTTCACCGCCGCGCAATATCAGGTGGGGAAGCAATGGATTTCACGCGCCGCGCGAGATGAGGAGTCGCATCGCATCTTCGGCGAGTGCTTTGGTGCGGGAACATTCCTGCTGGAAGAAGATGGCTGCCGGCTGGCGGAGTGGATAGATAATAGATAGGAGAGTTTAGGTCTCGGTGTCGCCCCCCGAGCCTAAAGGCTTTGATTTTTCGCGGCTTGCAAATTGTTTCAGATGCGTAGTGTGGGGCGGCGAATTGCTTCGCCGCCCTCCGGGATAGAAACCCAATTCAGCCACAGCTGTTGGTGTAGGTTTGCGGGTTGGAAACTAGATGGTTGAAGATGGAAGGCTGACCTTGCGCCTGAACGTAGATCGTGGCTCCGCTCGGTATGCTCTTGTCCAATGTGCAAAGATTCGTGGTGTGCGTTCCGCTGGCCACAGTTCCTGCTTCGTACAGTTCCGTGCCATTCGTCGTGTAGTAGATAACATAGTTATAGACTGTGGTCTCGCTGCCGCAGTTTTCGGTGTTGTAGCAGTCGAACGCAATGTCCCAGTCCAAGGTGCTGCCCGCAACGGTTTCGGTAAAGCTGCTCACGCAATTGTCGATCCCGGTTTCGATCTCGCTGCCCTCATCGTAGTCGTTCCACACCGCCACTCCGAGGAACGGAAGCTGGGCGGTGGAGCTGTAGTATTTTCCGGCATAGCTAAACGACTGGACAAAGGTCTGACCACAATCCTGGGCAATTACCGGGTGATTGTAATTCGGCACTGATCCCCAGCTGTCATAATCGTCGAAACCCTTGTAACCCACACCCGCCACGGATTGAGTCTTGTAGTAACCATCATCAAACGAGGTGTAGTAGAAACCGGTCAGCGCATCAAAGCCATAAAGGTCGCCGGTATCGTACTTGCCGATATAATCCGTGATGCTGTTGTTCCAGTTTAGCCAGGCGTACGCACCAACCGCATCGGCGTTTGGGTAACCATAGGTGGCATAGGGAGTGAATTGGCTCTCAATCCAAAATAGCGGGTTATCCGCGTTCGTTTCAGCCCATGGGACGACGGTGGCCCAAACCGTATCCCAGTCCGTGGTGGCTGAGTTGTACGACGACGCCGGAAGCAAGAATAGAAAGACTACTGGCCGCCCAGCGGACGATATTTTGTTTCCCGGGGGTGCTGTCAGCTTCACATAGGCATTGGAGCCGAAATAGTTACTTTTCATGTAAGTCAGGTCGGTTTCCAGCGCCGTGATACAGGCCGCCGTGGTGCTACTCGACGTGGAACAGCCATTCAGCGCCAGAGCACCCTTGTCCTCCATCAGAGCAAAATAAAAGGGACAATTCTGCGCCGCGGAGCAGTTCGGAGCGAGATTCGATTTGATAGCCATGGTGGTCTTGTCGTCGAATCCGGTATTGCCATCGTCCCCACCGTTCTGTCCGTACCAGTCGATGACGACCGCTTTGAATCCTCGGGAAATCATGTCAGTCATCTGTGCACTCACAGTGCTCGCATTATCGGAGGTATAGCCGGTCGCGATTTTGTCTGGGTTGTTCTGAAAGAACCAAGGCTGAAAATGGACGAACAGAAATGTGTTGCTGCTTGGATACATCAGGGTGCTGATCGGTACTTTGCTGACGTTCAGCGGTTTTGGCTCATAAGTCTCGGGTGTAAAGTTAGGATCGCTCAATCCGGCAAATGCCGCATAGCATCCGGCATCCGGCGCGCCGACTGCCGTACAAGCGGATGTATTGTTGGTTGTCAGGCTGGTTAGAGTAACTTGTGAGCGCAGGTTGGCAGGATTCAATGCAACCAGCACGATCAAAGCTGGGAGTGTAAATTTCATTGTACTTTCTCCTTACAATTTTCAGCCTTCACCATATCGTCGGTGCCAGATCCAAAACTGAGCTAGAGAGATCACTTCCGAGAGATTGTTATAGGTGGAATCGCTGACAGCCACTTATGAACTCTTGCGACGGTTCAAGCGGCTTTTCGGTGGGTTTACTTAGAATTTGTGATTTTTTTTCCGTTCCGTTGAGTGTGTTCTATCTGAAATAACTCAGTATGCTCCGCAAACCCATTAGCTGGTTCCGACAGCAATCAAGCTTAGGTCTACCTGTAATCTTCAAAATTATTTGTAAGTGACCATACAGAAATCGCTATTGGGAGAGAGCTGGCACACCGTTGCACAACTACGACTATTGTCTGCCCTTCCGAAGGAGAGTAGTTTTGCTTCGGCTTCCCCTCGGCCTCGCTCAGGCTTCGGCAAAACAGGGCAAGCTCTCACCGGGCTTTCGGCCCGCGTTTTGGCTTAGTCTTGATGAGGTTTGAGTGGACCCGACGGCCAGTCCGTGTACAGAGCGGCATCGGGGGAGGATTCGAAGCTCCCCAGCTCAGGTTCTCAGGTTTGACGAAGCAGTTTTGCCCTCTCCTCCGTATCCCCCTGAGATCGAAGCTGGAAAGCTGTGAATCCTCCCCCGGTGAAGCTGATTGTCCACCCGGCCGGAGGTTCTCGGCCGAAAAATGAGCGGCTAACCCAGACGTGCAGTGCTTGCGAAGCACACGAAGCGCCTTGGATGCCTAGGAGAAAGGTGGCCCCCACCACCACGTTCGTGCCCTACCGAGATTTCGCAAGACTCGGATAAACTTCTGGCCGAACGGACTCTCAGGCTCCAATTGAAATGGCGCAGTTGCTAATGTGCCGCAGGGCCTGAGGGGAAGTCCTTAGCGGGTCTCATTTTTTTGTGAAGATTTTCTCAGGGCGATAATGGATAAGGAAATCAAGCGCTTGTACGAGTTCGGTCCGTTCGTGCTGGACCCTGGCGAGCGTTTGCTTCGCCACGGAGCGGCGCGCATGGAGCTCCCGCCCCGGGCTTTCGACACTTTGCTGGCGTTGGTTGAAAACAATGGGCGCCTGCTGGAAAAAGAAGTGCTGATGCGAACCGTTTGGCGGGATACGGTGGTCGAGGAAAACAATCTCAGCCAGGTAGTCTACCTGCTGCGCAAAGCGCTGCGGGATGGCGAAGACGGCAGCCGCTACATTGAGACCGTTCCCAAACGCGGCTATCGCTTCGTCGCCGGCGTGCGCGCAATCGAGAGCCGGGATGGAAATGGCGCCGGACGGAACGGAGTCCCAAGCTCCAGTGCACCGTCTCCGTCTTCGAGCAATCACGTCGGGCCCGCGTTAGTCTCGGCGGCGGAAGACGACTTGCATCCAACCGCGGGCGAGAACGCAAATGGCCGCGAGACCAGAACTCCCCGCTTAGCCACGGGACGCCGTTGGATTCAGGGACTGGCGGGCGGGCTGGCAATGATCGCCGTGGCGGCTTTGGTCGAAGGGGCAAGTTGGAGGCAGAAGCTAATCGGCGAAGCGGGGCGCGGTCCCGTTCGCTCCGTCGCCGTCCTACCGTTGCAAAATCTTTCCAACGACCCAAGCCAGGAGTATTTCGTCGACGGGATGACCGACGAGCTCATCACCGATCTGGCGCAGATTCGCGAGCTCAAGGTCGTTTCAAAGACTTCGATCATGCAATATAAAGGCACCCGCACTCCGCTGCCGCAGATTGGCCGCGACTTGGGAGTGGACGCCGTGGTGGAAGGCTCGGTGCTGCGTTCAGGCGATCGGGTACGGATCACGGCACAGTTGATCCGGACGGCTACCGATCGCCACATTTGGGCGGAGGCCTATGACGGCGACTTGAAGGATGTGCTTTCTCTGCAAGCGCGCGTGGCTGAAGCAATTACCGACCAGGTGAAGCTGAACTTAACCGCCGAGGAAAGCGGCCGCTTGCGGATGGCGCGCAGCGTGGACCCGGAAGCCTTCGACCTCTATTTGCGCGGGCGTTACGCGTGGAATCAGCGAAATATAGAAGGGTTTAAAAAGGCCATCGACTACTTTAACCAGGCGCTTGGAAAAGATCCAAACTTTGCGCTGGCCTATTCCGGCTTAGCCGACTGCCATACCCTGCTAGTCCTTTACGGAGAAGACCCCGCGAAGATAAACGAGGCCAAAGCGGCGGCCGAAAGAGCTCTGCAACTCGACCCCACGCTGGCCGAGGCCCACACTTCTCTTGCCGCCGTTAGTATCCTGCATGATTGGGACTGGCAGGGGGCCGAGAAGGAGTTTCACCGGGCTATCGAACTGGATCCTAACTTCGCGCAGGCTCACCACTGGTACGGCAATTTGTTGCTCGGTCCTGAGGGGCGCCACGAAGAAGCCATCGCGGAACTGCGACGCGCCCAGGAACTGGATCCGCTCTCGGTCATCATCAACGCCGACGCTGGATTCGCTTATTATCTGGCCGGTCGCTATGATCTGGCATTTGAGACCTACCAAAAGGTTGTGGTCGCGAACCCCAACTTCGTGCCTGTCCATTTTTACCTGGCGCAATACTATCGGCAAACCGGCCAACACGACCTTTGGCTCAAGGAAATCGTAGAGGATTCGCGGCTAGCGGGCTTTCCGCGCCAGGCTGAATACCTGCAGCAGCTCTATGCGCAAGGAGGCTTCCGGACGGTGATGGAAGAGACCGCCAAGCCCGGGGGGTCGCGCCAGCTCGCTGATTACGAGAGCCCTCGAGTGACTTCCTGCATGAGGGCGCAGGCCAATGCCGCACTTGGCCGATCAGCGCCCGCGCTAACCGCACTGGATACATGCGGCCGGGAGGCTGAGATCGCTCTGATCTACCTGAAGGTCGACCCGCTCTGGGCAAGCCTCCGCTCGGAACCACGGTTCAACGAAATGCTTCAGCATCTTCATTTGCAATAGCAGCCTCGCGTGTTGTTGCAACGAGAAAATG
>PLIO01000141.1 GCA_003140075.1 Acidobacteriaceae bacterium | reverse complement strand
CTCTGGAGGAATTGCAGTCGGGCGGGACCACGCTGATATTGTTTGCCTTGGGAACGCTGGTGGTTTACCTGACGCTTTCTGCGCAGTATGAAAGCTTTGTGCTGCCGTTTATTGTGCTGCTGGCCGTCCCAATGGCGTTGCTGGGCGCTTTGGGAGCGCAATTTATACGCGGCTTGCAAAACGACGTTTTCTGCCAGGTCGGCTTGGTCATGCTGGTCGGGCTCGCCAGCAAGAACGCGATCCTGATCGTAGAATTTTCCGAGCAGCTGCGCCAGCGCGGCATACCGTTGGTGGAAGCGGCAGTGCAAGCGGCCACCATTCGTTTGCGCCCGATTCTGATGACCTCTCTGGCCTTCATCCTGGGCGTCGTTCCCTTGGTGCTCGCCACCGGCGCGGGTGAAAATGGCCGTCACTCCGTCGGCACAACCGTGTTCGGCGGCATGATCATGTCGACCGTGCTGAATTTGTTCTTCATCCCTGTGTTGTATCTGATTATCGAAGGCTGGCGGGAACACGGGAAGAAGACAGCCAACGCGGAGTGAGCCGGATGTTAGGCAACAGAACGTTACGCAACAGAACGTCTTCGCCGGGACGTACTCCCGCGCTTGGTGACAATTGTCTTTTTCCCCGGGACCTTTTCCCCGTGCTTCTTGTTTGCTCTCCGCGCCGCGGCTCTTAGTTCCGCTTTCCTGCGGGCCTTGCGCCGTAGTTTGGCCATCCATTCTCGCGAATACATCGTCCCCCGGCACTTGGGCGAGCCGCAGTGGCAGGGCGCAGGATCATCGTCGTCATAGAGGCTGTAGTCCCAAAGCAGCTCTTCGCCGGCAGCAATGTCACGGAGAGCGAGGATCCACACCCGGTTCTTGACTTCATCGACCTCGCAGTTGGGATCGCAGGAATGGTTTAAGTATGCGCCCATCCCTTCGCCATCGATGATGGTCTTACCGTCTTCAAGGCCATAGAGGTAGGTGCGGGGAGCGCCGTCATACAACCGGTTCGCCTCCTCCGGAGTGAGGCGCGGTCCGGAATACTCGACAACGCGGGCGCCTTTGCGAATGATCGTAGTGGTGAATACACCCACTGCATGAATGCGCGATGGACGAACAACCAGAGCCATCCTATTAATTTCGCACGAGTGGAAGTTTGAAGGAAGACGAAAAGAATTGGAAAACCCCCCGGCGCTCAATTTTCCATTCCGCCGGCAAACCCGGGCCGCGAGCTCCCCCCACGACGGGAATGGCTTATGGGATAAGGGTTTTGGCCTTTGTGGACACGAACAGCATCGGCACGAAGCGGCGCCCGCGTGATAGACTTTCAGACCTTCGCAGCTAGCACGAAATTCGGCGAACGTCCAAATCTGAGGGGAAAACCAAAATGCGGATAACCAGGAGCACGATTGGAAGCTTAGCAGTTCTGATGTTCTGTGGAACCATCATCAGTGCAAGCGCACAAACGGCAAACGCTAAAACTCAAACCAGCAGCGGCGCGCCTGGCGCTCCGGAGACCTATTGCACCAGCACCGGTGGAGTGGTGGAAAACCGTATTCCGGTCTACAACACGAATGGCCCGATCTCATCCTGGCTCAAACTGGCGGGGACTCAGGAGTTTTGCCAGTACACCTCGTCTTCAGACGGCTCACGCATTCACCTCTCGCTCCATACTCTGTACACTACGCAGCCTTCGCTCGCGGCCTTGGCCTATTACTCACAGACTGCCTGGAACGGGCTGGGAGAAGGCAACCCGGCCTCGCTCTATTGCACGCAGCTTGGCGGTTCGGATCTGTTCGGCGGCGTTAACGCCGCTGGAGGCGGATGGGTGACGAAGCATAGTTTCGACCAGGTGCTGGAAGCCTGCATCTTTCCCGACAACTCCACCATCGATTCCTGGGGATTGTTCTACCATTCCGACGATATTATCCGTGGCATCGACCTTTCCACCGTTCTGAAATATTCAGACCCCTATCCCGCAGGCAAGGCAAAGAGCGGCAAACAGTAAGCGCCGTTCCAATCATTTTGTGGTCGCTTGGGGCAAAGAAAATGCCGCCACTGCCTGAGTAGGGGCAGCGGTGGCATTGATATTTCTAGGAATTTTTCGCGTCTACGGATCGTACACCGAACTGCCATAGCCCTGTTTGCGGGCGGATTCCTGCATATCGTCCAGGCGCCTTTTCTGTTCTTCCAATTGTGCCTGCATCCGTTCGACCCGCTGCTGTTTTTCCCTTTGCCGCTCATTCCATCCTACGCAATTGGCGACGCAGTTGGCCGGAGCGAAGCGGATGGACTCACTCAGTTCATCCACTTGTCTTTGCAGCGAGTCGATTTCGTTCTTTTGCGCGACAATCTGAGCTTTCCAATGCTCAGCCGGCAGTTTGTGCCCGTCTGAGGAAGCAGGGGAAGAGTCGCTCCGTTCCTGGTTGCTCCTTCCGGGCAAAACTCGTTCTGCGCGCTCGGGGATTTCTTCGTTGGTGATGACCTTGGGGTTCTTGGCATCCTTGGTCTGCGCGGTCTTCGACTGTTCTTTTTGCTGACGTTGCTGGCGCGCAAGGTCGCCGAGAGATGGCGAGTCCTGGCCGCATACGTTTCCCGCGAATAAACTAACAACCGCCGCCGGAATCAAGACAAAAGTGAGCCTGCGCCTCGTGCTCATAGCCAAACCCCTCTTTTTGCGGCCGGCCTGAGAGGCCGACTGCTGCTCAGATGTTATTCGCAAAGGCCTGCGTTCCAGCGTTACGAACGGGTCTTGTACCAGCAGTACGGGAGCAACGCAGCAGAGCTTTACTTCTGATCTGCAGTCGCCTGGCCAGCCGCAGCTTCCTGGGTCGCCTGCCAATGCATCAACGGCAGGTTCTCTGCCTTCCAACGCATGGCGGCATAAATCCGGTTGCGTCCACTGGGATGATCGAAAAAGATCCATTCTTCCACCGGGCCCGGATTCATCTTCCGGTATTCCCCGAGATGAATGGCCGCCTGCGCGAAACCATCCGGCTGGCGGCTGGCGTTCAACCCGTACATGTCGGCCTCGCCTTCCGCGGTGCGGGTGTGGGTATTCATGATCGGCGTTACTAGAAAACCGAAAATAGAAGCCAGCAAAACTACGAGAGGCAGAACTGCGGTATCGCCGGCGCCGCGGATTTTCCATTTCTCGCCCCAACGCTGCAAAGACCAGTCCAGCGACCAGTGAAGTAAAGCGAAGAAGATTACGATGACGACGCCGAAGAAGAGGATGTCCTTATAAATGTGGTGAAGAACGTAATGGCCCATCTCGTGTCCCATAACCGCCTGTATTTCTTCCGGCGAACCGCGGCGCAACAGATTGTCATTGAGCGTAATCCGCATGGTGCTTCCGAAGCCGCTCACATTGGCGCTCATGCGCGTGGTTTGCCGGGAGGCGTCGACCTCGAAAACATCGTGCGCCGCAATTCCATTGGCGCGGGCCAAACTCAGGATCGGCCGTGTGACCCTGGGATCATCCAGTCGCGAAACCTTATTGAAGATCGGAACGATATAGATAGGTGCGATGAGCACAACGAGGATCATGAAGGCGATGGTCACCACTGCACCCCAAATCCACCATGTGCGCCGAACTCGGCGGGCTAAGCCGAAAAGCAGCACCGTCAGGATCCCGCCGAGCACAAGATTCACCGCAAGACTCTTGAACTGATCGCCCATCCAGGGCCCAAAAGTCTGAGTGGCCAATCCGTATTTGTGTTCTCGGAAGTAGTCTTCATAGACTAAGAGCGGGAAACCGAGAATCGAAGTAGCAAGGAGATACTGGGCCCAGTAAACGATGGTGTGTACAGGTTTGAAGCGCGTAACCCGCTCAGCGAGATTGCGCATGGCCGCGGACCAGCCTAGATTGAGCAGCAGGAGCAGGATGACCGCTCCGTAGAGAAAATCCCAGAGAATCATCCAGCAACCGCCCTCGAAGTACGCATCCGAGCGCGCTCGGGCGTCGGCAGGAATCTGCGCGAGGTAGGCATTCGTGGCCGCTTCCACGTTGAAGTTCGGGGTAGGCTGGGCCTCGGGGGGAACCCGAATCACCGACGGCATGGCAGTAAGCGGCTGAACGCCGGGCCCAGGAGCAGATTGGGCCAGGACGCTACCCGTTATCAGAGAGAAGGAAAGGACCACTGACCTGAAAAGTCGATTAGTGAATAGGTTCACAAGTTGCCTCGGAAGCGATTGACGAACGAGAATGTATACGCGTCGAAAGACCATCTGGTTCCCTGCACTGCTGCCGGCACGGAATGCGGATTGCTAGGACGCGATAGCGTTTGCGGGTACGGCCATACCGGATAATCTACTGCCTGTGATCTCCGGCACAACCTGGATTTGCACCAGACGGGACGAGGATTTCTTCTCTTTCTTCGCTAGAAGATTGACAGAGGGAATGCCGGTTCGGGCGAAAGACTTTTCACAATCTGCGGTGGAAGGTCCGCGCATGTTTCCCTCCATAAACGCCAGACCCGGGCACCGGGTGCAAGTCGAGCCATGCGTGCATTGCGAACAACCAGAGAGATCGCGCAAGCGGATCGAGCGCACTTCCTTCAATTGCTCGGAGTCGCGCCAGATGTCGATAAACCGCTGCTGCCGGACATTGCCGCACGACAAGGGGAATTGCACGCAGGGATAGAATTCGCCGTAGGGAGAAACGTAGCAGGCGGTGTGACCAGCGCTGCACGGTAAAGATGACATGCTATTTTCGTCGGGCGGGAGCGGCGGCGCACAGAATTCATCTGCATTGCCGACGAAAGCTTCGTCGCGAAACAACTCGCGGAGCGCGGATTCGCCCGCGTTCAAGTCCAGGACGGTGCGGTCGCCATCCATCATCGGCGTGATCGTCGGGTCCAGCGTGTACTCGGCGCCAAGTTCTTCCGCGAGCGTCCGGACGCCGTGATAGTCCTGCATGTTTCCTGTCATCAGGACATTGGCCATGATGACCTTCAGACCTTGCGACTTGAGAAAACGAATGGCGTTGATCGAACGCCGCAGCGAGCCTTTAACCTTGGTGATCGCGTCGTGTACTTCCGGCCGGTGCGAATAGATGCTCACCTGAATCGATTCCACGCCGAGGTCGCGGAGCCGCGCCGCCTGTGCTTCGCGAATCAGCACCGCATTGGTCTTGAGCTTGATGCAGAAAGTGAGGGCGCGGGCGCACTCGAGAATTTCAAAAAAATCCTTGCGCAGGAAAATCTCACCGCCGCTGAGGGTAAGGATAAAGACGCCGGCTTCGGCCATTTCTTTGAGCAGATTCTTGATCTCAGCCGTAGTCATCTCGCCGTGATCGTCGTGATCGAGGTAGCAGTGGATGCACTGCTCGTTGCAGCGGTAGGTGAGGTCGAGTTGCGCACTGAAGGGAACGCCCAGCCGCAGTGCCCGCTCGCTCATCTCCTGCATCAGGACGCTCATAGTCGCCGCTCCTGCACGGGCGCTCCAGGCTTAGCAGGCGGCTGGGCTGGGATCGGTTGCTCCGAGACCAGCAGAATGCCGTGCCTGGCCAAATCCTGGGCTAGAGCCTCGGCGTCCCGTTGCGCTTCTTCGGGCTGTACTTCGAACGCGGAGCAGATGCGGCGGTCGACGATTTCATCGAGAGGCGTGGCGCCGTCGGCCGCCTGCCAAAGAATGGTCGCGGTCGGGTTCAGCGTAAACAGCGTCGATCCCTGGCCGGACATGACGAGCATCTCTTCGCCCAACATGCGGGCTGCGATTCTCGGACTGCGCGCAATATACATTTTATTGTTCATCTTAATTGTTCATCCAATCATCTCCCAGATGCGCGCATCCGGCACAAACGTCAATCGGTGAACCGGCACGCGATGAACAAAGTCGCACGCAGCCTGAAATGCCCAGTGCACCATTTCCTGATCTTCGGCAAAGAAAAGCATATTGGCCAGCAGTTCGCGCCCGGCATCGGCTACAGCCACGGGCTCGATGCGATTCTCCGGACCCTGCGCCAATAGATACAGCGCAGCTACCGGCGCTGACGCATTCTCGCCCAGCTTAGCCAACTCCCCGGTGAAGGGCGTACCGAAGGCAACGTAAGCGTCATCCCGCTTGCGGACGTACGAGATCTCGTCGGTAAGCAGTGTTGCATCGGCGGGAGCAAGCCGCGAGATCGTCGTCTTTCCGGCCCCCGAGACGCCGGCAAACAGAAACGCCTTCCCGTTGCGAATCGCGCTGGCGGAGTGCAACAGGAATCCGCCTTGCCTGGCCAGCACAAGAGTGTGCACAATGCGCAGAACGGCGTCGATGGAATATGGGTTCGCGGTCTGGTGAATGATGCCGCGACGCGTGCCAGGCTCCCATTCAGCGCGAAAATCGCCGCGCTCCAGTAGCCACCGGCCCGAATAGTAAGTTACGCTCACATCTGCGTCGGGATTGGCAAATGGAGGTGCGGTCAACTCCACATCGAAATCGTATTCAGCGCGGTCCTCATCGCTTACAAACCCGGAATAGCGATTCTGCAACAGATCGAGGAAATCCGCATCGCTCGTGTTCACCCTGACGGGGACATCGCCGATGGCAATCACCACGCTGTATGGTTCGATTTGTGTGGCTAGTCCTGGCACGGAACCGGCTCCTGTGGAGCGGATTTCGCCGAAGCATGAACCATGCGGTGCAGGTAGACGAGAGCTCGCGCCGCAGGAACGGAGCGGCTGACAATCTTTGCGGTCAGGCGCTTAATCGAGTTCAACTCCGCCGGCACTGCGATTAACCTTCCCGCGCGGATCAGGTACGAGACTCTTCCCAGCAATTCATTCTTCGCTACGGGACGATCTGGTGCGGGCAACGCGTCGCCCTGGGTAATCCATTGCGGATTCTCGGCGTCTCCGGCCTTGCCAATGACGCGATGAGCACAAAGTTTGCCTTGCCGCCCGACCACCACGACATCCCCGGTGCGCACTTGATCGTGCATCACGCGCTCGACCACCAGCGTGTCTCCGGGCCAGATCGCAGGGAGCATGCTCCAACCGATAGCGGGAAATCGAGCTGGGCCGAAAGAGCGCAGAACCTCACCCGCCAGTTCGCACTTTAAGGCGTTCCCTCGGTCCCGCGCAGCGTCGACTGTCGGGCTCATGACGCCTTATTGCTTAGTCCCGAGCAGCCTTCCTGGGTGGTATTGACCTTGCCGCAGGAGAGGGCCGAGGTCACGAAAACCTGGTCGAAGCGAAACCCTGGCTTCTCGTACGGTTTCTTGATGGTCGCCGCGGATTGCGGCTCTTCGCCGGATGAATGATTCATGGCCATAAATGTTCGTCCCTCGCTTACTGTAATGCCGACTGCGACGCCTGCACCGCGCAGCCCACGGAGCTAGACGTCCCACAGGTCGTCTGATTGCTCAGAGTGGAGAAGTATACCTGAGAAGTCCCCGCCAGCGTTCCCGAGCCCACCATATTGTCGATGATAATTGCGCTCGTGCCACCGGCCGCGGCCAGCGCAGCGGTCGCGATCGCACCCACGTTCGTCCATACCAAGGTTCCTGTGCCGTCGTGTGTGGCGCCGCCCGCCGTCGGGTTAAATGTCGGAATCGTACCGCCGGAAGTACCGGCGGTCGTGACCAACTCAATGTTGTTGTTGGGGTCAAGGATCAGCGCGCCCTTGTTGTATGCATTATCTTTTACCCAAGCGGCCGGAGTAAAGGCAGACTGCACTCCCTGATCCAGCCAGAACACCTCGTTATCCGGCGTGATGCCGCCCACGGTCGTACTCCAAGTGGGGGCCGTCGCGCCTGACGTGCCTAATGCAAGCACCACCACCTGAATCTGGAAGTGGCTGTCCAAGACCTCCTGGCCCACTGCGTATGCCGTCGACGGTTGCCAGGGCGTGACCTTGAAATTGAAGATGCATCCGCCGGCGGCGCAGCCAGACGACACTCCCTCCGCCTGCGCGCTCTCAAAGATCCACTCCGTTGCGCCACCCGTCGCATTCGGATTCAGGATATCGGTCACGGGAGAACAGGGCGTAGTAGTGTTCGAAAGAACTGGCCCCGAGTTTACGGTGCCGAAAACCCCGGCCGTAATTGGGACTTGATACAGGATCGGAGGCCCGCCGGTATTCCCGCAAACATAAAGATTGCCGGTAGCGTTCACCGAATTCTTGTACGTGCTGTCAAAGTCTCCATCGTACAAGGGACTGGGATTGGGCGTGCTTCCGTAGGCAACGCTGTCGCCGACCACCGCCTTCGATCCCACGGCGCCGGTAATGAAAGCGGTGCTGAGCACGTAAACCGCAGTGCAAGCAGTGGCCCCCCCATCGCAGTTTGCCGTGCCGTCGCTCGAGGCGAACACGTATACCAGTCCAGCAGTGGAATCCACCTCCGGACTATCGACGATTCCGGTACCATGATCCAACTGGCCTGAGATCGTTACTCCGCCCGTGGGGCTTACGCGATACAAGAACCCACCGAGGTCCCCTACAAACACATTCCCCGACGCTCCGTCGTAAACCGGGCTGGCGACGGGATTGGGATTGGTTGGGTTGACCTGGACTGGCCAGCCTCCGGTTGTCACTTCAGTCAGCTGTCCCTTGAATACCGGATTGAACTTATGCAGCCAACCGTGGTTGTCGCCCACGTAGGCTGCGTCTCCCTTGTAATCGTAGTAAACGGAAGATGTCGTATCGTTGGCGGGCGTGTCCAGCGGGTCGGTGAGCAATGCGGTTGTCATGCAAGGCGCCGTGGGGCAGGCTGCATATAGAGCGGCAGATTCAGGCACGAGGGTCGTCGGGCTGCCAACGCTTTCCCCCGCGGAAGCGGCCCATTTCAGCAAGACCAAGTTCCCCTCGTCGCCTGCGTTGGTTTGCACGAACGCTACTTGGGTGCCGTCAAGCGAGTACACAGGAGAAGTCAGGATCTGGCCGCTGGTGTTGTACGCCCAGTAGCCCGAAGGCACCGTGCCGCCGCAGCCGGAATAAAGATTGTCGTACGCCACAATGCTGGCCTGCGAGATAGATCCTTCAAGGCCGGTGCTGTAGATGACGAAATCGGGTTGCGCGGCGCTTCCGCAATTGGCGGTGGTGCCGAGGAACGAGAACTTCGCGGGATAGTTGCCCGCGCCAACGCTGCCTCCGCTGCCCAGGCTCTGCTCCCAAAGCCCCTCCGGCTTTCGACGCCTGCGCTCCCGTAAATCCTTCACGTCTTCATTATTCTTGCGGAGCTGTGAAGCAAGCGCCTCACGGCTCTGCGCGGCCGGCAACATGACCGGCAATTGGCCGCGATAACGCTGCTGCCAGTAGCGAGGGTCCCGCTGCACCCGCTGGGCCTGTTCCGTCGTGGCTGGCCTGGAGAAGATAAGACTGCGATGGCTCCAGTCGTTGGGTACGGGGATGGTTGCCTCCTTTCCCGACGAACCTTGACCGAACAAAGCTGGAGACGAAGCGAGGACTCCGAGAACTGAGACACCGAACCACAGCAAACGCAGCTGGTTGCTTCTCATTTTTCTCCCTGATCCTTTTTATCCCTGATCTTGCGGGCACGCACAACGGCCTGAATGGTAGCGGTCGACACCAAATCCCTCCGCCCGTCTGCATTGGACTATGGGCTAGCGCGTTGGAAAATAATCATACACCCGGCGGTTTTGCGCGAGTTCCGAAAATTCGCCCGCACAGCCGCAGATTTCCACAGGGATTTCCACTCCGCAAAGGATGACCGCCAGAGCGGGTTAGCGCATCTACACCGCCGGTTTAGCCGGCTGCGCGATCAAGCCGGAAGCGTGGACGTAGGAATCTGTTGGGCGCGGTTGCGAAGCTCTTCGAACAGAACGGTGCTCAAGTAACGTTCGCCAAACGATGGCAGAACCACCACAATCAGCTTTCCCGCATTCTCCGGACGCCGCGCCGCCTGTAGAGCGGCGAAAACCGCGGCTCCGGAAGAAATTCCCACGAAAATGCCTTCTTCCAAAGGCAGCCGCCGTGCGGTGCGAATCGCGTCATCGTTGCTGACTTGAATGATCTCATCAATGTAGTCGGTGCGCAGGATGCTGGGAACAAAACCGGCTCCGATCCCTTGAATCTTATGCGGTCCGGGCTTTCCGCCGGAGAGAACTGGACTCTCGACCGGCTCGACGGCAATTGCCTTGAATGATGGCTTCTTAGGCTTGATAAATTCGCAGACGCCAGTGATGGTTCCGCCGGTGCCAATGCCTGAGACCAGAAAGTCGACTCGCCCGTCGGTGTCGTTCCAAATTTCGGGTCCCGTGGTCTCGCGGTGAATCTTCGGATTATCCGCATTGTCGAACTGCTGCAGCATGTAACTGTTGGGAGTGTTCGCGAGCAACTCCTCGGCCTTAAGGATGGCTCCCTTCATTCCCCTGGGACCCGGCGTAAGAACGATCTCCGCGCCGAAGGCCAGCAGCAGTACCCGCCGCTCCAGGCTCATGGTTTCCGGCATCGTCAGAATCAGTTTGTAGCCTTTGACGGCGGCCACAAAGGCCAAGCCAATGCCCGTGTTGCCGCTCGTAGGCTCGATCAGCACGGTCTTGCCCGGGTGAATTTTCCCCGCACGCTCCGCCTCAGTGATCATGCTTACTCCGATGCGGTCTTTTACGCTGCCCACGGGATTCTGGCTTTCGAGCTTGGCTACCACTTCGGCCACGCAGCCTGCCGTGACCTTATTGAGCCGCACCAGCGGAGTGTGGCCAATCAACTCGGTAACGTTGTTTGCGATTTTCATGATGATCTCCTTGTTCTTGAACGGCGGCCCGTTGGACCAGTAAGCCTACTACACTAGTAGACTATTTCGCCACATCAAGAAAGTAAGGGTAGTGTCCTAAATCTGCTGGGACACTACCAAAGTAAGGGATCCAGCAAATGGCGGAAGCGTGTGCGAGTCGAACGCACCGGTGACAGGGAAACCTGCCGCCCGCCGGTTTTGAAGACCGGGATGATCACCGGACCACATGCGCTTCCGTGCCCATTCAGTCAGTAGTCCCGTAGATTAGCACTGTTGTTCGTGGCCTGCGAGGGACGCGACCACCGATGTGCAAATTCTTTCACGTTGACAGCCCCTGCTTGCAAGAGGACACTTTCAGATCACGACTGCTCAACGATAGTACTGCCTGCGATAGTACAGAGGAGCGGTTCCCATTTCCGCGGCCAAAGGCGGAGATAGAGCATGTCCATACGCACACCTGCGTCGAGGAGGACTAAATGAAGACTCTCCGTCGTA
Source organism: Acidobacteriaceae bacterium (assembly GCA_003140075.1). Lineage (GTDB taxonomy): Bacteria > Acidobacteriota > Terriglobia > Terriglobales > Acidobacteriaceae > Sulfotelmatobacter. Next base: position 6,058 of record PLIO01000141.1, on the reverse strand, counting down.
TCCGCGCATCTATCCTGTTGCTGCTTGCGTTAGTTGGGGCACACCTGTTCGCGGTTGCACAGGAGGGCAGCTCTTCCTCGGAAAAATCCCGGCTGATTTGCGGTACGGACGAATCCGGATTCAACGGGATGGACGGCCAATTGGCCGAAGTCCGCACGGATGGGCCCTCCCTCGTCAGCGCCGTGCAGCTCTACAACCTCAGCGTTCCGGTCAATGGAATTACCTTCGCCTCCACTTTCTTGTGGGCGGGACAGCCGGAACCTGTGGGAAGTGTGGCTGGCAACACCCTTCAAAAAATCAGCGTTGACCTGCCGCCAACCGTGCTGTCTACCATTGAGCCTGGAAGCAACTCTTTCTCTCCCGAATGCTGCAACGAGCAAATGGTCAGCTTCAAGGGAGGTCTGTATCACGCGCACTACAGCGATGTTATCCAGCGATTGATCATCGATTCTTCGGGGAACTCGGAAGTGGCGCAGACCTATGCGCAGACCGACGTAGTCGGCATGGCCAGCGACGGCGACAGGATTTGGATCTCCAAGTGGAATGAAGAACAGGTGGGAATCTGGGATCCGCCTAGCAACACTTTCACTGTGGTCTTCAGTACTCCTGGCGAAGCCGGCGGTTTGGCATGGGATGTCGAGAGGCATGTTCTTTGGGTAGGCATGGAGGGCGGATCGGTTATTCCGTACAGCGCGACAGGAAAACAGCTGGGCAATGGATTTCAGCCCTTCGGCAGCATTGACGCTACCATTGATGGGCTGGCGTTTATTCCCGCGACAAGTTCCGACTAACTGGGTTCCCAGGACCGCGCTAATGAAGCTGGGTGCCGATTTCTCTTCGGCACCCAGCCCTTCCGTCATTGGTCATCCGCTAGAGCGTGGGCGCGTGCCCCTGCCCCATCTGCACTCCAGCTACTTCGGCTGCGGCACGATCCTCAGATACGGCTTGGGCGACTTCCAGCCTCCGGGGTACTTCTGTTGCGCTTCCTCGTTCGACACTGAGGGCAGAATGATGACTTCGTCGCCAGGCTTCCAGTTCACCGGCGTAGCAACCTTGTGCTTCGCCGTAAGCTGCATGGAATCGACGACTCGCAGAATTTCGTCGAAATTCCGCCCCGTGCTCATGGGATAACTCAGCTGGAGTTTAATCTTTTTATCCGGACCAACAACGAACACCGTGCGCACGGTGGCATTGTCTGCCGCGGTGCGTCCCTCCGAGGTATGCCCGCTCTCGGCCGGCAACATGCCGTAGAGCTTGGCAATCTTAAGCTCGGGGTCGCCGATCATCGGGTAATTCACCTTGGCGCCCTGAGTCTCCTCAATATCAGCGGCCCATTTACCGTGGCTGCTCACTGGGTCGACGCTGAGGCCGATAATCTTGGTGTTGCGCTTGGCGAATTCAGGCTGCAGGCGCGCCATATAGCCAAGCTCCGTGGTGCATACGGGAGTGAAGTCTTTGGGGTGGGAAAACAAAATCGCCCAGCCGTCGCCGATCCATTCGTGAAAATTGATTGTGCCCTGCGTAGTTTCGGCGGTGAAATTCGGGGCGGTGTCATTGATGCGTGGGATTCTGGGGGTTTCGGTCGCGGTCTCTGTGCTCATTTTTTCTCCTAGTGAATTCGATTCGCTCGAAATTATGAAAGTGCCCAGCTTTCAAATTCGGGTGAACGTCGCATGAAAACGAAACCCACCCGTTTCGCTGGGTGGGTTTGGAAGAAATCTTATTCGCTCCCTATCCACACCTCGGCGCACACATGCAACAACAGCACATGACGCGGATGTTGGAAGGGCTAAACACACCGTTAGAATAAAAGCCTGCACTCGCGCTGTCAACCGAGGGACAGCCTCTCGGTTCCGTGATCTAGAGTTTTCCTGCATCGCAAAAGTGGCTCGCGGCATCTGTCTTGATGCGGCGCTGCCCTCGCCAAAATTCAATTCCCTGTCGCTCCTCGAGGATATTCATGAGCCAACCATCGCGACATCTGAAAATGGCACAGTGGGATGTTTTCTCTTCGCGTTCGCTTGAGGGCAATTCCGTGGCCGTGTTCTTCGATGGCCGTGAGTTGACCGATGCCGAGATGCAGGCCATTGCCAAGGAAATGAACCTTTCAGAGACGACGTTCGTGCTGCCCTGCGACGCCGTCACCGAACGGGAGCAGGGGATTCGCGTACGCATCTTCACCGTGCAGGAAGAACTGCCGTTCGCCGGCCATCCGACCCTGGGAACGGCGTTCGCCTTGCGCGGCCAGAGTGGGAGCAAACAGATCGCGCTGCAACTGAATGTCGGGAGAGTTCCGGTAGATTTCGAAGACAACGCGGGACAACCGGCGTTCGGCGAGATGACGCAGATCGATCCGACTTTCGGAATGCGGCACGAACGGGAAGCCGTCGCACAGGCAACCGGATTGCGCATGCAGGACTTCGACGATTCCCTGCCCATTCAAACCGTTTCCACGGGAGTTCCTTTCACCGTGGCGCCGCTCAAATCGCTGGCCGTTATGCGAGATTTACAGATTGATCTGAGCCGCGCCGCGGAATATCTGGCCAGAACCGAGGGCAAGTTTTTTTATTTCGTCACGCGAGAAACTGTAGACCGCGAAGCCAGACTGCACGCCCGCATGCTGTTTTACAACGGTGAAGACCCGGCGACGGGCTCAGCCGCAGGCTGTTCCGCGGCCTGGATGCTAGCGAACGGCGTGGCCAAACCCGATGAACACGTACTCATTGAGCAGGGTATCGAGATGAAACGCCCCAGCCGGATTTTCGTTCGCGCTTCGCGGAACGATAACCGGGTAGTTAACGTACGCGTGGGCGGGCACTCCGTTGAAATCATGCGCGGCGAAGTTTTTCTTTAGCCGGCCCCGCGCAAGCACATGCAGAATCGCGCCGTTCGCGACGTCGAAGAAAGTCAATGGCCAAAATCTGCCATTTGCTTCGGCGGTACTTTACAGGGTTGATCCCTTCCCGTTAGCATCACTTCGCTCTTCTATTCTTCGTGAACAGAGAAAACTCCGTTTGTCCCGGCGCACAACCGGCGACTTGCGGAACCGGACGGTGAATGAAACCTAAGCGCACGATCCTGTGTGTTGATGACAACGAACAGTCGCTTTCTTACCGCAAGATCATTTTGGAAACCCGCGGCTATCGCGTAGCGAGTTACTCCCGCGGCGAAGAAGCCCTGGAGCGCTTCAAGCAGGGAGGGATCGATTTGGTGGTCACCGACATGGCTATGCCCGGGTTGGACGGTCCGCAGTTGATCGCCGCAATCAAGAATCTAGCGCCCCAGGTTCCGGCAATCCTCATTTCGAGCAAGGCCCGCGTCTACGATCATGAATCGCAAGCGGACGTATTCCTGGCGAGGGGGATGTATGCGCCTGCGGATCTGCTGGAACGAATCCGCGTGCTTCTGGTGCGCAAGCGCGGACCCAAGCGCATGCAACAGACATCGGTGCAATTGCCCCAGCGCCAGGGAGTAGCCTGACGCGGTTGTCTGGCACACGCCACTCTGTAAATCTCATCGTGTAAGATCAAGCCTGGCATGGGCGCATTCATCGAAGCCATTGATCTTCACAAAACCTATCGCGTGGGAAAGATCGACGTGCCCGCGCTCCGTGGTGTCTCCTTCGGCGTGCAAAAGGGAGAATTCGTCACCGTCGTCGGTCCTTCGGGGAGCGGCAAGTCCACCCTGTTCTACCTTCTGGGTGGACTGACGCGAGCCGATTCCGGCCGCGTAATCATGGACGGCGATGACTTCGCCACGCTCTCCGACGCCCAGCGCACTCGCATGCGCAAGCGCAAGATCGGATTCGTATTTCAGAAATTCAACCTGTTACCCACGCTCGATGCTCGCTCCAACATTGCAATCGCGCAGGAAATTTCCGGCAACGGCGACCGCGACCCCGCATTCTTCCTGCGCATTTGCGATCTATTGGGGCTCACCAAGCGCCTCAACCATCGTCCGTCTGAACTTTCCGGTGGAGAGCAGCAACGCGTGGCTCTGGCTCGCGCTCTGGTCAACAAACCCGCGGTGGTTTTGGCGGACGAGCCCACGGGCAATCTTGACACGGAGAACTCGAACGCCGTTTTGAAAATGTTGCGGCAGTCAAACCAGGAATTAGGCCAGACCGTGCTGATGATCACGCACAACCCCGAAGCCGCCAGGTTCGGGGACCGCATCATCCACATGCGCGACGGCCACGTCGTGCAGCCGGAAGAAGATCCGCAGTGGGCGCCGCACTGAGAGCGTCATGGGGTACGTTGCCCCGGCGCAACGCCTCATTTATAATCAGGCTCGTTGAGCGGGAGTAGCTCAGTGGTAGAGCGCGACCTTGCCAAGGTCGATGTCGCGGGTTCGACCCCCGTCTCCCGCTCCAGACTTTTCAGCGCACCAGCCCGTGATTCTCCTCCCGGGCGCAAGTGGACTTTTTCCTCCAGGAACGCTAGTTTAGTTGACGGAGGGCGCGGTACCCAAGTGGTAAGGGAGAGGTCTGCAAAACCTTTATGCGTCGGTTCGATTCCGACCCGCGCCTCCAATCTTTCCTTGCAGTTGCCTGTCTGCCTTGCAGTTAGGTTCGAATTGAGCTTTCGTGTTGATTGGGCCTAGATGGGGCAAAATCGCCCGGATCTGGCCTCAGGGGCGGACAAAAAGCGGACACGATTTTCGCCGCTCAATTTGGCCTCTCTTCCTGCTTACTCGCGAGCTTCTCGGCCGCTCTCAAGATCTCGTCGTAGTGGAGCATCGCGCTGCGCTTGTGCTCCGCGGTTGGATGCACGTAGCGCAGCACGAGACGAATCGAGCTGTGACCGAGGATCGCAGCTGGCGTAGCAAGGTCACCCCCCTGCGCCATGCGCGTTGCGAAGGTATGCCGGAAGTCGTAGAGTACAAACGTGAATGCAATTCCGGCTTTCAAGGCCACTGCACAGATTCGGTCATGCGTACCGTTAACCTCGTAATGTGCTGTCCCGGATTCCGGGACGATGGAAAAATCCATTTGGAATTACCATTCATCCGTCGAGCAAGGATCAGTCGGCTCTCGCTCGTCAGGTCTAACGTCCATCGTGCTGAAGGTGATTTTCCGCTCGTTATCTGCAACTGACCTCGACCCAGATCAATATCCGCTTTGCCCAGCCGTGTGACTTCGTCTGGGCGCATGCCCTGGTTCAAGATCAGGCGCCCAAGATCGTTGATATCTCTGTGCTTCGCTGCGCGCAGAAAATATTGCCGTTCTTCGTCAGATGTGAGTACGTGAATACGGACAGTAGCGGCGTCTGACGGTATCTTTACGTTGCGCACCGGGTTCTCTCTCGCCCACCGCTGCGTCACTGCATAACCGAAGAATTTGGAGATCGCATGGAGGTCGTGGCGCAGAGTGATGTCCCTAATTCCGTGCTCGTTCACACGCCAAGCTTTGTATTCTTCCAGGCGTCCTTCATCGATTAGACTCACGGGCTCTTTTCCAAAAAACTGTTTGGCACTTGTGAGACTGGTAGCCAGCCTGCGGTAGGTATTCGGATGGGCTCGATAATTCATCGTTGCCCATTCGAGGAAATCGCATATCGCTTCACTGAACTCGAGCACTCGGATCGGGCGAAGCAGGCGGCGGCCCTCCCTTAGGCCTTGACGGTGCTCTGACTCCTGATCCTGAGCCTTTCTCATATTTTGTTTTGTGGCGACCAAGTCTGTCGTTCCGCTGTATTCTCGGCCGTCTAGTTTGAAGCGGTAATGCCAAATCCCGTTTCGCTCTCTGAGTGGCATTGTTTGGGTTTTTGAGGCACCTCCCAGCAGTTTCTCAAGCGCCATGAGACCTGCCTTACAAGCAGGAGGTCGCAGGTTCGAGTCCTGCACTGCCCACCACTCTCCGCAAGGTCCGGCCCGGGGACATGGGTAACAGAATGTACCGGCTACATGGGTAACACTTTTGGACCGAAGGGATTTTCCAGCGGTTCCAACACACGAGTCTCCAGATCAAAGTATCCTAAGTCATAATCCATAAAAGAGACGAGCCAAATATCGTCGTGAATTTCTTTGATGCCGACGCCTGGCCGGCAAAGACCTGACT
>PLIO01000025.1:516-2822 GCA_003140075.1 Acidobacteriaceae bacterium | reverse complement strand
AGTGGAGGCATGGCGCCGGGAAAGGCACCGGCCAAAGTGCATAGAGGAGTCTTTCTTTTGAGCGGGGTGTACACTTCTAAGTAGCTCGCTAGCGTAAATAGAGCGATCAAACTCGCTGTTGCGTTAACTGCTATCGTCAGGTACATACCGCCTGCAAAGGACAGCAAACTTCCAAGCAAAAGAACAGACGAAGGCTCCAGTCTGCCGTCCGCGAGCGGCCGCCTTCGAGTCCGGCGCATTTGGGCGTCGAACTGACGCTCAACATACTGGTTTAGCGTACTGGCCCCGCTCGATACCAGCAACGTACCTAACAAAGTGTGAATCAGCAACATGAACGGGAAGGCATGAAGCTTAGTTGGCAAACCTAAGTAGAAGCCGGCGAAGGTCGCGATTGCAATCAGGAAGTTAATTTCTGGTTTGGTCAGGGCCCAATAATCGGATACTCCCGCATGGGGGCGCGCCGTGCGATGCTGGCGCGCGACAGGCACCACTTCAAGTACGGCAATACCGGGTTCGAGGGCCATATTCAGGCGACCTCCACTTTCGAAGAACGTCTTTGAGGCGAGAGCATTTCGATAGTGATGACGGCTGCAGGAGCCAGGTAGGCAAACGTTACCCAAACCCACATCAGCGCGCCCGCACACTCCTGGTCTCCGAGTGCGGAAATATCGAACGGGCGATGCATGGACAAAAAGTGCGGATAAACAACTCGGCCACAAAACGTCAGAAATGCCGAAAGCGCGTCGCATGGTAACGTCGCAACGAAGAGATACAAGGGAATGCCCCATTCGGGCCACCGCGCGAGACTCGGCCAGGGCTGGACTACAGGCCACCAGAATAGAAGGCCGGCCACAAGAAAACACAGTTGTTCGACCACATGCCACGCTTCCGCTTGCATCGCCAATTCAAACAATGCGGGAACTTGCCATCCGATGACGGCGGCCGTGGCGGCGAGCCAGCAGAACACGGGGTGGGTAACATTGTTTCCAAACCAGTTCCCAAACCCGTGCACCAGCGGCCATCGCCCAAATGGCCGCAGAATATTACGAAGGAAGTTATTACGAAGGAAGTGTTGCGGGGGGCCGTGTAGTAAGGTGATCGCGGGCGCGCCCAGCAGAATCAACGGAGCCGCTACGGTCATCAGGAGGAGATGTTGCGCCATATGGCCTGTCAGCAAGTGGTGATCCATGACAGCGAGTGGAGATCCGAGTGCGATCCATCCTGAAAAGATTCCGCTGATGAACGCTACAAGCCGCCACATCGACAGCACATTGGGAAAGGCACTCCGAAGTTGATACCAACCGCGCAGGTAGACAAGCGCGACGACAACCAGAGCCAAGGTGAGCGGTAGCGGAAAACCGCCATGGATATGAAATGGCATTGGTTGCCTAAGGGCGCGCTGCGACGTCAGCTTCACGAGAGGCATCACGCGCCGGAACTTGTTCGGCCGGGTGCAGCGTCTCGAGAAACGCCACGAGCGCAGTCGTCTCCGCGGGACTCAAGTTGTTTCCATAGGCTGGCATGTTGCCCCCGCCCTGAATGACCTGGCGGATGAGTTGATCCTGCGTGAGCTCGACAGCGACTCGATCAAGATCCGGACCTCGTTTTCCTCCCGCCCCACCCAGCGCGTGGCAGATGTGGCACTGTTTCGCCTGGAAAACGAGCGCCCCTTGCCGCTCCAGGGCCGTACGCCCTTTCAGGTATTGCGCCGGAACCGGTGCGCCACTCCAGGCGTCCATCACTGGACTCCACGGCGCATCGCCAGCCAAATGCGTGAACGTACCGAGCGCGACGGCGACCAGCAGAATCGTGAGAACAGCGATGGGCCGGCGCTTCCAGCTTTTCTCGCCTTCACCTGAGAAGAATGGGAGCGCCAGGAGCACGCCCAGCGCTATCACCGGTCCGATCAGCAGCGCCGGTGTCTCCATCGATGGCGGGAGCAGCGACAGCACAGCGTAGAGCCATAGGAAAAAATAGTCCGGCCGCGGCACTGTCTGGATAATCGTGGGATCCGGCTGCCCACTCGGTCCGAAGGGGCCGAAATACACGGCACATGCGGCGATGCATAGAAGGATAAACCCAGAGAAGAACATGTCCTTCGCCACGGCGCCCGGAACAAACGGAATGCCATCCTTGTGCGTCAGTTCGTGATACTCCTGCACATACGTCGCGCGGCGAACGATTCGCCCGGGCATCGGCCATTCGTTGATCCCGAGCTTCAGCACCAGGAGCACATGCAGGCCGACAAAGGCGATCAGCGATCCCGGAATCACGAAGACGTGCAGCGCGAAGAACCGCGAAAGCGT
>PLIO01000025.1:0-461 GCA_003140075.1 Acidobacteriaceae bacterium | reverse complement strand
ACGATCCAGGTCAGCTCTCTGGGAAATTTGTAGGCTCCGAAAAGGAAGACTTGCACCATGTGAATGAGGACAATCGCGACCATGAAATTCGAGCCCCAGCCGTGCAGGGCGCGAATGAACCAGCCGAGTGTGACCTGGTGATTCAGAATTTGGAGGCTATTCCATGCTTCTCCCGCCGAGGGCACGTAAAGGAGTGCGAGGAGAATGCCGGTGACGAGTTGAAGCACAAAGACTGTGAGCGCGGCGCTGCCAAAGACATAGAACAAGCTTGCCGTGTTGCGGGGCACAGGGTGTTCCACGGCCTCGCGAATGGGCGCTGCGAGTTGAAGGCGATGATCGAACCATTCGCCAATTTTCCTGATCAGGCGCATGGCGGCTTCTCCGAGGTCAGACTTGCAACCGGGTCGCCGGGGGTGGGCAGCTGTCCGGCGTCAATCGTGAGCACTCCGTTTTCGATTTTG
>PLIO01000038.1 GCA_003140075.1 Acidobacteriaceae bacterium | reverse complement strand
GCTAGAGTTTCGTAACAGACTCGGAAAACGCGGGCCTTCCGGATGACGCCGGAGGGCGCGGTCGCTAAGGATTTTCAAATTGAGCCACTAGCTCCCCGTGTCCGGTTTTGACAAGCCACCGGCAGGAAACCGGTACCAATCGTATAACGTGTCGTTCATATGTGTTACTTGACACCCAATTATATCTGTCCTAGCTTGGGCCTGTGACCTCAGTAAAAGGATTCACGCGGGCGCGAACGACTCGGTTTTCGAGACGGATTCTTTTGCTGCTTCCCTAGTAAGTCGGGCTGATGCGCTCACGAGGTGTGAGTAAGTACCGTGCACATGGAAGTGTGTATGTGCGTCGAAATCAGCGCTCCGACCTCAAACAAGACAATTATCGTTGCGCCATGGCCGTTGGGACGCTTCAACAAACTTAGGCCCATGTTATTGCCGCTAAATTCAGGTGACGAAAGGAGTCACGTATGCGAGCTAGTCTATCTGTGAGTTGTACACTTATCGTCTGGATGTGCTGCAGCTCTCCAGGGGCTGTGGGACAAAATGGTTCTCAACCGGCCAACCGCCAAACCAGTTCTTCCCAAGCCAGTGCCGCGGCTGTGGTAGCTGCTACTCCGGCTACTGAAACGGCGGCGTGTCTGAGCTCGGAGGTCAACACAACCTTGGATACTCCGACTCTCAACCCGGTCGAGGCCGGCGCCAACGCGGTGTCTGGCAGCGTATCGAAGGGAAGTGTCGGCACTGTCCAGCTTTGCAGCAACGGTGCTCCCTTGGGAGGTCCGGCACAAGTTGACTCAACGACTGGCGCTTTCAGTGTGACTGGTCTGGCAAAGATGAACGCGGGTGAGAAGATACAGGCCCAATTTATCGAAAAGAAAGACGCTAACGACGTTTTCGGCATGGCTAGTTCGGAGCTGGTGGTGGGTAGCTGTTTGAAGTCAGCGTCAGCCAGTGGAACGGCGCCTACCCTTAGCGTTTCGGTGGACGCCAGCAATGTGGCGACGTTTTCCGGAACGGGCACAGCAAAAGGCATCATTCGTATCTGCGTTAACAACGTTCAGAACGGAAGCACTGTGACGGTTGGTCCGGACGGAAAGTTCAGCGGTGGGACAAACTCGTTCAAGGTTAGTTTAGGTGACAAGATCGTTGCTCAATCGCTAAGCGCCGATACACCTCCTCAGTATGGGCTTTTGAGCAACGAGGTCGTGCTTGGGAACGTGGCAGTAGGGGGCCAAGAGAGCAACAAAGCGGTATTGATACTGATCGGTGGCGTCGAGTATTCGGGTTATAGCGCACAGTCGCAGACGACGAATGGCTTTTTGAGCATGTTCTATCGAGGGCCTGCTTCGCACGGTTTTAGCGGGTGGGGACGGATTCGACTCACCAGTGCGCCGCAGGCGGCGACGAACGGCGTGGTGAGCGTCATCTCGAATCCGACCGGACTGACAACTTACGATTACTCGAACGTTGGGCAGGTGCTCGACTATGTGTTCGGGCCACAATATCAAATTCGCAAATCGAACTGGAGTATCGTTGGGGGGCTTGGCGCGACTACTCCTCTTTCGTCTCAGAATGCGCCTGTGACGTTTGTGGCGCCGCCGCCGGGAACTGTGGAGTGCACGGAGTTGGTGAGCCGCTTCTCTGCGGCGAACGGCTACAATCCTGCCTTGACACTGAATACGGCCACGACTCCGACGACTTGCCTTGCGGGCGCCTACACCGATATCGCGTTTGCGAATCAGGACCGTTCCAACTTCTTCCTGAAGTATGGAGCCGGGCTTCGCGCTACCTATCCATGGACGTTTGGAAATTGCAACGGCACCTCGGGGAGCAATTGTTCCAAGGCGTATTCCGCTCTCGATGTGACGCTGGGTCAGGACTCTTCTGTGACCGGGGGCTATCTGCGGGGTGTGGTTTTCAAGCTCGACGGCACGCTGCCGATCCCAACCGGAAGCTCGTCATGGCTCTATCTGTTCGGCTCGTCGTATGTGCGGTTGCAGAGCAACCAGAATCTGCCGCCGTTGATTCTGCAAACGCCCCCTACCACGGTCACGGTGCCATCTCCCACCGTTATCGTGCTTCCCTTGCGGCAGCCCAATCGGGACTATTATCGGATCGGGGTTGGCCTCAACATCAATCAACTGTGGTGTAAGGCGTTCGGCTCGGGCTGCTCAACGAGCACGAATACTCAAAACTCAGGAAGCACTACGACTACTACCCCAGCGACAAAGCCGACGACCAAGACGAAAAGCTCGTCCTGATACGGCTTGTCGAGCTTCCCGCAACCTGCGGGGGCGGAAGACGCTGGCCAAGGTTGATGTCAAAGTGAAGAAGCTGACAGACAGCGCCTGCCCGGGCCGGAGCGGGTGGGCTGTTCGTTCCAGCACCTAGGCAAAATCTTGTCAAGACCCTAAGTACGAGTATTTTTGCGTAAGTCATTGATTCGGGGCGGGATTGCGTTGTGCGGCCGGATGTCCCATTTGCCCCCTGCGGTTTGATATTCTGAATATATAGAGTGAAAACAGCGGCGCAGGCCATTTGGTCTGCGCCGTTCGTGTTTTTCGGGTACAGAAAACTGCTGGGAAGTTCAGGGAGGTGAGCTGAAAGGGGCAGGAATGAAGACCAAAGTCAGAGTCAACGTCAAGGTGAAAGGCGACGGACGAGAGTGTCCGTCCCACACGTGCAAAAACTTGGATCATCCGAGCAATGGGAAAAGTGGAGCATGAGATGAGTGTGAGTACGAGTGGTGGGAAACGGTTGGGCCGGGCTGCAAGGCCGGGGTCGAGATCAAAGTCAGGATCGAGAGAAGGATCAAGAGCGGCGGACAGGAGCGCCTGTTCCACGCTGGCGTTGAACAGCAAGCAGCGGGGCGAGTTGGCGGAAATGATGTTCATGGTGAAGGCTGCACAGAAGGGTTTTGCTACGGCGAAGCCTTATGGGGACAGCCGGCGGTATGACTTGATTGTTGATGTGGGGCAGCGGCTGTGGCGGGTGCAGGTGAAATCGGCGAGCGTGCAGCAGTATGGGTCGTACCAGGTGAACTTGCAGAGGAATCTGAATGGGGAGGTGGTTTTTTACGAGGCGTCGGAGATCGATTTTGTGGTGGCGTTCGTATTTCCGTGCGAGGCGTGGTTTGTGATTTCCGTTGGAGGCGATTTACGGACGGAAGACGGCGAAGATGTGTCTGCAGGGGAATCCGAGGAGCGGAAAGCTGGGGAAATACTGGGAGGCGTGTGGGCTGATGACTTCGCGGTGGGTGAGCGGGGCGGATTAGGGATCGTGGTTCCCAGGTCTCGCAAAAACGGCGCGACCCTTCGGCTCCGCTCAGGGCAGGCCCTGGAGCGCCCGGCAAGCCGAGTTCCTATATGGGTTAGTCGATCTCCAGTTGTGGGGTATGGCTTTCCGTTTAAGCTTGACTGGTTTATAAATCAAGACTACAAGACGAAGCAGGAAGATACTAACTCAAAAAAGGAGACCGAACATGGGAGCACAACCGGTTCCGGTATATCCGCTAAGTAAGGGGGAGCTCATCGAGTACAAAGCTTATTCGCGTAACTTCGAGAGCGGCAGCGCAGCGGTACTTTCGCTAGTCGCCACCTGTAGGTATGGAATTGGGGGATACACGATCTTTTTTCAGGAGACTGCGCCAGGTCAATTCGAGCTCCTGGAGAAAGCTCCAGGAATCGCCCCGCAGCTGGTGACTTACTACGTGGCGAGTTGGACAAGCGGGCAGCGGCTGGCCAGCCCGCCGAAGCAGGTGACTATCAAAGATGCTGGAGGCGATCACAGAGTGGATGTGAAGCCCTGGGATTTTGTTTAGCCAGCGCGGGTGTCCCGTCCTTGTCTCCGCGCTTTTTGCGGAGACTGGGTGGGTATTTAGCTTTTGTGCGCTAGCTGCCAGATTGCGCTTCCATGTACGACCGCAAAATGGCATTGATGCGGGTCTGGTAGCCGCGGCCGTGCTTTTTCAGCCACTCGACGACATCGTGGTCAACCCGAATTGTGAGCCTGTCTTTTGGCTCGGGCATGGTGAGCCTGGCGGTCTTCCAGAATGATTTATTCAGTCTTGGGATGTCGGAATAGTCGATGCTCGAATCAGGCATGGCGCGGAGGTGCTTAAGGTTGGTTGCGCCGTTGGTCCGCTGCCTTGAGTTGATTCGCGTAATCCTGTCTTTCATTGCGATTGGCCCTCCTGGCCGAAATAAGTCGGCGGTACTGTCCGCGCATTGCGTAAATCACGACGATCTCAACATCTCCCAGCAAGCCAACGGCGAGCACCCGATGTTCGCCGTTACGCCGCTGCAGTTTCTCGAATACGGGGCCCTCAAAAATCCGCACAGCGTCCGCGAAGTCAATGAGATGCTTCGCGAGATTAGCCTGCCGCTTCTTTTCGTCCCACTCGAAAAGCATCCGCCAGCCTCGCTAAGGCGAAACTCCATGAGTATGCACGAAATGTACATACATCATACGACAACACCGGGGCATTACTCAACTCCCAGTTCTTTCGCCAGGGCTTTCCACTTACTATCGACTAACGCTTTCGTCTTCGCATCCATCACAATCTCGTCGGGCCAGGGGCGGGTGAAGCCTTCGGTAGGCCATTTGCGGGTGGCGTCGATGCCCATCTTGGAGCCGTAGTTGGCTAGGCGACTCGCGTGGTCTAGCGAATCGATGGGGCCTAGTGTGAATTGGATGTCGCGCTCGGGGTCGATGTGGTTGAGGACTTTGAGGGTTACATCGGCGAGATCCTGCACGTCTACGTCTTCGTCGACCACGATGATGACTTTTGTGAACATGGCCTGCCCGAGCGACCAGATGGCGTTCATCACTTTGCGGGCTTGGCCGGGATAGGACTTGCGGATGGAAACGATCATTAAATTGTGGAAGACGCCTTCGATGGGTAGATTGATGTCGATCAATTCAGGGATGGTGAGGCGCATCAGCGGGAGGAAGACGCGCTCGACGGCTTTGCCCATGTAGGCGTCTTCCATGGGGGGCTTGCCGACGATGGTGGTGGCGTAGATGGGATCTTTGCGATGGGTGATGCATTGCACGTGGAAAACGGGGTAGAGATCTTCGAGCGAGTAGAAACCGGTGTGGTCGCCGAAGGGGCCTTCGGTGCGGAGTTCGTCGAGGTTGACGTAGCCTTCGAGGACGATTTCGCTGGAGGCGGGGACTTCGAGGTCGACGGTTTCGCATTTGACGAGTTCGACTGGGGCCGCGCGGAGGAAGCCGGCGATTAAGTATTCTTCGACGTCGGGCGGGGCGGGAACGATGGCGGAGAAAGTGACGGCGGGGTCGGTGCCGATGGCTACGGCGACTTCCATACGGCCAGAAGGATTGTTCGAGAGGACTTGGCCTCCGGAGGTGCGAGCCATGAGATCGACGGAGGCGGAGTTCCCACTTCTAGCAAAGTCAAAATGCCCACCCAAGCCAAAGGACGGCTTGGATGGGGCACCCGCTTTCGTTGTGCTATCCTTCGCTCCGCTTCCGGCATTTCTTAAGGCTTGGCGGTAATGCTCGGCTGCTATTTTTTGTCTCTGCCAATGCGCCCCGGTGGTCTTGGCGTCGTAGACCTGGAGGCGGTACATGCCTAGATTTCGTTTGCCGGTTTTCGGGTCGCGGGTGGTCACGCAGGGGAGGGTGATGAAGCGGCCGGCGTCCTGGGGCCAGCATTGCAGGATGGGGAAGTCGAGAAGGGAAAAATTGTCGTGCTGGATGACTTCTTTGCAGGGGCCGGTGGCGACGGTCTTCGGGAAGAACTTGCCGGCTTCGGTGAGCAGCGGGAGCATTTTGAGTTTGTCGAGGAAGCCTTGGGGAGATTTGACGTCGAGAAACATTTTGATGCGGTCGGCGAATTCGTCGAAGGAAGTGACGCCGAGGGCAAGCTTCATGCGGGCTTCAGAGCCGAATTGGTTGATGAGAAGTTGAGAGTTGGGGTGACCTTTTATGTTTTGGAAGAGGAGGGCGGGGCCGCCGGATTTCGATTTACTTACGCGGTCGGTGATTTCGGCGATTTCGAGGATTGGATCTGCTTCGGTTTGGATGCGTTTGAGTTCGCCGGCGCGGTCGAGGGCGGCGATCCATTGGCGGAGGTCGTCGAAGGGCAAGGAGTTCTCCTGGGAAATGATGATTATACGAGAGGAGTGCGGGGTGAGGGGCTGGAGAGAGGCGAGATCAAAGTCAAAATCAAGATCCAAATCTTAAACACAGGGGTCACGGGGGATCACAGGGTAGGGCCATTACAGTTTCGAGCGAAGCATGGTGATCACGTCGTCGGAGGTGATGACACCGGATAGTTTGTTGTGTCCGTCGATGACAGGGAGGGTGACTAGGTTGTATTTGTCGAAGAGTTCGGCGACTTCGTTATCGCTGGTGTCCTTGTGGGTGAAGACGAGGGGTTCCTGAGTCAGGGACAGGAGCGGCGTCTCGGGCTGGGCGAGAACGAGTTTGATGAGAGGAACGGCGCCGGCGAGAGTGCCGTGGGAGTCGACGAGGTAGATGGTGCTGACGGATTCGATGCCGCCTTCGAATTCGCGCATGACGCCGATGGCATTTTCGACCGTGGCGGTGACGGGGAGTGCGAGGAACTCCGTGGTCATGCGGCCGGCGGCGGTTTCCTCGCGATGTTCGAGGAGTTCGACAACTTCCTGGCTGGCCTCGGGCTTCATCTCGACGAGGATTTGTTCGGTGCGATCCTGGGAGAGATCGCCGAGCAGGTCGGCGGCAGCGTCGGGATCCATTTCCTCGACGATGTCGGCGGCGCGTTCAGAGTCGAGGGATTCGACGATCGACTTCTGGATATTGGGCTCAACTTCTTCGAGAGTCTCGGCGGCGACATCTTCGTCGAGGGTGCGGAAGACGGCTTCGCGCTCGTCGGGAGCGAGGTCTTCGACGATATCGGCGATGTCGGCGGGATGGAGCTTGGCCAGGCCTTCATGAGAGATTTTGAGTTTGATGCGGCGCGCGGGATCGGTCTCGATGAGGTCGACGAAGCTCCAGGGGATGGTGCGGGGAGGAATTTTCTGGAGCAGGAGATGAAGAGCGGCACGAGGCGCGAGCCCACGCAGCAGGCGGCGGGCGGCGCCGCGTGCGCCGATATCGATGGAAGTGACCCGCAAAGTGGTGTGCGTGGCCGCACCCTCGATTACGGAGTCGATCTGCAGGTCGACGTCATTCACGCGGACGACTTTGCGTCCGTTGATGTCAATGACCTGCTGATCGAGGAGATCACGATCCAGGAGGAACAAGCCTTCGGCGCCGTTGGCGGCGGGCCAGTCGGCGGGATTGGTGGAGGCGTGAATATTGGCGTCGATGGTGGAGACGGCGGAGAAGGGAAGAACGCGGTTGCCGGATTTGGTTTTAACGATGAACGAGGCGATGCGGTTGCGGTCTTCCTGAGGGGCGAGGGTGACTTCGCGCACACGTCCGGAGGCCGCGCCGGACGGGTCATACACCGTGGCGCCGAGAAGTTCGGAAAGTGACAGCGAGGCCATCCGGGTAGAGGATAGCGGAGTTTGGCGGGAGAAAGAAAGGAAATGTGAAGGGTGAGGAGAAAAAAATCGGAGTGGTAGGCAGGGGCCGTCTGGTCTGTTGACATCCTGCTTTCCCTCTTCGCACGTGACAAGGAAGGGGATGCTTCGACTGCGGTTGAGCTTCGCATTCGCGAAGCTCAATCCTCACTCAGCACGACAGGATTACGGGATGTCAACAGAGCAGGCCATCTCGTGATGAACCGAAGAAGTACACCCCCGGCTCCCTGCCGTCGAACGATGCCAGGGTTGACGAGGTGGTTAGAATCGAACCTATGGCCGGTTCATGGAATACGACGGACCCTGGAGGAAGAAAGCCACCCTCGTTCGGAACCAGAGAGTTCCTGTTTGTACTCTTGCTTGCGGTCCTGTTTTTTTGGCTGGGCCACAGCATGGTGAGTCACCGCTTCTTTCAAGGCGGCCGGCTTCACCGGAACGGCTCCATTGGACAATAGCGGGCAGGGAAAAAGTAGACGTGGCAGCGCATGATGCCGGGGTGGTGAACAGGGGATAGCGCTCAGGACTGGTCAAGGAGCGCTATGGCGATGTTACGTCAATGACC
>PLIO01000223.1 GCA_003140075.1 Acidobacteriaceae bacterium | reverse complement strand
TGCCATCACAAAGGCCGCTAAGGCTTCGCAAAGCACGCAAAGAGAATCGACGGACTGAAGATTGACGAACGAACTTGTTCGGGTTCGCCTTAACTGAGAACTGGGGTCTAGCTGCCGGTTTCGAAGCCGCCGCTGTGGGCGACGGTGATGCGGAGATACTTGTAGGGGTTGACGGGAGTGTCGTTGATGCGGACTTCGTAGTGAAGATGAGGGCCGGTGGAGCGTCCGCTGAGGCCGACATAGCCGATAGTGTCGCCGCGATGGACATGCTGACCCGGAGTGACGGCGAAGCCGGAAAGATGACCGTAGCGGGTGGAAATGCCGTGGCCATGATCCATCATGATGGCTTTGCCGTATCCGCCTAGGAAATCGGCGAAGGTGATCACGCCGTCGGCGGGGGCGATGATGGGATGGCCGTAGCTGCTGCCGATATCAACGCCACTGTGAAATGCGCCTTCGCCGTTGAACGGATCGATGCGCTCCCCGAAGCTTCCGGTTACCTGGCCTTCAACCGGCCAAAGATTGGGAGCGGAGTTGGCGCGGTACCAGTCGGCGGTGGTGGCGTTGCGCGTCATGCCCAGGCTGATGCCGACTGAGGCGGCGCCGGTAAGGGCTGAGGTGCGCAGGGCGCCGAGCTGGTCGAGCGAAGAGGTGACGTCAGAGTCCTGAATTTGCTGCTGTGACGCCGTGACCAGAGTGGGCTGGGACTTCAGTCCATAAAGAGCCGAAACTTCGCTGGCGATCGAACCGAGCGAAGCGACTTGAACATCGCGCTCCTTGGCGACTTCTTCCAGCCGGGAATAACGATCTTTGAGCTGTTCTTTCTCGGTGCGGAGTTCGTTGTAGTGCGAAACCTTGAGCAGCATCCGCGCATACGAGCTGGCGATGCCGGTGAGGCTGAGAAATCCGATGGCCGCGCCGACCACGAATACATATAAATAATGGACGGGAATGGAGATCTTACGTAACTGGCCGTCGTCGCCCCGGGCCACAAAAAGTATGTAGAAGCGCTTTTGCAAATGCCTTCCTTCTTGACGCTCTCAAATGATCTGCCGCGCTTAAGATCAGGGCCGGAACTCCAGGCAAAGTCTGAGGTTGCAGAAAGCCTGTTCGGACTACCTGACTCCTTTCGGGCTACGCTTCCCCTCTTGGAATGGGGACTATCTAACGTGCCCGCCGTCTTACTGGAAAAACCCAGGACCAAGCTGAAAGCACCCTTCTGCACTCCTTACAGGATGCACAACTTAGCTTGTCCAAAGTCAATTGAACTCGCTAAAACAAAAAGCTTTGCGAATGACTGGTAAAAGGTAACAAACTGGGTTCCCCCTGTCAACGACGCGGAGGGGCATTAGGAGTTACTTAAGCGCGGTAATCGGAAGTACCCGGCGCGGAGGTTACCGGAGCGGATGGGCACGAGCCGGTATTGACCGACAGGTCAATACGAGCCCCAGCTGGATGGAAAGATCAAGCCCTCAAAACGCAGGCCAAGCGCGCCCGCCCTTCCTCCTGTGCGGGAGGAAGGGCTTTTCCGCGCGACTAGATGGGTGTAGTGGGGCTGAAGGTTACTTCGCGCTGCTCAGCTTTGACAGTTCCGCGATGCTCACCTTGTCGTCGTAGACTCCGGCGGCTACTACATACGGGGTTCCTTTGGCACTCAGGAGATAGCTGACTTTACGGGAGCCTTCCTTCTCACCAGGTTTCGCCCACAAATACTCCCCCCAGGTTCCGGAAGGCTTCCTTGCCGCTTCGCAAACTTCCTTCGGGTTCGGGAAGATGGCATTCCCCTTCGGGTCCTTGATCGACGAAATCTCCGTGCCTACGAGATCTGGCCTCAAGGGGTGAGCGGCCTGGGTCATCTTGTCGCAGTTCAGAACGAAAATATAGGTGTCTTTCCACACCCACGGACCCTGCTTCTGGTTAAACTGCGCCAAGTCACCCGTCTTTGCTAGGGTGCTGGCCGCGTCCCTTACCTTGGCAACGACATCCTGAGCGGTTGCGTGGTCCTGCCCAACGGCGACCGTGCACAGGGCGACGTTGAGGAGAGCCACTGTCACACCGGCGAAAATCTTGCTGCTTTTCATTGAGAATCTCCTTGTCGACGAAAAAACGGGACCCAGTTTACACCCATCTCGCCTGTTCGCAACCTTG
The DNA here is from genome assembly GCA_003140075.1 of Acidobacteriaceae bacterium. Classification (GTDB taxonomy): domain Bacteria; phylum Acidobacteriota; class Terriglobia; order Terriglobales; family Acidobacteriaceae; genus Sulfotelmatobacter. The sequence continues at coordinate 3,446 of PLIO01000223.1, read as the reverse complement.
CGAGTGATTTTATCTGAAGTCAGCTTGAGTCTTGTTGAGTCCTGGAGACCATTGCAACATCAAGTATGCGCGTCGCTTATAGTGGTTGCCGTGGTGATTTCCGAAAAAGCGTTGATTGCACAGATTCGCCGCATGGCGAAGACGGCGGCAAGCCGTGCCGTTACGACTGGAATTGGAGACGACTGCGGCGTGCTGCGAACCCTGCCGCGCCGAGGCCAGCAAACCGATACGCTGGTCACGACTGACTTCACTCTGGAGGGGACCCACTTCCGGCGGGACTGGCATTCGGCGGAATCGGTTGGGCACCGGTGTTTGGCGCGAGGGTTGAGCGACATTGCGGCCATGGGCGGAGAGCCGGTTGCTGCGTTCCTTTCGCTGGCACTGCCGCGCGATTTGCCGCAGAGCTGGGTGGGGCGCTTTGCCCGCAGCTTGATCGGCCTGGCGGAGCGATATGGCGTGACTCTGGCCGGCGGCGACACGGCGGAATCGCCCAACGGGATTCTGGCGGATATTGTTGTCGTGGGTACAGTGCCGAAAGGCAACGCTGTATTGCGCTCACGAGCACGGCCCGGCGACCACCTTTATGTCAGCGGAGAGTTGGGGGGCTCGGCGGCCGCCGTCTGGATCATGCGAAAAGAGATGCTGAAGAAATCCAAGCGAAAGCTCAATCCGCGGGAATATTCCCGGCATTTCTTCCCGGAGCCGCGAATCGAACTGGGCCGGGTTCTGCGCGAGAAAGGCCTGGCCTCGGCAATGATCGATACCAGCGATGGTCTTTCGACCGATCTTGCCCACATCTGCGAGGAGAGCGGTGTGGGTGCGGAACTAAGGGAGGAGTCGGTCCCAAGGGCGAGTGTGGGCAAGCCTTCGCGGAAGGTTGATCTCCAGTTTGCGTTGCACGGTGGTGAGGATTACGAACTGCTGTTCACTGCGCCCCCCGGCAAGCGCATTCCATCCCGTATTGCGGGAGTTCCGATTACGCAGATTGGGCAAATTACGCGCGGGAGAAAGATATTCTTGAGGAACCGGGACGGAGTGGGGTACGAACTCCGGCCGCAGGGCTGGGAGCATTTCCGGAAGTAATGGGTACCTCGGTTACCGGTCATCATTACTGTCTATACCCTTACGGAAAAAACGGGGCTAAAGTAGGGGCATGACGTTCCCTCGAATTGCCCGCTTTCGCGATTTAGTTGTCTTGCTTGTAATCTTTGCCGGGTCTGCTACGTTCGCTCACGATAAGAAGCAGCCCCCTCCGCCGCCAGCGCCCGCCAAGACTCCGGCGCCGGCGGTAACCGATGAGTACGTGCACAAGGAGTTTGGCGATAACTGCTCGCTGCTGCCGGGACCTCCACAATTCACCGGCGATCTTGATGGCGACGGCGTGGATGACCTTATCGTAGTTGCGCGCTGCAAGAATCCGTTGGCCGACCAGGCGGAATTCGGTTTTCTCGTGGCCGATCCGTATAACAGCTTTCAGGGTTTTGGCAACGTCAAAGTGACGTCCACTTTTGCCTCGGATGAGCCGGAGCGCAAAGGGATTTCGCTGCTGATTGTTCACGGCGTAGGGCCCGAGGCGTGGCGCTCCGGCAAAACGAAGCCCAAGTTCCTGCTGATCAACCTGCCTTTCAAAACTCTTACGGTAAAGAAGCTGGCGCTGAAGAAGAGGACCACGCTCGGCATTTACATGGAAGAAAAAGGCGAGGGCGAGAGTACCTCTTCGGTCATCTTCTGGGACGGGAAGAAGTATCGCTATCAAGTGCTGGGATCGGATTTGGAGTAGGTTCATCTGGGAACAGCCGTTCCCGGCTGTCCAATCTCCAACCCTAACCCTGACCCCGCAGGGATCTCCCTACACCTACCTGCCCACCCACCCGCTATAATCCTTCCGCCATGAATCTTGAAGAAAAAATCGCGGAACTGAAGAAGCGCAATCAACTCGCCGAGGCCGGCGGAGGAGAGAAGCGGCGCGAGCGCCAGCATAAAGAAGGCAAAATGTCGGCGCGGGAGCGCATCGAGTTCCTGCTCGACGACGGAACCTTCGAAGAAACCGACAAGCTGGTCACGCACCGCTGCACCGACTTCGGCATGGCCGAGCAAAAGCCTTACGGTGATGGCTTTGTCACTGGCTACGGCCGCATCGAGGGCCGGCTGGTCTACGTCTTCGCGCAGGATTTCACAGTGTTCGGAGGATCGCTCTCGGAAACCAACGCGGGCAAGATCGTCAAGATCATGGACCTGGCGGCGAAGATGGGCGCTCCGGTGATTGGGTTGAACGACTCCGGCGGCGCGCGCATTCAGGAAGGCGTGGCATCGCTGGCGGGCTACGCAGATATTTTTCTGCGCAACACGTTGTACAGCGGCGTGGTGCCACAGATTTCGGCGATCATGGGACCGTGCGCCGGGGGTGCGGTGTATTCGCCTGCGATTACCGACTTTGTATTGATGGTCGATAAGACTTCCTACATGTTTATCACCGGGCCAGACGTCATAAAGACGGTGACCATGGAGGAAGTCACCAAAGAGCAACTCGGCGGCGCTATGACCCATAACGAAACCTCAGGCGTGGCGCACTTTCTGGCGCACGACGACGCCGAGTGTTTGTCGATGGTGCGCGAGTTGCTGAGCTTCGTGCCGTCGAATAATCTGGACGATCCTCCGCGCAAACCCTGCACTGACCCGATCGACCGGGCCGATGCCGCGCTCGATAAGATCGTCCCAGCGCAATCGAACCTGCCCTATGACATGAAAGACGTGATCCACGGCGTGGTTGACGATGGATACTTCTTCGAAGTGCAGGAGCACTACGCGAAAAATATCGTCGTCGGATTCGCCCGCCTGGATGGCCGCTCGGTGGGAATTGTGGCCAATCAGCCGGCCATGCTGGCGGGTACGCTCGACATCAATGCGTCGATCAAGGGCGCGCGCTTCGTCCGCTTCTGCGATTGCTTCAACATTCCGCTGGTCACGTTTGAAGATGTTCCGGGATTTCTTCCCGGTACGGCGCAAGAGTACGGCGGCATCATCAAGCACGGCGCAAAGCTGCTCTACGCTTTCGCAGAAGCCACGGTGCCGAAGGTCACGGTGATCACGCGCAAAGCCTACGGAGGCGCCTATTGCGTGATGGCGTCAAAACACATCCGCACCGATGTGAACTACGCGTGGCCGACGGCAGAGATTGCAGTCATGGGCCCGGAAGGCGCGGTGGATATTGTTTACAAGCGCGAACTCGACCAGGTCAAAGATGCGCACGAACGGCAAGACGTGCGTCAGGCCAGAGTGGAAGAATTCCGCGACCGCTTCGCCAGCCCCTACGTCGCCGCCGACCGCGGCTTTGTCGACGCCATCATCCAGCCGCGCGAGACGCGCAAGAAGATGATTCAGGCGCTGGCCATGCTGGAGAACAAGCGAGATAAGAATCCGCCTAAGAAGCATGGGAATATACCGCT
>PLIO01000028.1 GCA_003140075.1 Acidobacteriaceae bacterium | reverse complement strand
CACAACACATACAGTCTTTTCGAGTTGGAAGATGGCGTGCCCACTGACGCCTATGGTTTGGAGGAGGCGGTTCGGGATAAGTTTCTCGTCCCGCCGAGAGCGGTTTCGGTGCCGCTGCGATTCCAGCGGGAGGGTATGAATTACGACCAACTCAGTGATGAAGAGCAAGAGCGCTGGGATGCGATTGAGTGGGACGAAGACGGTGCTATCCCTAGAACCGTGGAGCCGGAAGCGCTGAACCGATGGCTGTTCAACGAAGACACGGTGGACAAGGTCTTGGAGCAGTTGATGAGATCAGGCGAGAAAGTTGCCGACGGAGACCGTTTGGGCAAGACAATCATTTTCGCCAAAAACCATGCTCACGCACAATTCATCGCCGACCGCTTCGACAAGAATTATCCACACCAAAAAGGCGTCTTCGCGCGAGTGATTGATTTTCAGGTCGAGTACGCGCAGTCGTTGATTGACGACTTTTCCAACTCGGCACGCGCCCCGCATATCGCAATCTCTGTCGACATGCTGGATACCGGCATCGATATTCCAGAAATCGTGAATCTGGTGTTCTTCAAAATGGTGCGGTCAAGGACGAAGTTTTGGCAGATGGTGGGTCGCGGGACGCGGCTTCGGCCAGACCTGTTCGGTCCGGGGCGGCACAAACGGGAGTTTTGGATTTTTGACTATTGCCAGAACCTAGAGTTCTTCAGCCAGAACTTGGGGACGACATCGGGGGCAACGAACGAGTCCCTGAGTAAGAAGCTCTTTGCCGGGCGCGTGGAGCTGATCGCCGAACTGGACAAGCACGACCCGGCAGTAGCTACAGGTAGCTTGCGCGGCGAAGTCGCGGAGCGTCTGCGTCAGGAAGTTGCGCAGATGAACGTCAACAACTTCATCGTCCGCCCCAAGCGCAGGCTGGTCGAAAAATACGCTGATGCCAAGGCATGGGAAGCCCTTGGCGTTGACGAGAGGAACGAACTGGTAGGCGACGTAGCTGGGTTGCCGTCGGAGCTAGTGGACGAAGACCTAGATGCGAAACAATTTGACTTGCTGACGTTGCGCCTACAGCTTGGTCTATTGCGGCACGAACGGTCATTTACGCGATGGAGTGAGGATGTTCGCCAGATCGGGGGCGCGCTGGAGGAAAAGGCCAGCATCCCGATGGTGCGGGCGGAGCTGGAATTGATCATCGAAGTGCAGACGGATGAGTTCTGGCAGGACATTACGGCCTCAATGCTGGAAGATGTCCGCAAGCGGCTCCGGAGTCTGGTTAAGTTCATCGACAAGACGAAGCGTCAGAATATTTACACGGACTTTGCGGACTTGATTGGCGAGGAGAGAGAAATCGAACTGCCGGGATTCGGAACCGGACATGACGAAGAACGCTTCCGCGACAAGACGCAGCAATTTCTCAGGGCGCATCAGAACGACCCAGTGATTCACAAGCTGCGCTGGAATGAGCCGCTGAATAAGCCCGATCTCGACGCGTTAGAGAGAATTCTGGTCGAAGCGGGAGCAGGAACGCCGGACGACCTGAACAAAGTGCGCTCGGGTAGTGGGTTAGGATTGTTTGTGCGCGAGATGGTCGGCTTGGATCGCGAAGCCGCAAAACGAGCCTTCGACGGCTTCCTTGCCGGAAAGACTCTAACCGCAAATCAGATTCAGTTCGTCAATCTGGTTATTGATTACCTCACACAGAGCGGCTGGATGCGTACTGCTCAGTTGTATGAGTCACCTTTCACGGATTTCAGTCCGCGCGGCGTGGAGGGAGTGTTCGACTCGGCACAGGTCACTCAATTGCTGTCGGTACTCGACAATATTCGACAGTCCGCTGCTGCATCTTAATAATCTCCTTTGCCCCCGCACCCTCAAGCGGAAGGCTACGCCGTCTCTTTCCCCACTACGCTCTCCTCCGGGTGGACGCCGCTTGGCCGNNGCCGCGGCTCGGACGGGCGTTTCGGACTGCGCCGGTTTCGCGCCAAACTAACCCCAACCCCGGTCGAGTAGCCGGGCGGGATTGCTCCCGCCCAGCCCTCTAAGAACCGTGCATGAGAGTTTCCCCTCACACGGCTCAAGCCTTTCAAACGCCTGTCTGACGAGACGCGGAAACGATACTAATAAGGCGGCGACGGTGGAACCCAACACCTCGAAGGAAAGCCAGACCATTCGAGGACGGAGCGGTCGAACCTCAGCGGGCACGGGTGCAACCCCGAGTACGCTGCGAAAAGTACGACTCCCACACCGGATCATAAGGATGCGCATCCCGCTGAACCTTGATGTGCCTCCGAATGGGCACATACACAGCGCGGAAGAGCCAGACCGTTTCCGGGCCTGAGCCTTCCTCGTTTTTCGTGCCGAAGAACCACCATGATCGATTTCCGCGACGGCCGAAGTACTTGCGCATGGTCCAGTCGCTCGTCTTCATGGGGTGTCTTCGACGTGCCCACTGCCATAGTGCCCTGAAGATGGCGTCATCCACCTGGGCGAAGACTCGCTTGCTGACAACGTGCCGGTGATAATTTGCCCATCCCTGGATTCTGGGATTAAGACGCGTTATCAACTGGGCTGCTGTCAGAGACTGCGAGTCCCGAATGACTCCACGGACGCCCTCCAACAAAACACGAATGCTCTTGCGAGAGGGTTTAATGAGCAGCTTTCTATTTCTGTACTTGCGCACATTCTGTCCGAGGAAGTCAAAGCCATCCTTTATATGTGTGATGACCGTCTTGTCCGGCGAAAGTTCGAGCCCCCGCTCGCGCAGGAACCGCTCGATAAGGGGCTTGATCTCCCGCTCCAGCAGTTCTTTCGTTCTGCCGGTAACAACGAAGTCATCCGCGTACCGGACGACGTTCACACAGAGGTATTCGCCGCGTAATCTTTTCGTCGGCGGATATTTCTCTCGCAGACCTTTTTCGAGGCCGTCCAGTGCCAGATTGGCCAGCACCGGCGAGATAATCCCTCCTTGTGGCGTTCCTTCGTCCGTTTTATAAAAGACCTGCTTTTCCAGGTAGCCCGACTTCAGCCATTTACGAAGAATCTCCTTATCCATAGGAACATGAGACAGGAGCCATTCATGACTGATTCGGTCGAAACAGCTCTTGATGTCGCCTTCCAGTATCCATTGCGGATTTGATCGAGTCAGTATCGAGAAGCACTGTTCGATCGCATCCGCGCAGGAACGCCGCGGACGGAACCCGTAGGAGTTCGGGTCCGCAGTGGTCTCCGCCACAGGGTCCAAGGCGAGCAGGTACAGCGCTTGCATCGCTCGGTCCTTCATGGTGGGGATTCCCAGCGGGCGCATCTTGCCGTTCGATTTCGGGATGTACACACGACGAAGCGACTGCGGATTATAGCCGCGTTGCTTCAGATCGTGAACAGCCCGCGCCTTCTTCTCCGGCGTGTTCCATAAAACTCGATCCACGCCAGCCGTCTNNTTTCACCTTGCCCCATCTGCCTTCCTTCGTTGCCTTCACGATACGCACCTGGAGCCGACGCACATTCCCGGAGAGTTTCAGTCCCGCAAGGGAGTCCCACTCGTCAGGTTTACGTGAAGCCGCACCAACAGTGTTCACTGTCGTCATCTGCCTTGCCTCATGTGTCGGTTAATCAAGTTCTCTCGTGACGAAAGACCCGAGGGAAGTGGGCTCGTTTCACGCCGGATCATGTCGCTCTCGCTCAATCCGTATCCGCTCTATTACCGAACGGCATTCGCTTTTTCCCTCATCCTCTACCCGCACCGCCTTCGTCGACCTCACGGTCTCCTTACCCTCGCGGGAGCGATACGGGCTTACCCTGTTTCACTTGGACGACCTAGCAGGGAGGGTCCTCTTTCTACGCCGGCAGCGTTGTTTGCCCATGACGGAGGAGTCAAAAGCCCCCGTGCCCGCTGCAATCAAGGCCGATTAGCATCTTCAGCCTTTTGGATGGCTCACGACGCTTACAAGAGTTCACATGTGTTGACCGCTCCTGCTAAACCCTAGCGCCTTTCCACCTCGATGCTGGCAGTTCCACCGTCGCCTCACGGTCTCAGTGGCAACCTACCGGTTGCGGCTTACGTTATCAGAGGGCTTCGGACGGTTCGTTACCTCGCCGCCCTCGCCTCCTAGGGTACTGTCGATGGGACAACAGGTCTGATCAAAAGCGTCTCGTCAGACAGTCGTTCCAAGTAACTTCAGGTCGCACTTTGTCACTCACCGCGCTTTCACTCACGCCCTGCCACCCTTCCTCCGGCTCCGTTCTGTCCCTTCGCCAGTCTCGGTTTGTTTTTTCTCGCTGCCGCTCAAGTGAAAGAAAAAACAAGCCGACAACCGGCAGAAGGGAAACAACAATGAAATTAGAAGAGATTAACAACCGAACCAAGGATGCAGTCAACCATCTCGTCGAGGAACTGGAGTCAGGGAAGAGTGAAGTCTTGACGCAGTATTTATCGGCAATGGCCCGCTTTCACAACTACAGCTTTGGCAACGTCATGCTGATCGCTAGACAGAAGCCGCACGCTACTAACGTTGCCGGAATTCGTACATGGAACTCGCTAGGCCGTTTCGTCAAACGCGGGGAGAAAGGCATTCTCATTCTCGCTCCGATGGTCGGCCTTCGCAGGTCGCGTCAGAACGAAATCGCGACCGACATTGAAACCGACAATGCAGCCGACGAACGCAAACCAGAGCGGCAACTCATCGGCTTCCGTGCCGTGTACGTCTTCGACATCAGCCAGACCGAAGGCAAGGAACTTCCCACCCTGACCGAAGTGCAAGGCGACGTGAGCGGTTACCGCGAACGCCTGTTCGAGTTCGTCCAATCGCGAGGCGTGAAAGTGAGCTACTCCGAGCGCATCGCTCCCGCGAAAGGCCTCTCGCACGGCGGTAAGATCACGCTGCTTTCCGGGATGCAGCCAGCTGAGGAATTTTCCACGCTGGTACACGAGATCGGCCACGAAATGTTGCATCGTGGCGACCGCCGCACGCTGACCACCAAGCAAGTCCGCGAGACCGAGGCCGAAGCCGTGGCCTTTGTGGTCTGCCAATCGGTCGGGCTTAAGAACGGAACTTCATCCCAGGACTACATCCAGCTTTGGCACGGAGACGCTAATCTCTTGCGCGAAAGTCTGGAAGCCGTCCAGCAAACTGCAGCCCTGATCCTCGGAGCAATCGCTCCGAAGCCGGAACCGGTTCAGGAATCGGAGTCCAGTCCCGGCGCATACAGTCCTCTGCCAACCGCGGAGCTTACGGCAGCCGAAAGTTTCCAGTTCTAGTTCAACCAACTACATCCAAGCGGCGGAGGCAAATAGCTTCCGCCCTTCCTTATTTTCGACTTGCGGCAATCGGTGTCGATGCCGTGCCGACCCGGCACGGCATCGAGTCTTCCTTCTCTCGGCGCACCCACAGCACACTTGCCCGGATAAGTGAACAGCAGACCTCCCGGTCATTTGATAGCTGCTCTACGCCCGTGCCGTGTGCGCCTCCACTCAAGCAAAAGCCGCCCGAAGCTAGATTGTGCTGCAAAGGGGCGGCTTGGCGCCCCTTAACCTGCCTCTGCCTTTTACAGGCTCTTCAGATTGTTGCTCGTCGCTCGGCAAGGCCGCTTTGTTCAGATCAGGGTTAAACGTCGCTACTCTGGATGAAGATTGCGAGCTTTTTCTGTAACAGAAAATTAACAAGTGTGAACAGGAATTTCTTATATGATGCTGATTGCATTGCAGGTTCTCCTCAGTGGTTCGAGAAGTATCCGCAAGAATTCTCTTCCGCGAGCAAGCGCCGTGCAAGAACGATTCCCGATTGGACGGCCATTTCGAGCAAGACGCATTGCTCATGCTGTCACAGCACACGATGTAAACCTCTAGCAAGAATCGGTAGCACGAGATGGTGACCGTCCGAGTACGCATTCCTAAGAAAAGAACGGAACCCGTTCGCGTGGCAGGATACGTTCGTATCTCAGCAGAAAACCATCCGCATTCAACCAAGCAGAAATCCGCCATTCGCCGCTACGCAGTGAGGCGGAAACTCCACATTGCAAATATTTATCTAGATCGGGACGAGCGCAACCACAGGTAATCAGCTCGTAACGGGTTTTCGGAAGTAGGGACGAAATGAGGTCCGTCAGAGAGAGCGCTTCTGAGAAGACTGCGGGACCTGCCCGAGCAGCCCAGTACGTCAGGATGTCCACGGAACACCAGCAATATTCCACAGAAAACCAGATGGACGCGATGGGCCGTTATGCGGACGGCCGCAAAATGCAAATAGTGCGCACATACTCGGATGAAGCGAGGAGCGGTCTGAATATTGAGGGCAGAAACGGGTTGCGCGACCTGATCCGTGATGTTGAGACCGGACGCGCCGATTACACCGATGTTTTGGTATACGACGTGAGTCGCTGGGGGCGATTCCAGGATGTGGATGAAAGTGCCTATTACGAGTACATCTGTAAACGAGCCAACGTTCGCGTCCACTATTGCGCTGAGCAGTTCGAGAATGACGGAAGCCTGTCATCGACCTTGCTCAAGACCATAAAGCGCACGATGGCTGGTGAATACAGTCGTGAACTCTCTGTGAAGGTGTTTGCCGGACAGTGCAGGTTAATTGAACATGGATTCCGTCAGGGTGGACCCGCTGGATACGGGCTGCGCAGGCAATTAGTCGATAAGGACAGAAATCCCAAGGAAATCTTAACCCGAGGCGCTCATAAGAGCATTCAAACTGATCGCGTCATCCTAGTTCCAGGGCCGGAACCTGAAGTTCAGGTTGTGCGCCAAATCTATGATCGGTTCACGCAAGGGCCTTCAACAGAGAGGGAAATCGCTGCGTGGCTTAATGGACGCGGCCTGGTAACTGATCTAGGGCGCCCGTGGACGCGCGGGATAGTACACCAGATCCTAACGAATCCCAAATACGGTGGCGCAAACGTTTATAACCGCAGATCGTTCAAACTCAAGCGGAAACGAGTCGTCAACCCACCCGAGATGTGGATCAGGTGCGACGACGCCTTTACCCCGATCGTTCCGTTGGAACAGTTCAAACAAGCGCTTGCGATCATCGAAAGCCGGCACACACACCTGACGGATGAGCAATTGCTTGAACGCCTACGGAGTCTTATCGCCCGAATTGGCGAGGTGTCAGGCATCATCATTGATGAAACCGAGGACATGCCATCTAGTGCGGTCTATCAACGACGGTTCGGCGGCTTGGCGCGAGCATATGCCCTGATCGGCTACACACCGCTGCGAGACCTCAGATACATCGAGATCAACCGCACAATGCGCGAATATCACAAAGACCAGCGTTCCCGAATTATGGAAGAGTTAAAGAACCAAGGCGCCGAAATTTGCGAGGGGAAGAATGGGCTGGTAGAGGTGAATCAAGAATTCACAGCCTCTCTCGTCATCTCCCGCTGCCGCGAAACCTTAACCGGGCGACATCGCTGGCTCATTAGGCTTGAGAACACTCTCGATCCCGACATTACGATTGCAGCCCGCCTCACGCCAACTAACGAGCACATTCTTGATTATTACATCTTCCCGAAGATCGAGACGTTGACCTCCCAGCTCAGACTCACTGGAGAAAACGGCATCAGGTTGGATTCCTATCGCTTTGACAATCTGGATTTCTTTTCGAGCATGGCACGCCGCACCTCAATTGAGGAGATACCGTGAACAAGACTGACATTGAAAACATTCCAATTTCGGAAATTCGGGTAACGAACCCACGCACTCGGAGCAAAGGAAGATTTCAAGAGATCGTCGCAAGCATCGCTGCGGTCGGCCTCAAGCGGCCGATCACAGTATCTCGGCGCGAGCTTGAGCCTGATGGCACGAGGTACGATCTGGTCTGCGGGCAAGGGCGAATGGAGGCCTGCCATGCTCTCGGCGAGGCCACAATCCCGGCAGTCGTGACCGATGCTTCTCGGGAGGAACAGATGGTGATGAGCCTCGTCGAGAATTTTGCCAGACGGGGACCATCAAATCGCGATCTGCTTAGGGAAGTTCGGAGCCTCCGGGAGCGGAAGTATAAGGTCGAGGAAATTGCTCAAAAACTCGGCCTTGATCGTGCATACATTAACGGCATCATCCATCTGTTGGAAAAGGGGGAGGAAGGGCTGGCGCAAGCGGTTGAAGCTGGGCGTTTACCGATCAGCGTCGCAGTCCAGATTGCGACCGGCAATGACCACGAAGTGCAACAGGCCTTGGCTGAAGCTTATGAGAAAGGTGACCTCAGAGGAGACAAGCTGAAGAGTGCCAGGCGCGTAATTTCTCAGCGAATTGCAAAGCTGCAAAGTGCGGGCAAGCTGGCCCAGACTCGTCGCAAACTCACAGGCGACGCGCTTGTTCGCGAATACAAGGACCGCATGCGCGAACAGCGCCACCTTGTTCAGAAGGCAAACCTCACCAAGGAACGTCTGCTGCTACTCACCAGCGCTATACGTCGCCTTATGCAGGACGAACACTTCACTACGCTTTTGCGAGCCGAGAATCTGGTCGATATGCCTGAACAGCTCGCGGCTCGCCTTACATAGAAAGGAGCTCACACGTGGCAAACTCAAAGGTGAAACCTGCATTCAACCAGCAAGTTGTGGTCCTTCCGATTGAAACCATTGTTCCCCAGAAGGAGTTGTCTCCTGAATTTCGAAAGAGTACAACCTACAAGCGAATCAGCGCTTCCCTGGAACATGTTGGTCTAATTGAGCCTCTCGTTGTGTATCCGCGCGGGCCGAGAGATTACCTGTTGCTCGACGGCCACGCTCGTTTGGATATTCTCAAGCAGCGCGGTGTGACAGAGGTACGCACAATCTTTGCTATGGACGACGAGGCGTACACATATAACAAGAAAGTGAATCATGCCCCGCCTGTTGCCGAGTACTTCATGATGCAGAAAGCGCTTTCCCACGGCGTAACTGAAGAGCGATTAGCTCAAGTGTTGAATGTTAGCGTTTCGGCCATCAGACAACGTCGAAACATGCTCGACGGAATTTGCAAGGAGGCAATTGAAATCTTACGAAATCGCGACGTGTCTCCTGCCGTCTTTGCTTACCTTAAGAAAATGAAACCTATTCGGCAAATCGAAGCCGCTGAACACATGCGTGCCACCGGCACCCATACGGTTCGCTTTGCAAAAGCACTACTCGAAGTGACTCGTTCTGAAATGCTCGTGGAAGTGCCCTCAAAGCGCAAACCAACGATTGAAGCGACCTCGCGAGCGGCTCAGGCGATGCTTGAGCAGGAAACCGACCTATTGATTCGCGAACTCAAAGCTGTGGAGGAATCCTACGGAACAGACATGCTCACGCTCTCCATAGCGTGTGGTTATGTTGAGCGTTTGCTCTCGAACTCTCGGGTTGAGAAGCACCTCGATAAGCATCATTCCGACATTGTGGCCGAACTTCGCACGCTTCTGGCGGATGTCAAGCCTCAAAAAGGCAAAAGTCCAGAGGTAACGGCATGAGGTATTGTTACAGTTTGAAATCCACAGCCGATACAGCTCTGCACGGATCACATCTGGACACTGCACGAATTACTTGGTTTACGTAGAAACGCCAAACTCAAACGCTGTCTACAGGAGGCGCATGTCCAGAGTCCTACTTGGCGTCATCTCTGGGTTGGTTTTCGGAGCCATCGACATCGGAATCATGCTGCCGATGAGCTTTCCCGACAAAAAGACGGCAATCACGGCGGCTTTCATAGCACGGTTTGGAATAGGATTTGTCATCGGCGCGGCCCGTTTGCCGTGGCCCGGATGGGCCGTCGGACTCTGCTTCGGCCTGCTACTGAGCATCCCAGACGCTCTCATCACAAAAGCCTACGGACCTATCATCGGCATGGGCGCTATCGGCGGCACTATCATTGGTGTAATCGTCGGCAAATTTGGACACTAAATTCAAACTGTAACAGTACCCGGCATGATGCTCCTGGATGAAGCCAAATACGGTGGCGAAGCAACAAATTCCTCTAGCGCGGGTTGACTCCAATGTAGAATAGAGCAACCACTTCTCTGCAGGTTCCCCATGTTGTCGCAGTTTGTCGTGATCCCGCCTTCGAATAAATCCCCAGAGGAGGTTCTGTCATATGTCCGCCCAGCGAGCCGGTTTTGCCCAATCCGCATCGAACGCCGCATGGTCATTCGCTAGAAACGTCAATGCAATCTTGCCCAAGGGACAGTCCCCGCGTCCGGCTTGGGCGCCCGGCCCGCTTCTCAAAAGTTGGGAAAGAATACAAATGGCAGCTGGCGTCCCTAGGAGGACGCTCTCACTATGCCCACACTGCAATAGAGAAGCAGTGGACGCGGTGATCAATGGTGCCGCCGCTATTGCTGACTTCAGGGATAAGCCCGGAATCATCGAGGCAGAAATCCTGGAGGAAGCCGGACGCATTCTGATGCGTAAGGCGTGCGAAAAACACGGCCCGTTCGAAGACGTGCTTTCCGATCACCCGGATTTTTTCAGAAAGATGGAGAGCCTTGCTTTCGGTAGGGATTTCAGATGTGTAGGAGATGAAAGAGTCCACAATCACGGCGCAAACAGCATCAAGACGGGACGAGGATCGTATTTGATCGTCGATCTGACGAACCGCTGCAACATGGTGTGTTCGCCCTGCTATATGGATGCAAACGCCACTAGATTCGTTCACGAATTGGATATTCAAGACGTGAGGGATCTCTTTGCAAGGGCGATGTCCTTCAAACCTCAGCGAGAAATCAACGTTCTGTTCTCCGGTGGAGAGGCAACACTCTCACCGATTTTTCTGGAGGCCATCCGCCATGCAAAAAGCATGGGATTCCACCGGATTCATGTCGCCACTAATGGAATCCGCTTTGCCCAAGAGACGGATTTTGCGGCCCAGGCACGGGCGGCGGGACTCCACGCGGTGTATCTCCAGTTCGATGGCACCACGGAAGCAAAGAACAGCCATCGAGGAATCGGGAACAACATGGACGTGAAGCGATCCGCACTGGACAACATTGCCGCCGCGGGGATGAAAACTACGCTACAGGTGACCGTGGTGAACGGGCTGAACAACGATGGGTTGGGTGATATCGTCCGCTTTGTGGCGGAACACGTAGACAAGATTCACGGGGTCATTTTTCAGCCTTTAATGTTCTGTGGCCGAGACGAAGACGTATCGGATGATGAGCGTTACACGAAGCGTTATCCAGTCTCGCAAATCGCGTACGACTTGGAAAAGCAAACGTCGATTGACTGGCAACCCATGCGCGATTGGTTCCCCGTCTCAGCCTACGCAGCATTCGCCCATCTGTGCGATGTTCTCCATCCGGACGCAGAGTTAGGAAGCCTCTTTTGCGATATCCATCCTGACCATGGGATCTTCTCCCCGATTCTCATCAATTCCCGTACAAGAGAAACAATCCCTGTGGCAAAGTTCTTCGACGTGGAGCAATTCCTCCGTGACCTTGGGGAGATCACAGATCTCGGGACGCGACCGGCAATTACTAAGGCAATGGTCTCGCTGTCAGCGGTACGCAACTTCGATCGTACCAAGGCTCCAGCCGATTTTGGATTTGACCGGCTTCGCAAATTGCTTGCGGACTGCTTTTATAGGGTTGGTGGCAGCGGCTCAGACTGGTCCCAGCGGGCTTACCTATATAAGGAGCCGTGGAAACTCGTGATGATCACTCCGATGAGCTTCCAAGATCTCTACAACTACGACCTTGCAACGATGTCCGACTCAAGGACTCCTATGGCGACTCAAGAGGGTGAAATCAGTTTCTGCGCCTATAACGGAGGTCGTTGGCGAAGTGTCGTAGAGCATGTACACCAAACCGCAAGCTTGACCGAATGGAACCGGACGCATTCCCGCCATCCCATCTACGCCAAGGGCAAAGAGGTTGATTTGGGTCCTGGGAAAAGAGCGAAGCCCGAATTGATCCAGATCGAGAAGCAACGAACGCCAGCTTGATTTGCGAAAGTACGGGACGACCGTGACAGACGCCGAAAACCAATTTCTCGAGAATATGCCCGACGAGATCAAGGAAGTGCTCCGCTGGCATGCGGGTGCGCAATCGAGGGGCCGGGCCAGCCAGAGCATAGCCGATTTCGCCGGGCGGTTCTTGGGGAGTATGTACGAGGACGGCGCTGTTCTTCCCACAAACTTTTCAGCTTCTGCTCCCGAGGTGCTCGCTCTGGTCCTACTGCAACACCGGACCAGTCCTCGGAGTACTGGCGCATGGCTCAATCTCGGTTTCGCGCTCCGCCGCGTAGCCGTTTACCGAACCCAAGACCCAGAGGAAACGAATAGGGCACATCTGCAATCCGCAGTACAGGCTTTCGATCGTGCGCTAGAACTCGATCCGGACAACAACGGGAAGAACATCAGAGCGTGGACAGGAATGTCGCTGGCTTACCACATGCTTGACATGTACGAGAAGGAGCTTGAGTGCTGCGCGCGGGCTCTCGAATCCGATAGATCCGATCCGAAACTTTGGCTTTTGTACAGCTTCGCGCTGAAATCCGCAGGCAGGGAGGATGAAGCGCTGTCCACAATGAACGACGCCTACGAAGCTTACATACGGGCCGGGAAACCCGATGAGCTCAGAGAAGTCTTTGCCGATGTGCAATCGATAACTCAACGCCCTTGCCGGCAGAGGATGACGCAATGAAATCTGTGGGCGGAATACATCGGACCCGGTTGGCGGCTTCGAAGGTCCATCGGCATCTTGTGAACGAGGCGCGGCGCACCGTCCAAGAACTGGGCTGGCAGGTTCCTGAGGACGGCATGTCGCCAACGCTTGTTGGCGCTATCCCACTCCCGTTTCCGGTACCCGATTCGTTCGAGACTGCTTTCGGTTACAAGGGAAATCTACGGTTCGTACAGTTCGGATACACAGCCGGTTCCCCTCAATTTGGGTACAGCGACGGGGGCGACGATTTGCCTTCGGACGGTAGCCTGTGGTCTTGGTTTCTACACCACCCAGCGGTAGCCCCGTACTTGCCCGAAAGCCGTTATCCTACGCTGTATGGGAAGTTCTCTTCCGGAACCGAACCGCCCCCGCTTGAGGAGATCATGAGACGGGGTGCTGAGCTGCCGACCTGCCACTGCCTGCTCCTGGATAGGCGAGATCGGCGGGCATATGTTTCTGAACGGGACCAGGCAACGATCCTGTTTGCGCTCATGGAGCCGGACGACGGTGATGCCCATAACGTGTTCGTCGATGGGATGCTGATGAGCCCCGGCAGTGAGGACTATAAGGTAGGTCCGCCCCCAGGGGTTCTAGATGAGTTTCGGCGGTTCATGGATAGCCGGGTTCAGGCTTTCGAAGGTGCTTGAGTCGGGCTGCTGGGGTTCCAGACAGATCGGGGTCCAAGTTAGGTTGGAAAACGCTGCTTCGCAGCGGCTGAAGAATGACACGTCACCCCAGAATGGGAGCTGCAGGCTAACTTTNNTCCATAGGAACAAAGGTCAGCGAAGAGGAATTCGCCCGGCTGGAGCAGGCAGCTCAGAAGGCCTCGAAGACGCTGGGCGAATGGTGCCGGGAGGTGATGCTGGCCAGTGCGAACGGCCAGCCGGAGAAGGTGAACGGAACCGGAGGCGAAGCCCATGCGGTCATGGCTGAGGTGGTGGCGCTTCGAGCGATCATGCTGAACGTACTTTTCAAGCAAGCGAAGGGCGAACCACTGACAGCCGAGGAGATGCAGCGGCTGATCGACCGGGCTGACTCGGACAAGCTGAAAAAGGCGCGAGAAAGGTTGGACCAAGCATCTGTTTCCAAAGCGAGTTGAGCTGACCGACGTTTTTCGGAGCGTCTTTAATTAGTACAGTCGGTCCGCGCGGCGAACTACGGAAGGTTCCCAGGACTGGGGGTGAAAAGTGAATCGGTTATTGGGTCGACGGGAATCGCTGGGCCCGTCAAAAAATTGGCTGTGGCCGACTCTTGTGGCTTTAGTCCTTGCTTTTGTAGCTGGGATAGGAGTTTTCACGTACCAAGACGTCGAGGTCTGGACGCCGTTGCAGCAGTGGTACTGGGTTCAATATTCGAGCACAAAGAATTTTCCCAGTCCGGACGCACCTACCAAGTGCTCTCGAAATTGGACCGACAAGGGCAACACAGCATGGCCACCGACGCCGACGTGATGCCCGCCCCCTTGCAGGTATGGCCCTCCTTCGCGCTCACGGCGAAGGCGCGGCAGACGGGAGCGGTCGCTCTCAAGGTCGATACGGTGCATTACACAAGCTCACAAATGAACCGGATGCTTGCAGAACGGATTTACCTGGGGCAGACGCCAGGCGATCTGCTGCGGCCTGCATGGGTGGGAGCATTGGGAGTTTTTGCGCTCAGTCTTTTACTCGCAGTCCTATGGAGGAACCGGGCACGGCGCCACAGCGAAGAAGATGGACTTAGGCTCAAGGGCCCTGAGATGGTGACCGTCAAGGAATTCAATAAAAAGACTGGAGCGGATGGTATTACCTTCCTGACAACGACGGGACGAGAATCGCTCTCGATTCCGCGCTCGTTAGAGAGTAGCCACATGATGATGATGGGAGACACGGGCGCCGGAAAAAGCGTCTTACAGCGGCGGGTGCTGATGCAGATCGCCGAGCGGGGCGAGACGGCTATTGTGTATGATCCTGCGCTCGAACATACACCGCAATTTTTCAATCCCGCCCGCGGCGATCTTATTCTGAATCCCCTGGACGTGCGTTGTCCTTACTGGTCGCCGTCCGACGAAGTGATGCATGAGGCGGAAGCGTTGACGCTAGCAACATCGCTGTTCCCTGACAAACCGCACGAAAACACATTCTTCGTCGAAGGTCCGCGAAAGATCTTCGCGCACTTGCTCACGTTGAAACCGACGCCTGAGGAATTGGTCAGATGGATGAGTCACGAGGAAGAACTAGATCGCCTATTGAAAGGCACCGAACTGACAGCATTCATCTATCGCGGCGCTGGTCCGCAGCGCGGTGGTGTGCTAGGTGCGCTCAACATGGTTGCTGACAGTTTGAAGCTGTTGCCGAAGGAGAGCGAGACGAAGCAGAGATGGACAACCGAAGAATGGTCGCGACAGCGTACTGGCTGGATATTCCTGACCTCGACTCCTCGATTCCGCGAGCGGCTATTGCCTCTCATGAGCCTATGGCTGGACACGTTAGTCCTGCGATTGATGAACCAGGGCGATCCCTCGTTGCGTCACGCATGGTTTGTGCTCGATGAGCTCGCGAGCCTGCAGCGACTGCCGCAATTGCACACTGCGCTGACCGAGAATCGCAAATCCGGGAATCCCGTGGTGATCGGTTTCCAAGGCCGGAGCCAACTTGAAGTACGCTACGGGCACGAAGCTGAGTCAATGCTTTCCCAGCCGGCCACCAAAATCTTTTTGCATACCAGTGAGCCTCGCGCAGCGAAGTGGATCTCGGACACGATTGGCGAGGTGGAAATGGAACGCGTCAAGGAGACGGTAAACACGCAACCTCTCACACTTGCCAAGTCCAAGAGCTATCACAATGAAAGGCGAACAGAGCCGCTAGTACTCCCATCGGAAATCAGTGGGCTACAGCGCTTGCACGCATTGCTAAAAGTCGACAATCTGGTAGTGCCGTTCAGCTTTCCATATCTCGCGCCCGTGAAATCGCAACCCGGTTTCATTCCAAGAGAGATCACACCGCGGGTAGTGGATATCGGCAAACGGACCCCGCAGCCGAAAACTCCGGCCGCGCAGGAGCTCACGCCGCGCGAGCCGGAGAACTCCAGTGGCATCGCCGCCGGACAAGAACCCTACTTCGAGTGAGTCATGCTGACCATTTCCAAACCGCTGAGTGCCGGCCAGGCGCAGACCTATCACAAAGAGGAGTTCGCGAACGCGCAGGAGAACTACTATTCCGAGGGCGACCGAATTCGGGGTGAGTGGCACGGCCGACTCGCGCAAGAATGGGGACTCCGAGGCGAAGTGCAGGAGGAACACTTTCAGCGGCTGGCGAACGGTCAACATCCCTTGACCGAGGAGCAGCTCGTTCGCCATCAAACAGCGCGCGAATACGTCAATGCACGAGGTGAGACGGTTAGCACGATGGAACACCGTGCCGCCTGGGACGCGACGTTCTCGGCTCCCAAGAGCGTTTCTTTGACCGCTCTCGTGGGCGGAGACGATCGCGTACGAGGGGCGCATCGGGAAAGTGTGAAGGTAGCGCTTGGCGAAATGGAAAAATACGTTCAGGCTCGGATCGGCGGAAACCATCCGGCCGAAACAACGGGCACATGGATTGCAGCGAGTTTCGAGCACGATAGTGCGCGACCTGTGAACGGGTACGCTGCACCGCAATTGCACACGCATGTCGTGTTTTTTAATCTAACGGAAACAGAAAACGGACAATGGCGGGCCCTGCAACCCCAAGAACTGTACCGTTCTCAGCAATACGCAACTGCGATCTATCGCTCAGAACTGGCGCTGCGGCTAAAGGATCAGGGATATGAGATTGAAAGGGGGAGGAGCGGCCAACCTGAGATTAAGGGGTACACGCGAGAGTATCTGGACGCCTCCAGTCCACGGAGTCAACAAATCCAGGCATACCTCGAACAAAAAGGCGTAAGAGGCGCAGGAGCGGCGCAAATCGCAGCGCATCAGACGCGTGACGACAAACTGCCGGCCATCACGCACGCAGAGATGCAGCAACAACATCGAGACGTGGCCGCGCAGTTCGGTCAGCAGCCCGAGCAAGTGATTCGCGCAGCCCATGAACGGCGAGTCGAACAAGAGCCGCCGCGGAAGCATCAGCACCTAGAATCGGCCCTGACCTATGCGCAAGAGAAGAATCTAGAGCGCCACGCCGTGGCAGACGAACGCGAACTGAAGTGTGATGCTCTGAAACGTTCGATGGGAGAAGCGAGCTTCGCCGAGATTCGAGATAGGTTCGAAAAGCGTGTCCAGTCAGGTGGCCTCATTGAAGTAGAGAGCAGATCGCCAGCCCGCGCGTTCACGACGGAACAAATGATTGGCTATGAGCGCGACAACGTCGCCGAGATGCGAAGAGGACAGAATCTGGACAATCCGTTGGTCAGTACCGAGACATGGCGTCACATCGAGGAGAAACATCCACACTTGAGCACCAGCCAACGCGCGGCGGTTGAGCAGATCGCGAGCAGTCACGACAGAATCACCGGTCTTGAGGGTGTTGCGGGTGCTGGCAAAACCACTTCTTTGGCGGCTGTTCGCGAAGCTGCCGAGCATGAAGGCTACAAGGTGTTCGGACTTGCACCCACGTCGCGCGCCGCGCAGAAATTGGCAGAATCAGGCATCGAATCAGGAACCTTGCAACGTCATCTGGCCCGAGGCGAGCAACCCGACGGCGGACAGAAGAGGCTTTACGTCCTGGACGAATCGAGTCTCGCAAGCACGAAACAGATGAACGTGTTACTGCATCGGTTGGACGGCGACGACCGTGTGCTTTTGGTCGGCGACAAGCGGCAACATGAGGCGGTAGAAGCGGGCAGACCCTACCGACAACTACAAGAAGCGGGGATGCACACTGCCCGTCTGCATGAGGTCATCCGGCAGAAGGAACCGGAACTTAAAGAGGCTGTCGAACAGCTTGCCCGCGGGGATGTTCACGGAGCCGTAGCGAATCTTGACCAGCAGGGCCGTGTGCATGAGATTGTGGTTCGCGAAGAAAGGCTAGGTGCGATCGCTCGTGAGTATGCGCGAGAGCCTCAAGGCACGCTAGTCATTTCACCTGACAATGAGTCCCGACGCGAGTTGAACGCTCTGATCCACCGTGAAATGCAGGCCCGCGGCGACGTGAATCCAGAGGAACACAAACTGCGAGTGCTCGACTCGCGACATGAGATGACTGGCGCAGATCGGCAGTGGGCCGCTCAATACGAAGAGGGGGACTTGGTGCGCTATACCCGTGGGAGTAAGGTTCTGGGAATCGGCCCTGGGGAATACGCGCGAGTGGATCGAGTGGACGCTCGCGAAAACCGTATCACCGTCGAGCGCGAGAATGGAGCACAACAGACCTACGATCCGCGACGACTGTCGGGTGTGGCGGTGTACCAAGAAGTTCAGCGTGAATTCTCACGGGGCGACCGCGTTCAGTTCACAGCCCCGTCGAGGGAACTAGAGGTTTCTAACCGAGAGCTTGGAACGATTCACCGAGTCAGTGATGCCGGCAATCTGGAAATCCGAATGGACTCGGGTCGCGATGTTCGATTCAATATCCGCGAGCATCCGCATCTTGACCACGGATACGCAGTGACCAGTCACAGCAGCCAGGGACAGACTGCGCAGCGGGTGCTGATCCACGTGGACACCGACAAAAGTGAGTTGTTAGTTAACGATCGCTTCGCATACGTATCTGTTTCGCGGGCTCAACACGACGCGCACATTTACACGAATGATGGAAGCAAGATTTCCGGCAGCCTAAGTCGCGATAGTTCGCAACGTACGGCAACGGAGGTGGAACCACAACCAGCTACTCACAAAATCGAACCTGCTTCCACGAGCGCCCCACGCCCTGCCGAACAAGAACAAGGACAAAGCCTAGGCATAGGACTGGTATAGGTATTGCTGCCGAGTGCGGGTGCCTCCCCACGTCAGACACATCGGCCCACCGACGATTTGGCGCAGCCGAAGGCCACGGAAGTTCGTAACTACCACCAGGGAATGCATGTGGTGTATGCTTCAGCTCAGCCGATGTCAAAGGTTGTCGCATTTGCAGGAAAAATCGGAAGCGGCAAAACGACGATCACGAAATCTCTGGCCGATCTCTTCGATTGGCCTCGGGCGAGCTTCGGAGACTATGTTCGAGCGGCGGCTCGTCAGCGCGGAATGAAGGACACTAGGGAGGTCCTTCAAGCCCTCGGTACCGAAATTCTACGCGCCGACCCAGGCAAGTTTTGTCAATCGGTTCTGGCGCACTGCGGATGGAATGCCGGACAGAACCTACTTATCGACGGCTTACGTCATGAGGAAACCATCGAACTTATTAAGGGCCTAACTCGCGCGACAACCGTGAGCATTGTTTTCGTTAAAATTAGTGAAGAGGTGCGGTTGGAGAGGCTGATGGGACGGGAAGGGACCGATGCTAAGTACCGTACCATGCTGGAAGCGCATTCGTCTGAAGCCCAAGTCACTTCGATCCTCGCGGGCAAAGCCAACTTCACCGTTGACAATGACGGGCCACTGGAAGCGACCGTTTCGGCAATTTCACAGTGGATCGGCACCCTCAGTCAGTGAAGTGGAAAGTTGCATCGAAATGGTTGCAAGTCATGTTTTCCAGAAAAACTTCAACAGCTTTTACTGTGACATTCGTCTGCAGAGTGTGGATAAGCGGGGCCGAAACTCGGGATCTAAATTGACCGCTCGCGGCTGGACCCATAACATCGCAAGACACGGTTCCCGGATGCCGAAGCACAAAGTCTCGCCCGACCAAAACGTCCTTGTCTTTCCCGGACCCGAGCCGGGAGTCGGGTCACGCGATCAGCTCGACCGACCCGGAGTATGGATTCCCATAACGACCTCAACGGTGCGATCAACTGCGGAGCGTGAGCCAGGACTCGGATGCGAAGTCGTGCTGTCAGGAAGCTATCGAAAGGGCTTCGAGACCCTCAAGCGTGCCTACGAAGAATTCCGTGATCTAGGCTGCAAGATTCTCTCCCCGAGCAACGTATCGATAGTTAGTGAGCACGACGGCTTCGTGTACATGCAGGGGGAGGAGGCGGAGACACCTGAGAATATTGAGGACAGGCATCTAGCGGCAATTCAGAAAGCGAATTTTGTCTGGCTGCACGCCCCCGACGGCTACGTCGGGCCCACCGCCGCCTTGGAGGTCGGGTTCGCTAGTGCAGCCGGGGTCCCGGTCTACGCACAAGAAGCTCCGAGCGACAAGGTCATGCAGTCATTCGTTCGCGTAGTCGATTCGCCCGCGGCGATTCTGAAGATGCCCCTCGCACACCCCGAACCGCCCGCTCCGGCTTTGAGAGCATTTCAGGAATATTACAAACGCGCAGCGATTCAACGCGGCTACACAAAGGAACATCCGAAGGACTGCTTATTGCTGATGGTCGAAGAGGTCGGAGAATTAGCGAGAGCCCTGCGAAAGCGCGAAAAACTGGTGCGCCACGGGTCCTATGTGAACTCGAATGAAGCGCATGAACTAGCCGATGTATTCTTGTATGTCGTTCACATGGCAAATATCTTGGGCCTAGACTTAGCGAACGTTGTTCGCGAAAAGGAATTCATTAACGTAGAGAAATTCCTTGCCAGATAGTGCCTACACAACAGACGAAACTGGCGAACAGAAGCAGGACTCGACTGCGATGTTCGATGTCTTGGCACGACAGCGCAAGTTGCTACAACAGTTTTGTCACTCACACTTACCGAGCGTAGCGTACTTCCTCAGCAAGAACACCGCCGAGCTTCCAATCTTCCGACTTTCAGACGATGAAAAGGAACCGGAACGTTTTAGGCACATAACGAGCACGGCTACCTGCTATGCGTCCATCGAAGAATGTCCAGCCAAGTTCCATCCTCCAGAAGACGGTTCACCGGATTTCAGAAAGCTGGGGCTTTCTTTCGCCATGAAGGCGATCGAGTTGTCCCCATCAGAGGGCTGGAAATCAGATGGAGCAGCAGGCATCTATTGCAGTGCCCGCGGGCTTCCGTTTGTGATGTCAAAACTGGATACGTGGCATCCGAAGATTGATGAGCATCTAGCACGGATTTTCTACCAACTGCAGAAGGAACCCGAGAGGTTCGCCATCGGAGAAGCAGACAAGGCGCCTGCCAACGCCACCGCCGCTGAAAAAGCAGAGGAAACCAAGAGCTGGTACAAACCAAACGCTTACCACACGTATTGGACTCTCGAAGTCTTACGGATGTTGGAGAGGTTTCAAAAACAGGATAGCTACTCGAAGAGCATTGAGGCTCCGAAGGCACTTTTGTACAGACCACAGCTGCTTCAGTGGGCGAGACAGCAATTGGGTTTTCAAATTTCCCTGCATACCGCCGGGTCATCGCTCCTCGACTCGGATCAGTTGGCTTGGTCATTGGCGATCCTGATCAGTCAGCCAGAAAGGTATCGGTCAAATCTCGCAGAGCAAGATTTCATTCGGCAGGGATTCAAATGTCTTTTCAGCACTCAAGAGAAGGTCGGGACGTGGCGACACTATGGACCGCTCTTCCACTATCCACATGCAGGTAATGCATATTGCTACGTTTTTGAAACTTTCGCGGCAATCTTGGACGAAGCGTTAAAGCCTGACGCCGAATTTGTGCGCACCATACTGAAGGGCTACTCTAAAAAACTCTTTCGACTCTGGGAATATGCAATTTCAGCTCAGACAAAACGCCACGGGGGCCAGCTAGCATGGTCCTCCGGGCACCGAATCAAACCAACACTGGAGAGCTGGGCCACGGCAAGCGTCTTCGCATATGCCCAGGGGCTGCGAAGACTGATCGGCTTGTGGACCGCTGATGAGGCCCTGGGCTCGCTAAACTACAAACCAACTTTTCCGACACAGGACGAGGCCAAGAAGAAACTTCTTGAGCGTTCTTCCATCTGGTCGTGTACTGACCTCGCCGAACGCTTGACAACTATGTTCATCAACACCGTTGCTCAGCCCAATCGCGACCAGGAAGCAGACCCTGATGAGCCTTTAATCAAAGACTATTTTCCTTGTTCAGCGATTTTCTTCGGTCCTCCAGGAACGAGCAAAACTAAGCTCGTCAGCGCAATTGCCGGGTCAATCGGCTGGAAATACATCGAACTGCACCCAAGTCATTTCGTGGCAGATGGTTTGCCGCAGGTTCAGCAGACCGCCGATGTGATTTTCAGGAAGCTCATGGAGTTGGATCACGCCGTTGTTCTTTTCGATGAGATCGACGAGCTTGTGCGAGAGCGTGATATTGAACCTGATCAGTTTGGGCGCTTCTTAACAACGAGCATGCTCCCGCGACTTGCAGAACTTTGGAAAGGGCGCAAGGTGATGTATTTCGTGGCTACAAATCACATCGAATATTTTGACCGAGCGGTCACCAGAAGCGAGCGCTTTGACGCAATTATCTTCATGAGTCCACCTGCATTTTCCGTCAAAGTTGACAGGCTCACTCGCATCTTGAAGGATACGTATCATTCAGAACTCACGCTCTCCAGTGACCTTACTCAATCGGCCATCGACGGCGCAATGCCGAACAAGCAGTGCAACGATGCTGCGGAAAAGGCCCGTACTCGCTCCGACAACGATGGGCTCAAGAAAGAGCTGCAATCTCTGGGACTTCCTCCTGAAAGCGCCCTTGCAAAGTTTGCTCTTCTTAGGTGGGACGAAATAGATGAACTGGCATTCCAGATCGCTAATCTAGAGAACAAGGACAAAATCACTCTCACAAAGGACAATCTTGCGAAAGCGCTGGGGAACATCGCAGACGGATCTTCCAGATCGATGGTTGACTACTGCCGTTTTCGCATGGAGCAGCAGACCTATGAACGATTTGACAGGTCTAGAAAAGCTCGGTGGATTGTACAAGAGATCGAGGGCGTCGCGGGCGTTGGCGCAAAACTTCCAGAACCGGTCGTTGAAGAGGATGGGGCGTGGTTCATTGATACAACGGTTGGACCGGCTGATCAGGTAAAGGTGAAGGACTACAGTGTTGAACGGGCCTACATTGAAGGTAAAGACTTGCTTGGGGTGCTTCGGCTAAAAAAAAAGCCCTCAGTCTAGAGCCGTCAAAAGCAAATCCTCTCTGGCGACGGATCTGGAATTTCCTATCGAGAGTGGGCCGGTAAGCAGTAGCCGGAGCGCACTGAGGGGTTTAAGTTTCTACGTGACATTCGTTTTGGACCAATCCGGCGAACGCGCGTACGCGATGTGGGAGCAGTCGGTGTTCTCCGTTCGGATGGCCGGCAAAAGGTCGAAAGAATTCGGCGCGGACGAACTCGAAGCTCGGCCGAGCCAGTTCCTCGTGCCCAAGGGATTTGCGGCAGCGAAATTGGCTGAAATTTGCACGGTTTTCCTGCACAGATCCTGCACAGCCAAAACTTGCCACACTATCTGTAATTACAACAATCAGATAGAAAAGCTTTATCCTCCGCTCAGGATGACAAGACTCCTAGAAGGTCGATACCAGGCGGAAGGTGTATTGGCGAGAGGGGCCGAGTGCGTTGCCGGAGAACAGGCCTCCGAAATCGATAACTTCGAGGGTGTTGCCCAAGTTCGCAACGTCACCCTGAAAGCGTACCGAGCGTTTTTCGTGCTGGTAGA
>PLIO01000227.1 GCA_003140075.1 Acidobacteriaceae bacterium | reverse complement strand
AAGGAAATCATGCCGACTGACATTATCATGCCCCAGATGGGTGAATCTATCGTTGAGGGCACTATTACCAAGTGGCTGAAGAAGCCTGGCGATAAGGTTCAGCGCGACGAGCCTCTCTTCGAAATCTCCACCGACAAGGTCGACGCAGAAATCCCCGCGCCTGCCTCGGGAATTCTGCAAGAGATCAAAGTCACAGAGGGCACAACCGTGGGCGTGAACACGGTCGTGGGCACGATTGCTGCCGACGGTGAAGCCGCTGTGCCCGCGAAAGCCGCGCCCGCGCCGCTGGCGAAAGAAGAAACGCCAGCTCCAGGAAAGAAGGAAGAGAAGAAACCAGCCGCTGCCCCAACGCCCGCGCCAGCTGCCAGTGCTGCACCGCCACAAGAGTCAGCCGAGGACGAGGAAGCGCGCTCCTCTCCGCTCGTCCGCAAGATCGCTCGCGATCACGGTGTCAGTCTCTCGCAAATCTCCGGCACTGGACTCGGCGGCCGCATCACCAAGCAGGACATCATGGCCTTCATCGATCGCCAGTCCTCAGCCCCGGTGACTCCGTCGGCCCCTGTGCCTCAGCCAGCAGCCGCATCTGCCGCTTCGCGTCTCCCCGCTCCGCCCACCGCGACCTATCCTGGCGACCTCGTCCCCTTGACCAACATGCGCAAGATTATTGCGCAGCGCATGATCGAGTCGCGCCGCACCAGCGCTCACGTCCACTGCATGTACGAGGTGGATTTCACCCGCATCGTAAGCTTGCGCGCCAAGCACAAAAGCGGATTCGAGCAGCGCCACGGAGTCCGCCTTACCTTCATGCCGTTCTTCGTTCGCGCCGCCATCATCGCCGTGCAGCAGTGGCCCATCATCAACGCGTCGCTCGAAGTCGACAACATCCGCTACCACCGCCAGATCAATGTCGGCATCGCCGTCGCCCTCGATTGGGGATTGATCGTCCCCGTCCTGAAAAATGCCGGGGACCTCAACTTCCTAGGCCTGCAGCGCGGCATCACCGATCTCGGTGAGCGTGCCCGCAGCAAGAAACTCAAGCCAGAAGATGTCGAAGGTTCCACGTTTACGGTCACCAACCCCGGCCAGTTCGGCGCTGTCTTCGGTCTACCCATCATCAATCAGCCAAATTCTGCGATTATGGGCGTCGGTGGAATCACCAAGCAACCGTTGGTCGTCACAGACGAAGAAGGCAATGATTCCATCGCCATCCGCTCCGTGGTTCACCTTACGCTCGGCTATGATCACCGCCTGATCGACGGAGCCGTAGCCGATCAATTCATGGCTTTGGTGAAGAAGACTCTGGAGAACTGGAGCGAAGAGGTCGGGTAGGTCGGTTACACAGTGGGCTGAGTGTTTGCGGACGGCGCCTGCTTGCACCACGTTGAAGCGTTTAGACACTCGACGGTTCCGTCGATGATCAGAGAGATCCCGTTGCGAAACTTGGCAGGATCGATGATTTCCCGCGCAGCTACGGCATCGGTCATCGCTAGCGCATTCTGCAGAAAAGACATCGCCGCGTCTTTCTTGTCGGCCCCCGGCTTGTTGCCGAACAGCCCTTCGATTCCATTGACTAACGCCGGAACAAACGCAATCCCGCGTAACAATTGGGATAAGAAGTCCATAGTATTCCTCCTCGAATATTCTCCGCGACACACATGAAGACTGCGGCAGCCAGACCGCTTTCTGGCCGGCTGCCGTATTCCCTAGGTAAGGCTGGCCAAAATATCGTTGAGGGTCGTCAAGTTCGGATCGGCGCTATCCGTGTGTTCGACGAGCAACGTCAGGCATTCCTTCAGTTCATACCCTTTGGTCAATGCCAAAGCCAACATTCCTGGCATATCGAGTCCCACTGCAGTTGCATCCGCAATGGTATTCGCGGTTGGCGCGGTCACATCCTTCAGATTGGTGATGATTGTGGTGCTGGGTACCGTACTCATTCTTGTTCTCCTGTTCTTGGTTTAGATAACTACTTCAGCCAATACTTATGCAGCGCGATAGCTACGCTGATTCCGGCGCTGATCGCGCCGTTCACGATTCGGTTGTGGACGCTGTTCCTCAAATCGTTGCGTTCCAGCACCGCTACCTTGTCCTCTACCAGCTTCACTCGCCCCGGTTGCCCGTTTCCCACCAGAGTGTCCATCTTCGTTTCCAGCCGCACCAATTTGTCGAGGACTTCTCGCTGGAACTCGATGTCGATTGCTCTTAACGCCAATTCTCGATCGCTGACTCCCATGCTCGGTCCCTTCGTCGCCCTGAATTGTCACAGAGGATAGTCGACATGCAACGCCGCTGAGTACCTCGAATATTTCGGTGGCGAAGAACTGTCATAGAGCCGCAAGAAATAATCCTGGGTCTCCGCCAGCCTCGCCAGAGTGAATGTCTGTGTATTGAATCGCCCCAGCAGATTCCTGTCGTTCGCCTGCCCCCACCCATAATCGTTTTCCCGAACTTCAATGCCGTACCCGCTCGCCGGTGCCAGCCCCGCATCCACCGACACCGTCGTCGACGTTACGGCCGTGATCTGCGCCTCCGTCAGGTCAACCTGGTAATACGCGCCCACCTGGGTGGTCTCCAGCAACGGAGGCATGTCCTGCAGCGCGATCGTGGTTGCGCTGGCTGTATACTCGATCGCCAACGGCGCCGCCAAATCGTTTGCGAACCCGATCGTGTAGAAACCTCGATCGTCTGCCGGATCGGCGATCTGAATTTCCACCTCGCGTACGGTCGCCGTGAACGATGCTCCGCGCGACGGCACGTTTAGCGTGATCGTATCGCCTGGGAAGATATCTCCCGCTGCACCGGGCAAGAAATCACTCCATGTCTCGTAAGTTCCCGACCACGCAACCCCCGTCGCGTCATCGAGAATCGCCAGCGCTGCATTCTCGCAATCCACGTCCGTTCGGGCCTCCGGGTTCTTCGCCACCCGCACGGCCCCTCTAGTCCCATCGTCCACGCCATTTTCTAACGAGGCCACGCTCGTCGCATTCTGTACCTGAGCCACTGCTCGTCCAGATCCCCGATAGCTCGCCACGATCAATTGGTTCAGAACCGGCACATACTGCGGATAAAAATCCAGCGAAGGATCGCTGGTGATCTCGCACTCCGCCCCATCCGAAA
The DNA here is from genome assembly GCA_003140075.1 of Acidobacteriaceae bacterium. Classification (GTDB taxonomy): domain Bacteria; phylum Acidobacteriota; class Terriglobia; order Terriglobales; family Acidobacteriaceae; genus Sulfotelmatobacter. The sequence continues at coordinate 11,191 of PLIO01000227.1, read as the reverse complement.
GCGCACCCACCAACTGGGTTATATAACTTGCACTGGGCAAGGCCGTTCTCACCTCTGCCAGCGAAATATGCGCCACATACGTGTAGGCGATGCTGCACTGCATGCTTACCGCATTCACCAACGCGTATGTGCAAAACCCAGGGGTGCCGTCGATCACGTCGTCATACAACACCGTCGCCGGAGCCACCAGTGTCGCCGGATTGCTCGGATCAATATCCTGCACCTCAAGCACAAAGCGCACGTCCGCGGCTACCGCCGCACCGCCCCATCCACTTCCCGCCGGATGCAGCGAGGAATGATATGTCTCTCCGCTGCGATAAACCTCCATCGAATACAAGTAGGTCGTGAAAAAATACTGATGGCTTGGAGTGGTCGCGATTACCGGCCCGGTGAGAGTTCCGCTGATCAAAGCCTGAATGTTCGAGCCGGCGCCGGATGGCGTGATTTGAAATCCCGCCAAGCATCCTGCCGCCGAGATCGCTCCTGCGTACAACCCGCCCAACACGCCTTGCGATGCAGCCGTAAAGCTCACATCTCCATGCTGTAACTCCAGAGCTCCGCCAAGCTCAATCTGCTCAAGAAAGCTTACCGTTGTCTGCCCGTCCACCCCCGTCCCGCCCGCAATCTGCAGCGTCTGCGCTACCACTGAAACCGCTGACGACGGATCGTTCACTACCCACGTCGTCGGATCGAGACTCGGTCCCAGATATTCCTCGTCAATCAGCGCAGGCTTAGCTTGTGCGAACGGCGATTGCGAAAGATAGAACTTCAAACTTTCTCCATCTGTGTTCGTATAGTAGGTATGGGAGATCGAGTGCGCGGTTACATCCCGTCCCGCGTCGATCCATCCCTGAAATTCCGAGACCAGCGTCTGCGCCAGCGGATACCCCACCGTAATTGCCGCTCCCACCGGAACTCCCGCCGCATCGGCAATTGGCAGCACACTGTCCGCGTAATATGTATCCGCGCCCGGTGTCATACCCTCATCGTCCACCGTCAAAGTCACCACTGCCGGATACTTCTGGTAAACCTGCACCGCCGGCGCCGTATCCGCCGGCACGTTGCCCGTTCCCTGTATCGGCCCACTCCCGCTCGTCCACTCCACGTCCGTCGATCCCGCCACCGCCAGGCTCGACGCATAAAAATGACAGAACGAATAAGTCACCGCGCCCGTGTTATCTACCAGCGCCCCATCACGATTCGCATACCCTTTATCGTTCACCATCGTGATCGCTGTCGCTGTGCCATCAAATCTGAATCCGTCGTAATTCAGGTGCGCTTCCGCGTTATAAATCTTGATGTCGCCCGGCCCCGGTGCACTCTCATCCACGTAGAATCCTAACGGCTGTGTGCCTTGCGGAATCATCGAGTCGGCTTCCATGTTCGCAAACACCAGATGATCGCTCGTCCCCTGCACATACACGCCGTACTGATCGAACCAGTTCACCAGAAAATGCTGAAACGTCAGCCAGGACTGCCCATTGACGTTGATTACCGGCACATTACTTAGCGCCATCGGTACAATCGGTTCGTTGTAGTAACTTGCCGGGGAATTTACTGAGTACACATACACGTACCCGTTTGCAAAATAGAAATTCCATTGCGCCGTCAAGTCCGACGACACGGCCGCCACCTTCTGTCCCCAGATCGACCCGAATAAACAGAAGTTGACCGTCGAGTAATTTGCCGGCAACGGCGCCTTCCACGCGTTTCCCGTCACGTGCACCCACGCTGACGTTGGCACCGAATAATATCCCGTCAAATTCGGAGCCGCTCCTGTTCCATACGCGTCGAATGTAATCGCACTCCCCGAAGTCCCCGAAGAAGGCGGCGTCAGGCTCTCATTCCAGACATCCCCCCGCTTAAAGAGAATCGAATCTCCAGGCTGAAACGTCTGTGCATTCACGTGCGCAATCGTCTGCCACGGCGTCGACGTGGAAGTCCCGTTATTCGCGTCGCTTCCCGCGCTGGAGCTAACGTAGTAAGTCGTGGCCCATGCGTTCGCGCTGAACATAATAAGCAGAACGACGCCGCTCCAGACTCCTGTCATCCTGAGCGGAGCAAGAGGATTCGCAAAGCGAATTTTCTTGCGGAGTCGAAGAACCCCTTGTGTCTTCGCACGCATACCGGCTTCGATAGAAACTTCCACGGCCATGTCTCTCCCGCTTCGTTTGTTTCCAACAAAAAAGGCCATCAGTTTTCGCCGATGACCCCACGCCCACCCCAGGCTCGGGCTCCTCTGATGCCTGACGGCTGTTTCTCTCAGCCTTCCCGTTCCGCCTCGTCCTGAACGCTGTCGACGATGTCCCCAGTGTCGTAGTTCTGCAGCCCCGCGTTCGGTGAGACCGCCGCGCCGGGGGGAGTCACCCGGCTCTCCGAAGAAGCCGGCGTCGGCCACTGCCCACCTTCGGTGTCGGTCCCTCCCCAATTTGTGACCGCAGGATTTCGGTCACTCTGCTCGAATGCCTGCGTGGTGGTCGGTTGTGCCGCTTCCGGATTGATCGCACTGCTCATGACTTTCTCCTCCGCAAAAATATGTGTGAATCGACTTGCAAGACACGTGGGACCGCCATGTGGGGACAGCCGCCCTCCGCTAGCTTGCCCTGAGCGAAGCCGAAGGGTCGAGCGCAGCTCCACTGTTTGTCCCTGCTTCCTGCCTGATCGTCCCCAACAAAAAAGGCCACCGGCTCTCGCCGATGGCCCTCGAGGCCTCGCTCCAACGCTAATGAATTTCCCACGCCATGATCGTCGCCTCCGTCGGATTATCCGCCGGAATCGTGATCCCATTATTCAGCGTCCCGCCCGCCGTCACGCTCTCCGCGGTCCCGCTGCTTCCACCCAGGAATGTGAACCCCGCCGAGCTTCCGCCGTAAACCTGCGCGCATGAGCTAGTACAACTGCTCGTGATCGCCAGGAAATACTTGCCCGGCTGCAGCGTTGCGCTCGCAGCCCAGCTCAAGGTCTTCCATCCCGTGCTTGCCGCGAATGTCGTTCCCGCCGTATTCCCAATATGCGCCACAATGTTTCCCGAGCTGTTCAGCACGCCAATGTCGTATGTGTTGCTCGTGTTGTCCGCCGTCGAAACGTAATATGTCACCTGCGTCGTGGTCAGCGGAAACGTCAGCACCACGCCCCACAGCTCCGCCTTGTTCGCCGTGCTTGAAAAACTGATCGCCGTCCCCGTCGTATTCGTCGTGAACCACGGAATCGAATACGGCCCGGCTGCCACTCCTGAGTCCGTCACCGCCCCAGTAGCATTCGCCTTCGGATAATTCCCCGAAACCAGGCTCCCGCCGCCCCCAATCCTGCTCGTATCCGTCGGATGCACGTGGTCGGCGCGGGCGTATGTGTTAGATGTCCCCACCGCGGCAGTCCCGTCCATATTTGGTGTGGTGGAGCTCGCCTGTCCCAGCACAAACGCCGTGGTCGCAAGTTGCGTGGTGTTCGTGTTGACTGCCGCCGTCGGCGCCGTCGGCGTTCCCGTCAGGGCTGACGACGCACTCGTCGCGATCGATGAGTCCACATACGCCGAAGTGATCGTCGTGCACGTCGGGCCGCCCGCCAGCACCGCAGTCACCGCTTGGTTCGTGCAGCTTCCCGTTCCCGCCGATGTCCCGCTGCTGCTCACATTCGAACCCGGCATGTCGAGGAACATCTGCACCGTCGTGCTCCCCGCGCTCGCCTGCAGCACCCGGCCCAGGATCTGTGTCCCCGTCGGCCGTGTCGCGCCCGCGTCATGGCACAAAGGATAAAATCCGCCGCTCGCCGTTCCCGAAGGCACCACGTAATCGCCCACAACGGTCGCGGTCCCGTCGAAGCTGCAATAAGCTGACCCTTCCCGCGCCAGCGTGGCCACTTCCGACGTCCCGGCATTCGCAATCACCACCCCGATAGCTCCACTGCTCAGCGCGCTCGAAGGTTTCGCTGCGCACCCAGCAGCAGTCAACACCGCCAATCCGTTCACGATCGTTCCGTTAGTCGTGTCGTTGCACAGCTCGTAGCTTTCGTTGGCAAACTTGCCCAGTTCGAACCCGCTCCCGCTTGCGGAGTTTCCCGCCGCGTACACCGTCCCAGGGCGCAATCCAGTTCCGCTACTCGATGTGAAGCTGCCAATGTTATACGTCTGGTCAGTCCAGGGCTTGAAATTCCCGCTCGCATCCACCACCCACTTCAGCCCATTGTTGATCCAGAAGCCCAATCCCGGTGCTCCTCCAGAAGTCGAACTCTCGCTACGCATCACCGCGTAGTTGTCCGCTGAGTCGTACCCCAGCGAAGTGCGCTGCCACGTAGAGCTGTTGGTATAGCTTGAGTAAACATGGAGGTTCTGCGCCGTCGTCCCGTTGTACTCACCCAGGTCATTAGCGTCTTCCTGAAAGAGATTCGAGAAATAGGAACTCGTCGTCGTCGTCGCTACCTTCTGCGGAGCGCCCGCATTTGCCGAGATGTAAAAGTTTCCGTCGTTTGAGATCCCCAGCGCCGAAGTCCCCGCTCCCGCCGCCGTCATCGTCGTTCCAGGAATCGGCGAACTCACCGTCCACGGCCCTGCCACCAGCAACTGCCCGTTTACTGTCACATTCCCGCTGAACGTTCCCGCTACCGCAGAAATTCCGTTACTTCCCGTGAAGCTCAGTGTCGATCCGCTGTCCGTCAGCCCGCTGTCACCGCTCACCGCTGCTCCATTAGCCGCATAGAGTGCCAGTTGCGTTGCCGTCCCGCTGTTTACCGTTCCTCCTCCCCCGCCGCCGCAACCGGTACAGGTTCCCGTCACCGTTAGATTTCCGTTGATGTTTACCGGTACGTTAAACGTCTTCGCTGAAACCGTCAGCCGCTCCAGATAACTCGTATTGTCCCCGACATTCCCTATGTAAGACGAAATCGCCACCGGAGCCCCGAAAGCGAGTTGAACCGCTCCCGGCACAGCCTGGTTGTCAATCCCGATGTAGGTGTCGCCGGCGTCGTTCGGCGGGCGAAATCCGATCGTTGCCAGCGTCTTGTTCGGATTGGAGTCCACCAGCGTGATGATGTGGTGTGGCATCACATATCCAATCCCCGTCGTTTCAAACTCAAAGTTAAGTTTTCCCTTCACTCCGCTTTCCGTGCCGCCGTTGTAAGTCCCCTCCTCTAGCAGCAGCCCGCCGGGCCAGTTGTTCTTTCCTTCCAGGCACTGCTCCCAGGTCCCTCCAAACACTCCTCCCGTGATGCTGCCGTCGTTGCAGTAGCGGATAAATACCTGCGGGCTACCGTTGCCGCTTACAGAAACCACGTCGCCGGGGTCCGTATCAAAGAACACCGGCGGAGGAGAGTAGATCTGACTTCCATTTCCCGTCAACACCAAGCTGCCAGGCCAGAAGGGTAGAAGCGGCTCCCAGTTGATAGGACTGACGGTGTAGCTGCTCGTGGTGGCCGAGGCCGTATCGGTGAACGTGCAGACTAGGCCCGCACATTGCGCTTTTCCCGTGATGATGCTTCCGCAAGCGGTCGGGCTGCCTCCTGTGCAAGCTCCATGAACCGGGAAACTGGGCGTATTCGCCGCCAGGCTGGCTGCCGGCTGCATTCGCACAATGTCGTAAGTAACCGTCGACCCAGCCCCGCTCGGCGGCACATGCGGGAACTGCCCGCTGATGGTTCCCGTCCCATTCGTCAACGCAACCCCGGCAAATAGCGGATAACTGGTCCCGCTCGTCGCAGAATCGTGAACCACCACGTAGTAGTTGTACTGCGTCGAGCCGGTGTTCGCGAATATTGGAATTTGTTCGCCGGGTTGTTCTCCGCCCTCAACTTTAAGCGGTTGCACGCTACCCGAAAAGATGATTCCCGTGGCGCTGAAGTAGGATCCCAAGTAGGGGTTCGGACACGGTCCTCCACCTTCTTCCATGTAGATATTGTCGAGTTCCGTCCCGCCATAGCTGCCCAGCGTCGTCTGCGTATTAACCGCCCACATGCCCCAACCCTGAATCACGCTGTCGTTTACATGCGTGGAGTTGTTGGCATAGACGGTTATCCCGTTTCCTCCGCACTGCGGGCTGATGTTCGCTTTATCGATCCACAACACCGGCGAACCTAATGTGTTTCCTGCCGCATAGACGTACGATCCACAATGGTTCGCCGTGCACAGCAGCCCTTGGCTCCCGTCCGCGTCGAAATTACGTATCGTTGCTGCCTGGTCGTTGTCCACCACGAAGAACTGGTTGAACTTTCCCCCGCCTCCCGAAGAAGACTTGATGTCGTCCATCGTTCCTGGGTTCGCGTTGTCTTCGACTGCGGCGTTCTGAATCGCGATCGTCCCCGGACTCGCCGCCGCTGGCAGGTTTGCCCCGCTCTGGCTGTAGGTAATGGTGTTCCCCGAAACCGTCACTGGTCCGTGACTTCCCCAGTAATTGGCACTGTCCGTAAAGTTGATGTTGACCAGGTCTCCCGTCTGAATCGTGCTGCACCCGGAGGCTACGGTGATCGTGACCACGTTCGACGTTCTCTGCGTGTTCGTAATTTGGCATCCGTCTGCATTTACCGTCGACGTAAAGTTCACGCCCCGCAACGTCGTTCCTCCGTAGTGGTTCGAATTCACCAGATCTCCCAAAACCACGCAGCGGTCTCGGGTCGAGCACGAGAGCAACGCTCCGTTCCCCTCAATCAGCGCGCGGCTGCAGTGCGCGAAAACTGATCCATACACCGGCAGTGCGTTCGCGGTCGCCCCCGTTGCCGGAAGAATCACATGAGCGTTCGGATTCCCGCCGCTTCCGTTCGGCACTCCGCAGGCGTCATTGATCCCCTCCTGAATCCCGCTCGAAGCGCTCCCGAGCACGTAGGTCGCCGAGTGCGTATTCTTCGGCGTGAACACAATTGTCCCTGATGTCGCCCCACTCGTGCACGTCCCGCCCGTCACCATCGCCGGTTCCGGCGTCCCTTGTCCGCTGATATAGACGAAGTACATCGAGTTCCCGCTCGTATCCACTCCCACGGGACACGGCGTAAGCGTCACCGTTGCTGGCGTTCCACCTACCAGGCTTCCGCTTGGACTCACGCTCCAATTGTCCGTCGACGTCACATACCGAATGCCGCTCAGATTGTTGACGCTCAGCTGCGTTCCCACCGGCTGCGCGATGTTCTGGCTGGTGGCGGGGCCGATCACCACGCCCCCCACCCCGCCGCTCGGTGTCGCCGGCGCATACTGCCCTGATGCCGAGGAATACGTCAACACCTGCCCGTTTCCAGGCGTAGCTGTTCCTACCGGTACGCTTTGAATCGCAGTCGCATTCGCGCTCGATCCACACGGCCCCCACGTCCCATTTCCCAGCAGGCAGTTCAGCGCCGAAGCCGTTCCGCTTCCCAACTCACTCGTCGGTACCAGCCCGCTCACCAGGTCTGCCTTCACCACCACGCTCGAATCCACATATTGTTTCGCCGCCGCCTGCAACGGGGCCGTTGGATTCCCGCTCAAGGTCAACGGCCCCGTCATCGCACCGCCTGCTGTCGGCACATAGTTCCCCGAACCTACAGTTGCCACGGAACTATCCACATACGCCTTATTCGCTACGTCCCCCGTATTCACCGGCGTCGGCACATTCGGTGGTACCGTGAAAGTCTTAGTCCCCGTCACCGTCTCTGCCCCGGCTAGATGCACCACCGCGTTGTCATTCGCCTTCGCGGCCAAAGCCGAGTTCACGTACTGCATCGACACCGGTTGAGCCGCTGTCCCCGATCCCGGCGTCGTCCGTACCTGCGCCAGTGTCGCCGGAGAACTCGTCGGCACCACCCAATACTCGGTTCGCACTTCGCTGGGTTGCAATTGATAGACAACGGTGTAGTACACGTTCGCGGGAGTCGCCCCCACGTTCGGCGCCAGCGCTACATTCAGCGCGCCGTTCGTTCCCAGCGTTACATCCAATGATCCGGGCGCAACTCCCGTCCCGTCCGCTGCCACAAACGCTGGCCACGTGATCACCAGAATGCCTTGCGCCGGCGTGCCATCCGCCATGTACACCGTGTCGATCACACTCGTCAGCGCCGGCACGCTCTGCGGAGCAGGCGCCGCCGCCCGCGCCGCTGGTCCCGCACCCGCTTTCGCCGTTGCCTTGCTCGCTGTTTCCGGTTTCCCCGCGGAAGGCCTTTCACCCACCGCCAGGCGGACGCCCGATGCCGCCACCGCTACCGCCAGCACCAAATAAAAGAGCCGCCCCGTCGGGCGGCATGCCTCAAACATACTTCCTCCCTCAAACTCTTCTAGGAACTTTATTAAGCTCCGCCAACTTTTAGCGCTGTCATCCTGAGCGAAGCGAAGGACCCCTTGCCCGTCTGAGTCAACATTGGCCTCGCAAGGCATTTCTACCAATGCTCCGTGTTTCTTGCTCGATAACTGAAACTCTTCACCCTCGGCCGTTCAGAAACTTCTCTACGCTGCGCACATAAACATCCGCGAAATCAGCCGCTGGCCGTCGTGTCTCGATCAGGTCCATGGCATCTTCCACGGTCCATCCCATCACCCCCAACAGCGCCAGCGCCATCATTGGTGCTCGGTGCACTCCCGCCGCGCAGTGGATAAAAAGCTTCGCTCCGTTCTCCTCCAGAGCCGCCAGCGCGAACTCCACCCCAAGCGCAAATACTTCCGGAGGCTTCGGCTCAAAGTCATCGTCCACCGGGTTCCAGCAGACAGCAATTCCTTGCGGCCCCGCCAACGGCGTGTCGTCGAACTCGATCTGCATGTCGATGACGTGCGTGATCCCGGCGCGCGCCACTGCCGCCATGTTATCCGCTGTCCAGATTCCGCCCCCGACCGCAATCCGGTCGGTCAGCCATGTTATATCCATCCCCGCCCTGTGTCTTTTGAGGCCAACATTTTTGCCCGCCCGAACTTTTCTGAGAGATTTTCCCGACGAGGCGGCATTCGCCAAACCTTCATGCAGCTTTGTCCTGCCTCGTCCTGCCTGCGGCGAAACCGATAGCGCCGCCGGCCAGTCCCTCTCTCCCGTCCCGCAACTCCAGCGCTTCATTCTACGGTATCCTCTCAGCCTAACGCCCGCTCCCTGCGTCTTACTCTTCACCCTCCGCTGGGACCACCCTCTGTTCTTCTTGTTCGTCTTCGTCAGTGATCACCGGTTCCACGGGAAGTCCCATACGCCGCAGCAGCGTATAAGCCAGAGAATCTTCCGCCGGTATCCCCGCGGTCTCTTCCGTCGGCGGATACAGTCCCGTTGCTTCGAACAGATACTTTGCCGACGCCAGTTGGCCGCCCACCGCGTCTGCGATCACTTTCTTCGCGATGCTTTCCGCCGAGCCCCTCACCAGTTTGCTGATGTTCTCCCGCACCTGCACCGCATCCGGCGCCTTCTTCGGCTCTTCCACATTTTTTTCGGATGAGTTTACCGTATTTTTTTCAGATGATTTTACCCTGTTCCTGGGATTGCTCTTGCCCCTGGACTGGCTCCTGGTCTTGCCCTTCGCCTTCTTCGTCACTCGCCATGTCCTCCCGAAAAACCGTCGGCGTCCCCACGAATCTGGCTCTTGGCTCCGTAAGGCAAGCTGCTCGGAGCAGCACCCGATAGGCCCCAGAGTTACCCGCCGACCCGCGCAGCTGCGACGCAACAAAACTCTTTCACCCCAAAAAACGAACGGCGCGCTTTTCGGCGCGCCTCGCGGAGTGTTTTCTTTTTTCCTTTACTCTATATATTCAGAATAGCATCCCGCTATGGGTGAATGGGACATGTTTCGCAAAATTATATTTGCCGCGCCATCAATAACTTGCGAGATTTTCGAGGGAAACTGCCTATTGACAAGATTTTTCTCATTGCGACACCTTGTTCTTCTCAGGCAGTCCGACCAACAGTCCCACTCTGAGAAAGTCTTCGCTCAGCAAGTCCAGCACTTCGGGTAGCCTGCGCTGAACCGTCTTGCGAGTACAGTGCAAAATGTGTGCCGCTTGCTCGTGATTATGCTCTTGCAGAATAATCCGCGCGATTAACTGCTGGTCCCAATACTCCAGTCGATTCAAGCTCTTCTCCACATCGCGGACAAAGATCACGCGGTCCTCGAACGTCGTCGCGGTGTAGGACGTCACTTTCGCCCGGAAAAATTCCCGTCCCACCAGAGACGGCAAGCGCCCCGTCTCCAGCGAAAAACGCATATAGCGCCGTAATAAAGCCACTGTGCGATTCCGGTAGAGCCACAGATCTGGATTGCGATCCAGAGCATCGCCTTGCAGTTCCGTCTCCCCAGTTGCTGGTCGTCGCGCGGGAAAGTTATGCGTCGTCAGCGTTTGCCCTACAACACCACCCAGAAATGGTTCGCCGAAATGCTTATCCGGTTGCAGCCTGACCGCCTGCCGCACAGAAATCGCGTCCTCCGCCGGATCTCGTCTGTCAGCTTGCGCGCCAATCCAATTCACGAAGCCGTTCATGCCACACCTCCCGCCGCGTCCAGATCCATTCCTCGATCGTCTTCATCGTCATAGCGATCGCCGTCATCTCCACCCCATCGCGGTCCTCGCGGCATCCTCGCGGTTTCGGCCTCCGTCGAGCCCGGCGCCATTTCCGCCATCGCTCGCGCGCAAGTTGCGCAATAGGTTTGTGCCCCACCCACGGGACGCAGCCCTAGCCCGCCACAGCGTTCGCAATACTTCAGTTCGAGACATGACTCGTCTTGCCGACCGTTCTTTTCCGCTTTTGTTTTCATCACTTCTCCTGAGATTCCTGGCTCTCCATCGCGAAACCGGGATGTGAAATGCTTTTGCTGGAACTCAACGCAAACAGCCGAAACAAAAAGCCCTGCGTCGGTCGCCGCTCTCAGAGCGGAAACCAAACGCAGGGCTCGTTTTTCTTGCGATGGCCTGCTTGCGCTATTTAGTTGTTCGTCAAGAACTTAACGTGGGTCGCAGCCCACGCGTTTATGGTTCAATCGTCGCGCCGCTGGCCAGCAATGATCCAGTTTGCCGTTGGCGAAAAAATCCCTCCTCATACCCCGATTTCAGCACTCGGCCGTTTTGCACTACCACGCTGATCCGCCCGCTGAACCTCACCGACTTCAACAAATGCTCCATGGCCGCCGAAAGCACTTCGGCCGCCCGCACTTTCCGCCGAAATTCGACAAAGTTCTTTTCTTCGTTGCAGTTGTCCCCGCTACTCATGGCTAATGATCCCTGGAAAGGAGTTGGGTTATACGATACGGCGATCGTATAGCTGTCAATTTTTCCAGTCAAGGT
>PLIO01000065.1 GCA_003140075.1 Acidobacteriaceae bacterium | reverse complement strand
AAGTGGTATCACGGCGCAGACTGGCAAGCATCCGACCTGCTGCAGGAGATCGCCGCCGCGCATTCGGCGAGCTAGTCGTGGCAGATGCAGTAAGAAAGATTGCTGATTGTTGATTGTTGATCGAAAAGCCGATCCGCAGGCTTTTAATCGACAATCAGCAATCAACAATCAACAATTTGAAAGAGGTACAAATGAAGTACGTTCTAATTCTCTTAGCCGTTCTCGGAATCGTGGCCTCCACCCTCGCCCTGCGCGAGCACTACCGCACCGAAGGCGACTCGCCCTGCAGCATCAACGAGCGCTGGGACTGCGGCATCGTCAATCACAGCCCTTATGCCGTGGTGAGAGGCACAGGAATTCCTGTTGCCGTCCTCGGCATCGCCGGATATCTCCTCATGGGCGCGTTGGCCTGGCGCCGTGCTTATCGCTTGCTGCTAGTGGCGGCCCTCGCTGGATTAGCCTTCTCGCTCTACCTCGCGCACATCGAGGCGCACGTGCTCGGCGTGTGGTGCATTTACTGCGCCATCTCCCTCGGAGACATCTCGCTCATCACGCTGCTCTCGCTGGGAACCGCGGCCGCATCTCTATTCCACAAACCGACGGCCGGTTCCATTTCCTGACCCAAGAACTCGACTTCCATCTGTGGCCCGGATTATCCACTCCGCATTGACGAATCTGCGCCATTCGCCTAAGATAAACCCGCTTCCGGTTCCCCCATAACCGCAGGCGCGTCGTCCATTCATCCCTACTCAAACAACATGATCGGCCAGACCGTCTCTCACTACCGCATCCTCGACCTGCTGGGCGGCGGCGGGATGGGCGTGGTTTATAAGGCCGAAGACACGCAGCTCGGCCGCCCCGTCGCCCTCAAGTTTCTTCCCGACGATTCTTCCCAGGATCCCCAGGCTCTGGAGCGCTTTCGCCGCGAAGCGCGGGCTGCCTCGTCCCTGAACCATCCCAACATTTGCACCGTCCACGAGATCGGCCAGCACGAGGGCCATCTCTTCATCGTGATGGAGTGCCTCAGCGGCCAGACCCTGAAGCACCTGATCGACGGCCGTCCGATGGAACTCGAGCGCCTGCTCACCCTGGCCATCGAAGTTGCCGACGCCCTCGACGCCGCCCACAGCAAGGGAATTCTCCATCGCGATATCAAGCCCGCCAACATCTTCGTCACCGACCGGGGCGACGCCAAGATTCTCGATTTCGGCCTCGCGAAAATCTCCCGCGCCGCGCGCCCTACCAGCGGCGACTCGCAAACCCTGGCCGATGCCGGTATCGAGCTCACCAGCCCCGGCACCGCGGTTGGCACCGTGGCCTACATGTCGCCCGAGCAATTGCGCGGCAAGGAGCTCGACAATCGCACCGATCTTTTCTCCTTCGGCGTCGTGCTCTATGAAATGGCCACCGGCGTTCTCCCTTTTCGCGGGGAAACCTCCGCCGTGGTCACCGAAGCCATTCTGAATCGCCAGCCCACCGCCGCTACGCGTTTGGTTCCGGAACTTCCGCCCAAGCTTGAGGAGATCATCAACAAAGCTCTCGAAAAAGACCGAGACATGCGTTGTCAGACGGCGGCCGAACTCCGCGCCGATCTCAAGCGCTTCAAGCGCTCCCTCGATTCCTCCCGCACGTCGGTCACTACAGAGGCGGCACAGTCTTCGTCCTCCACCAGCGTTGCCACTTCAGCGGCAATGCCGGTGCAGCGCAAAAAATCTTTCGCCGCGCTGATCGTCGCTATTGGCCTGCTCGTGGCTGCGGGGCTCGGCGTCCTCGCGGGCAAGCGGTTCTTCGCCTCCGTCCCGCTCGAGCCTCCGGTCTACCGCCAGCTCACCTTCCGTCGCGGCAGCATCCGCTCCGCCCGCTTTGCCCCTGACGGCCAGACCATCCTGTACAGCGCCGCCTGGCAGGGCAATCCCGTCGACGTCTTCACCGCCCGTCCGGAAGCTCCCGAATCGCGCTCCATGGGCCTCAGCCGCACTCAGTTGATGTCAGTTTCTTCCACCTCCGAAATGGCAGTCCTGCTCAATAGCAAGGCCATCGGAGCGTGGGTGAGCATGGGCACGCTGGCGCGCGCCCCCTTATCCGGAGGCGCTCCGCGCGAAATACTCGAGCAAGTGCAGTGGGCCGACTGGGCGCCGGACGGCAACACCCTGGCCGTGGTTCGCGACTTGGGTGGCCGTAACCGCCTGGAATTTCCCATCGGAAAGCCGCTGTATCAGACCGGAGGATGGATCGGCCATCCTCGCGTCTCCCCGAAGGGCACCCTGATCGCATTCGCCGACCATCCGCTGCAGGGCGACGACAGCGGCTCGCTCGCGATCGTCGATCTCGCAGGGAACAAAAAACTTCTCTCCAGCCAATGGTTCACCATTCAAGGCCTTGCCTGGTCTCCTGACGGCAAAGAAATCTGGTTCACCGCTAGCAAGTCGGGCACGGATCGCACTCTCTACGCCACATCGCTCGAGGGCAAGCAGCGCATCGTGGCCCGCCTTCCCGGCGCCCTGATGCTGCTCGATATCGCCAAGGACGGACGCGTGCTTCTGGTTCGCGCCACCTGGCGTCGTGAATTGCTCGGAGTCTTCGCCACCGACCCCAAGCAGCACGAGCTCTCGTGGCTCGATTACACCTATCCCTCCGATCTTTCGGCCGATGGCAAAACCTTGCTGTTCGATGAAGAAGGCGGCGGCGGAGCCCTCGACTACTCCAAGTCCGGCGGCCTGACCTACGCCGTCTACATTCGCAAGACGGACGGCTCGCCCGCAGTCCTGCTCGGCGAAGGCGGCGCGGTCGCCTTGTCGCCGGACGGGAAATGGGCGATCGCACAGACTCAGGAATCGCCGTCACAATTCAAACTCCTGCCCACTGGAGCCGGGGAACCGAAAGACCTGACCAAGGACAATATCAATCACAGCTGGGCCCACTGGTTCCCGGATGGAAAACGCATCCTGTTTTCCGCCGACGAGCCGGGCAAGGGAGTTCGCTTCTACGTGTACGATCTTGCTTCGGGCAAGAGCCAGGTCATTTCTCAGGAAGGCGTCAACGGCACCGCTTTTGCCCTTTCGCCCGACTCTCAGCAGATTGCCGCCATCGGTCCCGATCAAAAGGGATATCTGTATCCCGTCGCCGGTGGCGACCCGCAACTCATCGCCGGCATCAATCCAGGAGAGCAGCCCATCACCTGGAGCGCCGACGGACACACTCTCTACATCTACCAACCGGGCGAGTTGCCGGCCCGCGTCTACCGCCTCGATATCAAAACTGGCCAGCGCACTCTCTGGAAAGAACTCATGCCGTCGGACCCCGCCGGCGTGGAAAACATCGGCCCCATCTACATGACCCCCGACGCCAAAACCTGCGTCTTCGGCTACCACAGAATGCTGGCGGATTTATATTTGGTGGAAGGGCTGAAGTAAAAGCGGCGGCCTCGAAGGCCACGACCAATGATTGTTCTTTGAATCCCCGTGTACTCCGCGCGAATCCGCGGCAAAGAATTTAAATATCCAAGTTCTTCACATCCAGCGCGTTCTCTTCGATAAACTTCCGCCGCGCTTCCACATCTTCGCCCATCAGCGTGGTGAAGATAGTCTCGCACTCCGCGATGTCTTCCAGCTTCACCGAGAGCAGAGTGCGGCGCTCGGGGTCCATGGTCGTCTCCCACAGCTGCGGAGCCGTCATCTCGCCCAGACCTTTGTAGCGCTGGATGATGAAGCCCTTCTTGCCTTGTTCCAGCACGTAGTCGAAAAGCTCGCGCAGGGAAGCGTTGTCGAAGGCGTTGTCCCCATTGTGAATAAGCTCCTTCGTCGCTACCTGCTCGGCCTGCTCTTCGTCCTCATCGGCGGCCGGCTCAGCGGCTCCCTTTTTCGCCTGCGGCTTGATCTCCACCACATACGGCGGCTCCAGGTATTGCTCAATCAGCTTGAACTTGGCAGTGAGCTGCCGGCATTCGGCAGTCGACGCCAGTTCCCAGTTAACAATGTGCTCGGCGCCCTGCGAGTCGACATAGCGCACTTCCCACAAATTGTGGTCTTCGTCGAACCGGCTTTCAACTTCCTTCAGCGGGCGCCGCGCATTGTGTTCGCCATCCAGCCGGCTCAGCACCGCGGCGGCTTTCTGGTCCTTCTGCAGCTTTTTCAGTTCTTTTTCCAGCCGCTCGACTTTCTTCGACGGCGTTTTCTTGTCGCCCTCAAAATCCGCGTGCTTCGAAAAATCGAGCCGGGGCAGCAGTTCGGTAATCCTCTCGTCGCGCAGACGCTTGTTCACTTTGTCGAAGAAGTTGAGATACTCCTTGAGCACGCTCATAAAACGAGTCAGGTTCGCGCCCTCGATCTTGGCCGCGCCCTCACCGTAGCGCACAGTCAGCCCATCAGCCGCGCGCTTCAGCATCACCTTGTCGAAGGCATCGTCGTCCTTGATGTACTGCATCGACTTGCCCTTCTTGATGGAATACAGCGGCGGCTGCGCAATGTATACGTTATTGCGCTTGATCAGTTCCTGCATGTGACGAAAGAAAAACGTCAGCAGCAGCGTGCGGATGTGCGAACCGTCCACGTCGGCGTCGGTCATCAGAATGATTTTGCCGTAGCGGACTTTCGTGGGATCGAAATCGTCTTTGGCGATGCCGGTGCCGAGCGCGGTGATCATGGCGCGGATTTCCTCGTGCGCCAGCATCTTGTCGTAGCGTGCTTTTTCGACGTTGAGAATTTTTCCCTTGAGCGGCAGAATCGCCTGGAACCGCCGGTCGCGTCCCTGCTTTGCGGTTCCACCTGCCGACTCGCCTTCCACCAAAAATAATTCGCAGCGGTTCGGGTCGCGCTCCGAGCAATCGGCCAGCTTGCCCGGCAAACCACCGGAATCGAGCGCGCCTTTACGCCGCGTCAAGTCGCGTGCCTTGCGCGCTGCTTCGCGCGCCCGCGCCGCATCGACTGCTTTGTTGATGATCTTCCGCGCGACGGTTGCATTCTGTTCGAAGAACGCACCCAGCCGCTCATTGATGAACGCCTGCACAACACCAGCGATATCGGAATTCAGCTTGCCCTTGGTCTGCCCTTCGAACTGCGGCTGCGACAGCTTCACGCTGATCACCGCCACCAGGCCTTCGCGCACGTCGTCGCCGGTCAGGTTTTCTTTTACGTCTTTAAACAAGCCCATCTGCTGCCCGGCATAGTTGATGGTACGCGTCAGCGCCATGCGGAAGCCGGAAAGATGCGTGCCGCCATCGACGGTATTAATGTTGTTGGCGAAGCTGAACACCGACTCCGAATACCCGTCGTTGTATTGCAGCCCAATCTCCATGGCCACGCCGCTGCGCTCCGCTTCCATGTAGATCGGTTTGTCGTGCAGCACCTGTTTACCGCGGTTCAGGTGCTTGATGAATTCCGCGATACCGCCGTTGTACTTGAACTCGGTGTGCTTGGCCTCGCCCGTCTTCGCGTCGGTTGAGCGCTCGTCGGTCAGCGTGATCAGCAGTCCCTTGTTCAGGAACGCCAGTTCGCGCAAGCGCTGCGCCAGCGTGTCGTAGTTATATTCCGTTGCTGTGAAGATGCTGCGGTCCGGCAGGAAGTGAACTTTCGTCCCACGCCGTTTGGCCGCGCCCGCCTTCTTCATCTTGCTGGTGGGTTCGCCCTTCGAGTAAGTCTGCTCCCAGGTCGCGCCATCGCGCCAGATTTCCAGGTCAAGCTCTTCACTCAGCGCGTTCACGCAAGAGACGCCCACTCCGTGCAATCCACCGGAAACTTTGTACGTGGACGAATCAAATTTTCCTCCCGCATGCAGCGTAGTCATCACCACNNCCGTCATCGATCACAGTAACGGAGTTGTCGATGTGGATCGTGACTTCGATCTTCGTCGCGAAACCGGCCAGCGCTTCGTCCACGGAGTTGTCCACAACTTCATAAACGAGGTGATGCAATCCAAGATCGCCGGTCGAGCCGATGTACATGGCCGGGCGTTTGCGCACCGCTTCCATGCCGCCGAGCACTTTGATCGAGTCGGCGTTGTAGTCGCTGTTGCCTCCGCCATTACTGCCCGTGATCGGAGTCACGATTCCGTTTTTTGTTTTGGTTTCTGCGATGGGAGTATTGATCTCTTTGGTGGCCATTCCGCTCCGCGGGAGAATGCCCCGACTTTCTGTGAGAACCAGGCTCGATTTAGCCCCGAAAAATGACCGTGGATATCAGGCTCGACCCCAGTCCCCGCTGCGCCGGCGAATTGACCTCAAGTTATTGAAATGTCTTGTACTTAGGTTCGCTCGCTGACTAGGGAAATTATACCACGGAAGGGCGAGGTTTTCCGAGGCGAGACCGGGCCGGAATCGTTTCAATTAGCATCATTTCGGGACCAGCGAATTTTCACATCTTGGCTGCATTTTCCACTCCTTTCGCTAGTTTGCACGTGCTACAATTATCCTATATCTGTGCTACGGAGTCCTCCTGTGGTAAAGCTTGCTATTCGTCCTGCCAATCGAGAGCGGTCCCGGCGTTCCTACTTCCGCCAAAGCAAGTTTAAAGAGGTACTGGTCATGGCGGAGCGCGAGGGTTTGCTTGACGGCCGCCGAACACAAGTTGTTCGTGGACGGATGCCGGAGGCGCTGGTCGCTCAGGCCAAGAAACGAACCGGCATCAAGTCGGATACGCACTTGATCGAACTCGCGCTCGCCAATATCGCCGTGGGAGACGACTACGCCGACTGGCTGCTTTCCCGTCAGGGTACGGTCGATCCTGAGGTCGATCTTGAGTTCTGAGCTATGGCGCAGCCTTCGACGCTACCAGCCAGAAAAGCACGCTCGGCTGCTCCAGCGGCGGGCGGACTCCGAACTGGACTTCCTCGAAACGGCTAAGCTCAGACCGGCTAAGCTTCTGTACGATACAACCGTTTACGTCGACATTCTGCAAAAGCGGTTCCCGGAAACCGGCAAACTGGCCCTGCGAGCCGTCGAGGCCTGGCATTCTCCAGTAACGGAAGCCGAATTGGCATCGGGTGTCGGATTGCTCGACCCATCCCATCCCCAGACCCGGCGGTTGATTGACGAGATTGCTGGTGTCCTCGATCGGCGTCCGATCCAGCGGACCATCGCTCCTGATGTGACGGTCTGGCGCGAGGCGGGAATCCTCTCTGGTATTTTGGCCCGTCTGCAAGGCTTCGATAAAGGTCAGCGGCGGCGCCTGATGAATGATGCCCTGTTATTCGTAACCGCGCGGCGGCACGGTTGTACTCTGCTGACACGGAATGTCAGCGATTTCGATTTGATGCAGCAGCTGGAGCCGGCGGGGAGAGTGATGTTCTACCGGGTGTGAGGCCGCGCGCGGGGCATTGTGCGTGCAATGCAAAACGTTACGCTTTCACTTCCTTAGCTCGGCGAGTGTTTTGGTTGTGACGGAAGGTGCCATGCTGCCCGAGCACACCGTCGCGGTGATCTTCTCCTCGAGCAATTCAGGATGCTCCCGCTTTACTCTTCCCCAAATCACACATCTAATACCAGTCACCAAATTATCAATCGTCGTCCCCGGGTAAAGGTGCTCAATCTTACGGTCGCTATGGCTAACCTGGAAGAGTCTAACTCCTGATCTAGCTGATCTTTTTTCGATGATGTAACCACCGCCATCAACAAAACCCGTGGGAACCTCAACGTCGAGTCTGAAGTCTGTTGCATCCCGCTCGCCATCATTCTCGATGCCGACGTCCAACTCATAGAGTTCCTCTCCATCTGCTGGACCGCCCGGAACCGGAAGGGCGCGATGCTGGATGATAGCCTTCAAGGACAGTCCTTTAGGTTTCTGAGACTTCACATTTGACAGCGGAACAGACTGATTCGCGAAGATAGGCTTGCTTCCGAGAGGGGGAGCTTGGATGGGTTCTCCATGGAGCACGCGAAGCAGCCTTTCGTACTCATCTTCGTGATATGGCTCATTGCTGAGGTCAACTCCCATTCGGCTCTTAAGGTAGATTGGCAGAGATGAATCCCAAGTCCCTTTTCGCAACACAGGTATGAACTTGTTTGTCAGCATGTGCTCCGCTAGTTCGGCAGTGATGACCATGGACTCGTATCCCACTCCACCCTGCCGCTTATTCGCACGCTCGGTATACATCGGCGTGCAGACTACTATCACGAAATCACTGTCAGCAACCGCCTGCTCCATGAAGTGCAGCTTGTCGTCCCCCGGATTCAAGTGCCATTGGTCGAAGATAACTTGTACGCCGCTCTCTCCCTGGAGCCGCGCAGCTAACTGAGTAACCCAATGTTGGTGCTCTGGACTTTCCCAAGAGTACGAGACGAGTGCGCGAGGTGCGTCGGTAGCCGCCTTCGGCACCCTCGCAGGGTACGGGGAAGGTTGTGGCGGCGATTTCTCGAGGTTGAGGCGTTTCTCGCCCTCACTCGAAATAACGAACCAGTCGCCAACTTGCTGATCGTTGTGAATCAGCAGACCCTGCTTCTCCAGCCAGTTCCACGCTTCCATCATCCGCTTTGTCACCTCTGGCTGACGGTTTCCATATTCAGGCTCCTTCGGCAACGGCCCGAGACCGACGCTCCGGTTTTCGAGCATGGCGCGGAAATACCCACGATTTAGCCCTGCATATTGGTAGACGGTGTTCAATCCCTCGTAGCTTTTTAGGTGCCCGAGCAGAGCTCCGCCCAGAGTCCGCAAATCCTGCTGCAGCAGTTCATCCGCAGTCGGAAAAAACGATTTCAGGCTTCGAAGTGCCATTGCACGTCATGAACGTCCGTTATGAGACTGGCAGGTGGCCCACTCAAGCCTGATTTTGGCTTGAGTGGGGATGCCCACCCTGCGCCCTGTTGCCCCTAAGCGGCTATGAATCTGGGTTTGGGTTCCTCGAAGGAAAATTCGATCGGCTGGTCAACGCCCGCTGAGGCTGCCAAGATCGCGTGGGCGAGCTGTGCGGCCTTTTCTTTCGGCAAAGAGAGCGAGGCATAAGCGCGGCTGTCACCATTCTCTCGGAATGAAATCTTTAAGCGCTTTTCACCGCCGCCCGACACCTTGATGTGGAAATTGGAGAAGTACTGAGTGTAGGTCTGTCCACTTTCGTAATCCAGTCTGACGTTCATTGCATTGCTCCTGTGCTACGTGATTGCACCTGCACGACTTCACAGGTACGGAAAAATGTTAGCACAATTTGTCGGCAATGTTTGGTCGCGAACGGCAGCGGCTGAGGCCGCTGTCGCGACGGTTTTGCGGGACAAGAAAAGACCGTTGGTCTACTGAGGCCCCGTTTTTGGGCTTGACTAGAACAGCGAGCCTCAGCGGCTGAAAGCCGCACCGTTTCCGCTGACCTACGGCACGAGTGGAACTCGTGCCCTTCCCGATCTACCGAAACCAGCCGAGGAATCCTAGAGTCAGCCTTGGAGCGGGTGGGGCGCAGCATCAGGCTTCGGGTTGGCTAGTATACGGCCATGCCGGGCCGGGCTCGCTCGCTTCGCTCGCGGGCGGACGAATGCGTCCCCGCCCCCTACGTGATTCACCCGCGAGGTTTCAATTTCCGGCACCTCCAAGCGCTTCTGCACCATCTAACTGACCTGCCCTGATAAGATAGAGGCACAGGGGTTCCGATTAAGCATGCCAGTACCCGTATCACAAATGTGGACAGTCACGTCCTACGTCCTGCGGCAGAAGCTTGCCGGGCGCAAGCAGTACCCGCTCGTGCTGATGCTCGAGCCGCTGTTCCGCTGCAACCTGGCTTGCGCTGGGTGCGGCAAGATTCAGTATCCTGCCCACATTTTGAAGAAAGACCTCTCGCCTGAGGAGTGTTTCCGAGCGATCGACGAATGCGGGGCGCCCATGGTTTCGATCCCCGGCGGCGAGCCGCTCATGCACCCGCAGATCGCCGAAATTGTCGAAGGCTTGGTCGCCCGCAAGAAATATATCTATCTCTGCACCAACGCCTTGCTGTTGAAAGAGAAGCTGCATCTCTTCAAGCCGAGCAAGTATTTGACCTTCAGTGTTCATCTGGATGGACAGCGCGAAGAGCACGATCTCGCCGTGTGCCGCGAAGGCGGGTACGACATCGCAGTCGATGCGATCAAAGAAGCCCTGAGCCGGGGCTTCCGCGTCACCACCAACAC
>PLIO01000197.1 GCA_003140075.1 Acidobacteriaceae bacterium | reverse complement strand
CAATCCATGCGCAGCGTGCCGTTATCGCTGAACACCAATCCATAGAAGCGCAACGTGCTGCCCACGGAGAGTGGCTGCGTGTTGAGTAGTTGCGTGTTGCTGTCGACGTAAACTTCGACCTGGCTAGGATTGTTCTCGACCGTGGTTTGCCCGGGCTGCACGGCCAGCATCGGGAAGAGATCATAAGACGCGAGCGATACTGTGTAGTCGGTAAAGCTGCCGCTGGTCGAAGACGCGAGGATGGTTCCGTTGATGGTTTGCGGCATCAGCGTCATGGTGGTAGCCACGGGATAGCCAGCAGGTGGCATTACCGCAGCAGAGACGTAAACCTCCTGGCCTGGAACCATATTGGAAGCATTAAAGCTCGGCACAAACGGCAGGTTCCCCAGATTCGTGAGTTGGCCGGACATCTGAAAAATGGCGCTGCCAAAGTTGAAATCGAAAGATCCGCCGCCGAAGCCAAGAAGATCCTTGCCCTGCTCCTGGCGAGGATGCATGTATAAGGCCGAGACCGAGGGCGTCACTCCCATCAGAGGACCACGAAGCACGTCACCCGCAGATGGGTCTTCCACGGCGATGCGCGTCGCCAGGACTGAGCCATCCGATTGGATCGCCCCGTCCATATCGATGAACGTACCAACCGCCAACATGGAAAAGCCGCCAATGCCCTGATACACCGTATTGCTGTCGGCGCCGACAGAAAGCGGTCTCGACCCCTCGATATCGGGTAGAGAGAGCGTGACGCTGCTGCTTGAGCCGATCGCGGTAATCTCGCCGTCGAGTCCCGTTACTTTGCCGTTCGCCGCATTCGTCGGCAAAGGAGACAAGATGAGGGGAGCGAGATTGAAGGTGGGAGTTAGGGAATAGCCATAGAACCCGTCAGGATTCACGCAGTCCCCGACTGTTGCCGACTGTGTGACCAGCAGGTCGAGCGATAGCGCCATACTCGAACCCGTCACAGTGAGGGGCGATGGTAAGTTCACGGTGACGGGCGAGGGGGTTGCGTTGTAGGTGGTGGTATCCAGCACTTGTTCCCCATCCGATGGCCCAAGGGCCAGGCAAACAAGAGCGCCCAGGACGCCAGGAGTCACAGTCATGCTCGTATAGACGTCCTGAGGGATGCTTGCGGTCACCAGTGGTTCCGCAGTGCCATTGATATGCATGAACTCAGCGCCGAGCGGTGGCCCCGATGTAGGCATTGACATTACTGGGACCGTCTTGCCCGATTGGCTGGTCAAGGTTATGTTTTGAAAACCGAGATCGAATTCCGCCAGCTGGTCGTTGGCCATGCTTGACACGACGACCGTTACCGCAGTATTGCCAATCAGAGGCGGTGTCTTCGCCATGCTGCCGCTCGCGCCGCAACCGGTGGAAATGACAGCTGCTGCAAGAACCACGATTAAGAGGCTGGCAAATACCTGGCGGGGAGACGAAGAGGCTAAGCTCATAAATTCTTCCGGCTGGCAGTCCGAGGTCAGAGCCCCACGTCCTGGCTGATCCTGCCCGCGCGGCCAGCTTCACGGCACAAGATCAGCGGACCGAGTATAGCGCGAAAATTATTAGGAGATTCATAGATTTGTGGTCCTTTGGTAATAGTTCGTCAATGAAGCGTGTACTTGCGTAATCGCTAACCCCATGCCATAATCTAACTAACTGGTTAATTAGTCCATGGGTCAACTCTTCCATGCTCGCCACCACCCTCGTATGGGCTCCCGCGGGCAGCCGGAGGAGAGCCGCGCCGCTATTTTGCAGGCGGCTGCGAAGGAGTTTGCCGAGCTGGGAATCGCGGGAGCCCGCACCGACGCCATCGCGCGCGAGGCGCAGGTCAATAAGGCTCTGCTTTATTACTACTTCAAGGATAAGGAAACGCTCTACGGCGCAGTGCTCGACCACGCGTTTTCCGGCATGAAAGCGAAGGTTTTCCGGGTGCTCGACAGCGACTTGCCCCCGCGAGAGAAGATCATGGCCTACGCGGGCGAGTATTTCGATTTCATCGCGTCAAACCAGATCTATCCCAAGCTGATGCAGCGCGAGATGATGCGGGCGCGCGAAGGCAACTCGGTTCATATCGACAGGCTGATCAAGACTTATTTTCGGCCGATCTATCGGCGGGTGGGGGGGCTGTTGCGCAAAGGAATCGCGGAGGGCGAATTCCGCAAGGTGGACCCGGCACACTTCGTTCCTTCGATGATCGCCATGATCGTTTTTTATTTCAGCAGCGCGCCGGTGATGCGAAGGATCGTGCATTTCGACCCCTTATCGCCACGGCGCATCGCCCAGCGGCGGGCCGCGGTTCTGGATTTTATTTCGGCGGCACTTTTTCAATCCCGTGCCAGCGCGAGCCCGGCAGCTCGTAAGTCAGGAGTACGCAAATGAGTGCTCGTAACAAATTCTTCATTCTTATCGGCATCATCTTTGTGATGGCCGCAATTTACTATGGATTCTCCACTGACCATTCGAAAGATCTGGTCCTCATTGGCACGGTTGACTCAAACCAGGTGATCGTCAGCGCGCAAGTGGAAGGCCGCATCCAGAAGTTGCTGGTGGATGAAGGCACACCGGTGAAGGCTGGAGACCTGATCGCGGTGCTCGATCCTTCCGAATTGCAGACGCAGGAAGCGGCGGCAGCGGCGAACATAGCGAGCATGCAGCATAAAGTTTCCGAGATGGAGCACACGGAAAAATCCACGTCCGGCTCGACTTCGAGTGATGTGGCCAACGCGCAGGCCAAGCTGTCGTCGGCAAAAGCGCAACTGCTGCAGGCGCAGGCTACCCTCGATCGCACCGCGAGCGACAGCCGGCGCATGATTGAATTGGCCAAGGCCGGCGTGCAGTCGGACCAGGATCGGGTGCAGGCTGAAACCAACTTACAGGCGGCGCAAGCGACCGTACAGGCTCAGCAGGAACTGGTGAAAGCGGCGGAAGCGGACTTGGCCTCCGCCATTGCGCGCACCCAGCAAGCCAATGCCGCGAAGAGTACGGTGCAATCGACCGAGGCGGATCTGAAGAATGCCATCGCGCAGAAAAATCAGGCCGCAGTGCGGTTGGGTTACACCAACGTTTATGCGCCTGTAACCGGCACGGTTTCGGTGCGCGCGGCGAGGCAGGGAGAAGTGGTCAACATCGGAGCGCCGATTGTGACCATCGTCGATCTGACCGACACCTGGGCCCGGGCGGCAATCCCGGAAACTTATGCGGACCACATCGGCTACGGCGACGTGCTGCGCGTGCGCATGCCTGGAGGAACGATCACCAGCGGGAAGGTGTTTTTCAAAGGCGTGGAAGGCGACTTCGCGACCCAACGCGATGTGAGCCGGCGCAAACGGGATATCAAAACAATCGTGCTGAAAGTCCGATTGGATAATCCAAAGGGAGCGTTTGTGCCGGGAATGACAGCCGAGGTGCTGGTTTCGCCGGCGCAGTTGAAGGGTGAGAGCAGCCCGCAAAGCGCGGCAGCAGTGGGGCAGCAATAATGGCGAACGTAAACGCTAAGTCGGATGGTGGCGCTTCTCCGGCTGGCACCGGAGCAGCCTACGCCATAGAAGTTGACCACATCGTCAAGAAGTACGGCGACTTTACCGCCGTCGACGATGTCTCGTTCAACGTGAAGGACGGTGAGATCTTCGGACTGCTCGGACCGAACGGAGCCGGAAAGTCGACGCTGATCCGCATGATGACCACGCTGATTCCGATCACTGCCGGCACCGCGCACATTGCCGGCCACGATGTGGCAAAAGATGCGGATGCGGTGCGCCGCACGATCGGGGTGATCCCGCAGGCGCTCACCAGCGATCTCGATCTTACGGTGGAAGAGAATCTCAACATCTACGCCAAGCTCTACGACGTGCCGGC
>PLIO01000056.1 GCA_003140075.1 Acidobacteriaceae bacterium | reverse complement strand
TGCAAAAAGGGGGGGAGGGGGGGATACCCCCCTAAAACGTGGCAAATCCGGAAAATCCGAACCCGAGCGGAGAGCGCCAAGGAGTGCGCCGAAACTATTTTATCGGCAAAATTTCACAAGCTGGCTGCCCCACATTTGCGTCTTTTGAGGTCGTTACGAAACTCAATGCCGAGCGCCGAGGGTGGAACAAAACCCACTCCAGTCGCGAAGCGGCGGCATGGGAAAGCCCGGCACGGAAGTGCCGGGAAGCCGGAAGTGGGACCATCAGAGTCCGCCTCAGCGGACGGCACGAGTTTCGTAACAGCGTGCCTTTTGCAAAGGTGGGCATTCGCGCTGAACGTATCAGCACATTCCCGTGCGCCACTCTACTGCACGTCACTCACTTTCCCGCTCAAGAAAATCACCTTCATATCCTTGTAGTAATAGATCGTCTTCGCCCCCAGGTTCACAATCTTGTCCGGTTTCCCCATCGCCGCCTGCACCTGGTCGGTGGTCATGCCCTTATCGATGCTCGCGGGCTCGGCCGCCGGCGCCGCCGCTGCGGGCTGCTGGCCTCCACCCTGCTGCGCGCCCTGATCCCCGCCTTGCTGCTGATCTCCACCTTGCTGCGCACCCTGGTCTCCGCCGCCCTGTGCGTCGTCACTGCTGATCTGGAGCACCTGCCCGATGGTGTCCTCCACTCCGCCCGCGGCTGCATTCGCCAACGATCCTTTGGGAAACTGGAAAACCACATTCGCCTTGTTGTAAGTCGGCGGATCGGTTTTGTTGCAGGTATCACACGCGACAACGCCGAGAGTCACCGTATCTTTGGCTACATTTACATCGATCTTCATGGGATAGACTTTGTCGCCGACCGCAAACAGGTGCGTAGTCTGCTCCTTGCCAAATTTTCCCATGATGGATTTCCGTCCCATCAAGGACAAGCCGCTGGGAGCGTGAATTGTCCCGCCTTCATACCTGTTGGCAAGAACGTTCTGGTCGCCATAAGGCACGGCCAGGATTCCACCCTTCTGGATCGCCAACAGCGTGCCTTTTTCCACCACGGAATATCCGCTCGTGTCCGAACCGATCTTCACCAGCTTGTACTGCGCCGCCAGTTGCTCCTGCAGAGAAACTGCCTGAGCGCTGGCCATCGCCATAGGAAAGGTCATGGTCGCCAGGAGCACAATCCCTGGAATCAGGTCGTGGAATTTCTTCGACATCGTAGAGCCCTCCGTTCAGGTCCCGCCCCGGACTTAAGTAAAGTCCGACTCAATTGGTTCGACAGCCAGCCGCCTCGGCGCAGCGTCAGGAAAAATCTCGCCGCTGCATTGGAGAAGGGAGCGTCGTCATCCGACGCTCCCCGGTTGATTATTGGTTAACTGCGCTTTTGTCGCCGTCTGTTCTACTGCCCGCCGCCTGCCGCGCTCGCCTTCGCATCCGCCTCCGCCTGATCGGCGGCAGCCTGCTGGTCTGCCAGCGTTTTGGCCGCAGAAGTATCCGGTGGCGGAGGTGTCACGGCCCCAGCCTGGGTGCCCGTATCCGGCGCCGCCGGCATACCGCCGGTCCCTTGCTTCTTCGCCAGTTCACCCATGCCGTTGGTGATGTTCTCCGAGAAGTGGTTGTACATTTCCTGCAGGTCATCCACTTTCACGGCAACGGTTTGTCCTGACGCGCAATCGCCCTTCTTGGTCGCCGAGACGCTGGCATTCACGGTATTATCCCCATCCGGAGTGTCCGTGAGGCGAGTGATCACATCACCCGACGTCAGCGCACATTCCTGACCGTTGGCCACCACCGTCACATCGGAATCCACCACAAAAGTGCGTTGTGATGGATCGAGCGCCGGAGGCGGTGTAGTGTCGCTGGTAGGCGCCGGAGCTGCCGACGCTTGCCCGCCACCCGAATCCTGGCTGGCCTGCGACTGCTGCGCGGCCAACTGGGCTTTCACTTCCTGGGCAATGGCTTCCTTCACCTCGGGAGTCAGCGCCACCGGGCCGGACGCTGCCGGAGCCCCTCCGCCGCCATCTCCGCCGCTGGCCGCTGCATCCGCTGCCACCGCATCCGCATTGTCTTCAGCTCGCGCCGCATACGCTGCCTGCAATTGCTGCGAGATCAGGTAGTCCGTTAGCCAGTAGTACGGCGCGGCATAGACCGGATAAGGATTCCACCACCCGCCATAGAATCCCCACCACGGCGATCCTCCCCAGCCCCATGCCCCGATACCCCACGCAATCGGCACTCCCCAGGGATGGAAGCCCCATCCATAAAATCCTGGGTGAAACCAAACGCCAGGGTAATAGCCGTAGTACATATGTCCGCCCCAGCCGTAGCCGCGATAGAGCCCGACATGGTAGCGCCCGCCGGCATAGAAGGTGCGCGAGTAGTAAGCATGCCCACCGCGGTTCACGTAGGAGCGCTGCACATAACCGCCATGCCTTCCAGTGTTCACGACGCGCGCGCCGTTGTGTTCACCCACCACCCTGCCCCCGCCGTGGACTCCATGCTCAATGTGCATGCCACCGCGGTCGATGGAACGAACCGATCCATTCTTGCGGATGCTCGCCGATCCTCCACCCTTCATAGAAACGTTCCTTGTCCCCGCCGGCTGATGCGTGCTGCCGTGACTGGCCGCCGCACTTCCGCCCCGGGCGCCGCCCGCAGCCGCAGTGTGTCCACCGGCCGCGGTATGTGCACCGCCGGTTGCCCCGTGTGTGCCGCCCGCCGCCGTGTGCGTTCCACCCCCGGCCGTCGCGTGGCTTCCACCCGTGGTTGTGTGCGTACCGCCCGCCGCGGCGTGCGTTCCACCCGTCGCCGTGTGTGTGCCGCCCGTTGTCGTGTGCGAGGGCGTTGAACTATGGGACGGCGTTGACCCATGGGATGCCGTTGACCCATGCGATTGCGTGGACCCATGCGACGGCGCCGACGCATGGGACTGCGGTGCGGAATGCGCAGGTGCACTCGCCTTGGGCGCGCTCGCGTGCGAAGCTGGCGCGCTCGTCTTCTTCTGGCCCCAGGCAAAAGCTGGAACCGCCATCAATAGCAGAAGGACTACCCACTTCGGCAGCATATTTTCACCTTTCAAAATGCGATCCATTACAGCCTCCTGGGCATCTAAGCTTCTTACCGCCACTCGATCCCCCAAAATTTGACGTCCTTAAATCCGCAGTGTGGTGCCAAGCTCCGGATACACCTACCATAAACACGAAGCTCACCGATTCCGCGCGCGTGATTGAAATTTAATTTTCAAGATCCTAACTTCAAAAGCCGGGGTAGGGCCCGCAAGACGCGTGAGCCGGTCGCGACTAGACGCCGCCGGCAACTCGTATCTTTAGGCGACAAAACGTTACCAGAAGTTGGCCACTCTGCGCAATCGGGTTCGATGCCGCCCCGGTGTTCCGGCGCCGGTATCGAAGCCGCACCTCAGGTAGCAGCTTTCTTCCATCTCTTTCCTGCGGTAATCTATTTCTCGTTTCGCCGGAGGAATCCCTTGCGCTTTCTCGATCGCCTGCAGCCTCTCGCTCTCCTCGTTATGCGCCTCGCCCTCGGCGCCATCATCGTTACCCACGGATATCATAAGGTTTTCGGCGGACTTCAGCACCACGTTCAGTTCGTCGCCAGCCTCGGCCTGCCGGGCTGGAACGCATACCTCTCCGCCTTCACCGAGTTTCTCGGCGGTCTGCTCGTGCTCGCCGGCCTGTTCACCCGTTTTGCCGCCTTTGCCATCTGCATAAATTTATCGGTCGCCATCGCCAAGGTGCACTTCCACAACGGTCTAACCGGCAACGGCGGATACGAATTTCCCCTGGCTCTGGCCACCCTGGCGTTTGCCCTCATTTTCTTCGGTGCAGGCCCCATCGCCTTCGACCATGTCCGCGCTCCCGGTGGAGGCGGAAAATCCAAGTAAACCGGCACACAACTTTCCCCCCGCTTCCGGGTTGATCACGTTACGCGCGCTCTTGAGGAAACGGCGGTGCACGATTCCATTGACGTTTCTTTACAAGCATTTTAGCGCCAGTTGAATCTGGTTGGAACTTGAAATTATGATGAGGAGTTGTTAATTTTGCTGCATCCCGCCTATGTCGCGGATGCATCTTAATCGTTTGCCATCAGACGCGTGCAATCAACTCATTGGAGGTTTCTCTTGAGAAAGCTAGCTTTCCTCGCAACCGTTTTCGCATGCTTGTTCTTCGCCCAGTTTGCCTCTGCCCAGTTTGCTTCCGACCAGCAGGGCGACCTCTTTATTGGCGGCGGCACACTCCTGTCGTCCTCCTCTTCCAATAGCGGTCTGCCGGCGGAAAAGGGCGGCACTTACCTCAACCTCGGCGGTGACGTGGTGTTCTTCCGACACCACCTCGGCTTTAACGTCGAAACCGCCTGGAGAGCTACTCAGGGCACCTATCAAGCCGAAGAAATAAACTACCGCCCCATCCTGACCGACTTCAACGCGCTCTATCAGCCGCATCTGGGTAAGAAACTTGGCCTCGACCTTATGGGCGGCATCGGCGCTGCAGACACCCGCTTCTACGCTCCGGGCCCCTCCGTCCCTGGTGAGGCCAACTACGAAAGCACCGATCACTTCATGGAGCACCTCGGCGGCGGCGTCCGCTATTACGTCTGGCACCACGTGTTTATCCGCCCCGAGATTCACTACTACCACATCCAAAATAACAACAACAACCTCTCGGATAATGGGTTCAACTTCAACTCCAACAACGTGTTCCGAGTCGGTGCCTCGATCGGGTTCACCCTCGGCGGCGGTTCAGATTAGGCCTTTGACCGCGTGAGCAGCCAGTGTTCCGACAGTCAGGGCAGTTTTGCCGAAGCGGTCGTTCGCGCCGCTTCGCCGCACGCCGCTGATCTGCGGGTATAATCCAAACCTGTAAGCAGTAACGAAAGGGGTTGTATTGAGAAAGTTAGCGCTCTTCGCACACGTTTCCGTTTTCTTGTTCCTTGCCCATTTTGCGGCAGCCCAGCAGGGCGATATCGCGGTCGGCGGCGCCACCTTGATGCAGCCCTACACTCATAACAGCTCGCTGGCTCTTACCCCGCTGGCGGAAACAGGTGGGACCTATATCAGCATAAGCGGTGATATCGTCGACCCCGATCGCCGCCTCGGCCTTAATCTGGAGACCTCCTGGCGGGAGCACCAGGCCAGCTACTACGGCTATGAAAGCTACCGCCCCATCTTGACCGACGTAAACGTGCTCTTCCAGCCCAAACTAAGCAAGAAATTTGGTCTTGACCTCATGGGGGGCGTTGGCGATGCCAGCACCCGCTTCTACCTCCCGGGAGAACTCTCGTGCACCGGCGGCGGCTACACCTGCTACACGAGCAGCGACCACTTTATGGTGCACGTCTCCGGCGGTCTCCGCTATTACTTCTGGCGCAACGTCTTTGTTCGCGGCGAAGCTCACATTTACCACATCCAGAACAACTTTCAGTTCAACTCCAACAACCTTGTCCGCGTCGGCGCCTCCATCGGATACACCTTCGGTCGCTAGAAGCCGTCTCACAAAGGCTTCGGGAAGGGCACGACTTCACAGGTTGTAGAGAAGCTCGATTCGCGGCCGGCTTTGAAAGGGCGCGACTTCAGTCGCGCCGTAAAAGGCCAATAAAGACGGGGGCTTTAGCCCCTGAGGGAGCCGGCGGTTTACTGCTTCGGTTCGTTGCTTTCTAGTAAGCCCGCCGAGGCGAGAACACCATCCGAAATAAAAAAGGCAGCGTCCGCGGACGCTGCCCTAACTTTGCCCAGTACAAACTCTACGGTTCCCGCAAGCAAATCTCAGCTTCATGGATGGCCGCGTCTATATGCTCGATCGTTTTGTCGCGATGGCCATGGAACTCGCCTTCGGCATGCGCCATATGGTCCCGGGCGCTTCGCAATGCTTCCAATGCGTGCTCCACGCGCGGGTGTGGAGGCATAGGCGCCGGAGCCGCCGCCGCTGGAGTAGCGGCCGCCGCCACCGGAACCGGGGCCGCCTTGGGACTGGCTGCCGCCGCCGAAAAGGCCAAGGTTAACAGGATCGTTACCATGATCACTAGAGTCAAGATCCCAATCTTCTTCATACTTTCCTCCCTCGTCTGAGTTTCCGGCCAGACGACGCCATGAGAATCAACGACGCCACGGACGCGACTCTTTTCCACGCCCGCGACACCCGCACAGTATATTCGCGCTACAGCGAAATCCCCCCGTTTATAAGTTGACTCTTAAGGTGCTCGCCTCAGGCCGGATTCAAGAATGGATCCGGGGCCATTCTTCAGGTTGCGGATAAACTCACGATTCGTATCAGGGTATGCCTTCAGGCATACCGCAAGCCCCACGTTAGCAATCGCGCCTTCAGGCGCTGCCAGGCTGAATTCGAGTTTTTCCAGAGCACTCTAGGAATCACTCTCCACCCTCCGGCTCCGCCACCACAGCCCCACGATGACCACCACAATCACAATCGCAACCGCTAAATCGACGCGCCGAAGATCGTGGGCCAGTCGGCCCCAATGTCCCCCGAACATGTATCCCGCGCCGCAAATCGCGGTCACCCAAACCGCGGCTCCCAGAAAGTTGAACAGGACGAACTTCCTCCACGGCATCCGGTGCGCGCCCGCCAGCAGCGCGGCCAGCACTCGCATTCCGAAGATGAATCGCGCCAGAAAAACCGTGACCGCCCCGTAGCGCTCGAACAGACGATCCCCCCGCGCCACAGTCGCCGCGCGAATCGCGAACACATGCCGGTAGCGTTCAATCAGCGGACGCCCGCCGTGGCGCCCCAAAGCAAATCCGAACTCTCCACCCAACGTCGTGGCTACGATCCCGACCGCGATGATCCAGGGAAATCGCAACTCTTGTTCGGAATAAGCCAAAAAACTGGCCAGCAGCAAAACGGTCTCACCCGGCAGAGGCAAACCAGCGCTCTCCA
Organism: Acidobacteriaceae bacterium; assembly: GCA_003140075.1. Taxonomy (GTDB): domain Bacteria; phylum Acidobacteriota; class Terriglobia; order Terriglobales; family Acidobacteriaceae; genus Sulfotelmatobacter. The sequence continues at coordinate 9,639 of PLIO01000056.1, read as the reverse complement.
GCAACAACGCCGCTGCCACAGCCCAGTACCCGTAATGCACCAGCGCGCTCCGCAGCAGGTCGAGAATGTGGTGGGTCATGATTTCAGACGTGTCAGGCGGGAACCTTCTCGCGTGTCAGGAATTCGATCAGCACCCGGTTGAACTCCTCCGGACATTCTTCATACGCCAGGTGTCCAATGCCCGGAAAAACGATCAACTCGGAATTCGGGAAGTACTTCTGCAACCGCGCAGCCGACGAAACGAACACCGCCGGATCTTTGTCCCCCCACACTAAAAGCGTAGGAATGCTCCCCAACTGCGGCAGAGTCGCCTCCAGTTCCCTCAGGTCTTTCTTCCAGGTACTCACGATGCTCAGCGCATGTTCGAACAACCCCGGCTTCGCCAGCGGAGCAACGTAGCCCGCAAGCGCTCCCGGCGGAATGGCGGCGGCATACAACCGAGCGTGAAAATACGGATACAGGAAACTCATGCGCGTCGCGGTCAGGCGATGCAGAGCCGCGCCAAACCGGCTTCCGAAAAATGGCGCCAGCCACCGCCCATGCGCCGAATACGGATTCACCGGCGCCACCAGCACCAGTCGCCGCAGCCTCAGTCCGGTATTTCCGCTCAGGCATTCCGCAGCCGCCATCATCGACATCGCGCCCCCGTGCGAAGTCCCCAGCAAATCGAACGAAGCAATCCCCAACCGTTCCACGAACTGCAGAAGCCGCTTCGCCGCCCCGCGCATCGAGTGGTCGATCCCCGCCGCCCGGTCGGAGAACCCGGCCCCCATCATGTCCGGCGCATAAACCGCAGCGTAAGGCGCCAGCGCCGGCATCGTGTATCGCCACGAAAATGAATACCCCATCAACCCATGCAGCAAAATCAGCGCCGGCCCCGACCCCGCGCGCAGATACCGCATGCGCGCCCCATCGAAATCCATCCAGCACTCTTCCACGCCCGCGCTGTACCCAGGAAAGGGCGCCGTAGAAACTTCCCGCTCTGCCGCCATCACCGTCAAATCTTCTCGCTCCAAATCTTCTCAAACAAGACAACTCTTTCGCCGCCGCCGGATTCTATTTAAGTGAACATCGCCTCTGTTCGCTTCACTTGGGGAGCTTCGGCTCCCCGTTTTTGCTAGCTCTCCGAAGCCCTGTCATCCTGAGCGAAGTAGTGTCTTCGCGACAGCGAAGCCACTACGCAGTCGAAGGATCCCTACCTCTCACTCAATCGGCCGCCTTCCTTTTCTTCCGCAACAGCTTCTTCAGCACCCGAATCCCCTTATCCACATGCTTCTCCTCCAGCAAGAATGGAGGCAGAAACCTCACCACCGTATCGTGCGTCGAATTAAACAGCACGCCCTCGGCCAAAGCCTCATCCACAATCGGCCGCGCCGGAATCTCTAGATTGATCCCCTGAATAAGTCCCCGTCCGCGCACTTCCCTGGCCGCCGCACTCTTCTCCACAACCGTTTTCAATTCCTGCTGCAAATAAGCCCCAACTTTATTCACGTTCTCCAGCAGCTTCTCTTCCTCCACAATCGCCAAAAACTCCAGCGCAACCCGGCAAGCCAGCGGACCGCCCCCAAACGTAGTCCCATGCTGCCCGGGCGAAATTGCCGACGCAAATTCTTCTTTCGCAATGAACGCCCCCAGTGGCAGCCCCGCCGCAATCGGCTTCGCAATCGCCACAATATCCGGAGTCACTCCAAAACTCTGAAACGCGAACATCGTCCCCGTACGCCCCAGCCCGCACTGAATCTCNNCCTTGTGCCGGTCGGCCGCCGCCCGGCACTCCTGCAGAAACTCCACCGAACACTCATAAATTCCGCCCTCGCCAAAAATCGGCTCCAGCACAATCGCGCAAGTGTTGTCGTTCACCGCCGCCCGCAAGCCTTCCAAATCATTCTGTGCAACGAACGTCACCTCCTCCAGCATCGGCTCAAATCCCTTGCGATGTTTCTCCTGCCCGGTCAGCGACAGCGCTCCAAACGTCCGCCCATGATACGACCCCTCCAGCGCCACTAGCCGCGACTTCCCCTCCCCGCCCGCGCGATGTCCCGCCAGCCGCGCCAGCTTGATCGATCCCTCAATCGCCTCCGTCCCGCTATTCGAAAAAAACGCGCGAGCATTTCCAAAAGAGCTGCCCAAGAGCGTGCACAACTTCTCCGCCAGCGCCCCCTGATACTCGTGGTAATAAAGATTGGAGACGTGAATCAGCTTCCCCGCCTGCTCCCGAATCGTCTTCACAATCCGCGGATGCGCATGCCCCAGAGCATTCACCCCCAGCCCCGAAACAAAGTCGAGATAACGCCGGTCGTCAATGTCGTAAAGAAACACACCCTTCCCCCGCGTCAGGACAATGGGATACCGATTGTAAGTCCCCAGCAAATACCGCCGCTCAAGCTCTGCGATTTGTTCGAATGTTTTCATAGGAAGATTTGATTCTACCGGAAGGAACCGCCGTCGGAGTTGCTAGCCCACTATGGACAAGAAAAAGCGTCCTAAGGACACAGGACAATAGCCCGGCGTTGAAACGCCGGGTAAGCCATAGCCGTGCGAACCCCGTCCCGTTGGGACGGCTGAATGAGCCCCGTGCCACACACGTAGCAAACTCAACGTCGTAAATAAAAACGCCCTTCCCCTGCGAAAACGCCACCGGATACCGGTTGTAAGTCTCTAATAAAATATCGCCGCTCAAGTTCAAGAGGTTTTCATAGGAGGTGGTTCTATGGGAGGAGGCGGTGAGGGAGGCTGCCGAGGACCAGGGGATTTCCTTCCTTTATGCCGTCTTCTCATTAACGGCAACGATCCCTCGAAAACGAACTAACGCGGTACTATTTAATTTGGGAAGGTTGACTACAGATGACGCTAGACGAACTGTTGACAGAGGCCCCTGCCGTCCTCAAGGAATTGGCAAAAGAATTCTACCGGGTAGGAGGCCGGCAAATGGATGTTGATCCCAAGTCTCAAGAGAGTGCGTGCTTCCTTGTCGCGTTTCGTTCTCTTTCCCTTCTGTCTGGAATGAGGTGCCTCCTAACTCCGGCTACGGGCGATAGTTGGGATGTGCTCGTCAGATCATTTATGGAGGCGAAGGATCTTCTGTTTACTTTTCGCTTTGATGATCAAAGTATCCGTAATTCAATCAGGTCTTGGTTTGAAGGCAAAAACGAGGGGAGTTGGAGGCCGCGGCACAAGAAGTGTGAAGATCTCGCAAAGAAGCTGGGTGCTGGGGAGACCGAACTCGCGAAACGCTGGAGCGCGTTCTCGGCACTCTCCCATCCAACCTTCTACGCCTGTCAGAACTCAACATATCTTATAGTTAATTGGGTGACGGCCCGCCACGGAGATACTAACCACATAATGAAGAGACGAACGGCCGACTACCTTACTTCGATAGGAAGTTTCATCGTCACAACGACCTTTGATAATATTCCGCAATTCGTGCCCCTCGGCTGCGACATGCAAAGGATGCCCCGCGTCGAGCCTTTCAGGTTGGCCGTTGCGGAGACTGCCGGTCCTATTCTCGCCAAGGACAATAAAATCTCCCTGCCACCGGAGAGCTATCGTTCAAAACCTTAAATCAAACGTCCTTATTCCCGATACCCCCAGCGCGGACTTTACTGCTTGTTGGAGATTATCAGAAGGAAACGGCTTAGACTTCGTCGGCGATCGCTTCGATGACGTTGTTCTTCTCTTCACCGATCGCGATGCCGATTACGCCAGTTATCCAACCAACAACGTAGAGGAAGTAGTATCCTCGAGTCCAGAGGATGAATCTGTGTTCGTCAGACTTTCGTCCTCGCTCGGCGTCATCGAGTATTCTTTTGCTTAATTTAACCGTGCCCGTAAAAATACTGTCCATTTTCTCCGGAAGATCGTAAATTGCCGAATTTATTCTCTCCGATTCAACGTACCGGGCCGGTCGTGTAACTTGAGTCTTTATACCTTCAAAGCCACGAGCCACGTCCACAAGATGCTCTAATTCCTTCTTAAGTTTGTCGTTGTTATCATTGATCGCCGCAAGTTCCATATCGTGAGAACCTGAACTGTCATCTAGCTTTTTTTCCAATCGGCTGATGTTGTCCAGCAATTCGTCGTTGTCCGCACGATCGGTGGATGTGGAGACAAGTGTTTCCCAGTCTATCTCGCCCGGATCGGCCAAACTATAGCTGCCGCTACTACCGCCGCCAAAGCCGCCGCTCATTGCCACCTTCGGTTTTGTTGGATTTTCCCTGAACTCTTCAAATTCGGCCTCGAACCGTTTGATCTCACTAAAGTTTCTGCGATTTTCCCCTCTCATGATGTAGGCGTTCTCAGCCGTATCAATCGAATCGACAAGCTCCTTAAGCTTGTCTTTGCGCGCATCTTTAGCAACGAATGTGCTAAGAATCACCGTTGCGCCAAAAATCGACAGCAACTTCTTGAGGTGCTTGCGAAGAATCACGCTTCACCACTCCGCTTGACCAGCCAAACTCGCATTGTACGATTAAATAAAACCCGCAGTAAATGGAGGCTGGCGGGTAGCCCATCCTTTCGCGCTCTTTGCGAAAGGGTGGGAACTGCGGCGCGTGGCCTCACGTCTGGGGCAAATTTAGGATCTGGGTTGCTCCATTTTCTCGCGTCCTTTCGAGGTGGGGCCTTTCAGCCGCGTGCCCCATCTCTCGCGTTGATCATCGCATCCCGATTCCTGCCACTTCAGATGAAACCTCTCTAGGTTATCCTGAACCATGAAGATGGGGGTATGATCGCCAGCGTTCTTAAGGTGAACCAAGCAGATTCCGATCAATCACCAAGCATTTGTCAGGAGCACCCATGGGCCAAGATAGCTTTATTCCGGTGGCAACGAATGCGCGGTCGCGAAACGACCTTGTCGAGCGCGGGTTTAGTCGCCAGCCGCTTAAAGTTGACACGGACGTAGCGCGCTCGCTGGAAGAGTTATCCCACGCAGCCTGGTCCATTCCAAAGGATAAGTACTATGAAGGGGGCGACAGGTATCGTTCCTTAAATCGTGTCCGGGCCGAGATTGTTGAGGGTGGGGTAAAGGTTTGGTTGAGTGAAGAGACCACGCCCTATGTGCAGCTGAAAAAATACAACACGACAATAGGCGGCCAGCCGCGAGAGTACGCTCCGCTGCCTCCGGCAATCGCCGGTTCCATCGGCGTTCGCAAGATGATTGCTCACCACCTTCAATACCTGCCGCTCTCGGCGGTGGGTACCAGGTATCTGGTCAACGTCCATCTCATAAGATTCACAGCTACGCCAGGCCGGCCCTGCGACACCAGCCCGCCGGGTTTACATAAAGACGGGGAAAAGTACATCGCTACGCATCTACTGGTCCGCTGCGGCGCTCACGGTGGCGAAGTCGTCATAACCGATAACGACAAACACGAAATGGATCGCTTCACCATGCGCGAAGCCGGCGAGTGTTACGTCTTCGACGATGATCGCATCTGGCACATGCTAACGCCGGTGGCAGTACTGGAAGGCAATCAGTACGCCTACCGTGACACGCTGGCATTCGATATGCTCCCAGCGGGTTGGGAACCCGCGAAATGATTCGGGGACTGGCCCGCCCTTTCGCTGATTTCCCGCAACCAAGCCAAACTTTATTTTCGGGCCGAAGCCTGAAAGCCGAAGCCCGAAGCCGTCTTAATACAACGGCCCATCCCCCGGAGGCCGCGTCTTCCACCTCCGGTGCACCCACAACCACTGCTCCGGATACTTCGTCACATAATCTTCAATCACCAAATTGAATTTCTGCGTGTTGGCCTTGATGTCTGCTTCCAGGTCGCCGGTGCGCACCAACTCCACCGCCGGATCGAACCGCAGCCGGTATTTCCCCAGCTTCGCGTCCCAGATCGTGAATGTCGGAACCACAGCCGCATCGGTACGCAAAGCAATCCGAGCCAGCCCGCTAGCCGTGCATGCCGGGATGCCGAAAAAATCCACAAAGATCCCCTGCGGCGGAGTCATATTCGTATCCATCAGCATGCCTACCACTTCCCCCGCCTTCATCGCCGAAAGCAGCCCGCGCACAAAATCATCTTTGTCCACAGCCTTATTGCCGTGCATCGTGCGATAGTGCTCGATCAGCCGCCCCAGATACACGTTGTCCATGCCGCGCATAATCACGTGCATCCAATGCCCGTGCATCGACAGCACAAACGACGAAAGCTCCCACCCGCCAAAATGCCCCGCGAACAACAGCACGCCCTTTCCGCGAGCGTGAGCCCGTTCATAATTCTCGAAGCCGTCATACACCACGACCTGTTCGACATTCTCCAGCGTGTATTTAGGAAAGTGGCAGACTTCCGCCAGTTGCCGCCCCAGAGAAGTAAACTCCCCGCGCAGAATCCGCGCCCGCTCCGACTCACTTTTTTCCGGAAACGCCATGGCGAGATTGCGCATACCCACCTGCCGCAATCGCGCGTGCAGAAGATAAACCACCCGAGCCAGGCTGATGCCAATGGCCCGCGCCAACGGACGCGGCAAGCTACCCATGATTTTGATGAACGGCCAGGCTGCCGCGTACTCAAGTCGCTGCCGCATTAGGGGAAGCGGAACAGTACCATCGTCAAAATTTACTTGTCAAACAAAGTGAACAGGCACCCACAGCGTTGTCATCCCGAGCGAAGCAAGGGATCTTGGTGTTTGCCGCTGCCGGCGATGCACATGATGCAGGCAAGAACCAAGATTCCTCGCTGCGCTCGGAATGACAGTTCTGAAGAGAAACACCTACTTCGCCGCCTCTTGCGCCCACTGCGCCAGCACTCTTAAAAACGCGTTCGCACCCTCCGGCGGGTCAATCTCCCCAATCAGCGATGTTCTGAATGGCACCATGCGTCCGTAGAACTCGCGCGTGCTGTCCTTGTCCTGCTTAATCTGCGCTCCATTCAGAGTCACCCCGGCAAACAGCCCCCGCGCCCGCGAATAAGTCAGCACCTCCGCCCGCATCTTCCAGTCCGTGTTCCCCTCAGCATGACGCCCCACAGGCCCGGCCGCAACCGAAGCGTCCGCGCCCAGTTCAAACTCGCTCGAGAGCAGATGCTTCATCCCATCCTTATTCATGATCAGCATCACCAGATCTACGGCCTGTCCGCCGATCTGGAAACCGAAACTCCCGCCCGTCACTACAAAAAAAGCCGGCGCGCTCCAGCCTTTCGGAGTGCGGCAACTGGCCAGCCCGCGGCCATACTTCGCGCCCACAATAAATCCGCCTTTCAGCATCGACGGCACCACCGCCACGCACTCCGCCGAGCCCAATACCTCCTGCGGAATGCCTTTATCCGGCGCGCCTTGAATTTCGCTCAGAACATCCGCTGCCGCCTGCACGCGTTCCGAAGCTTTTGTTTCATCATCCGCGGCAAATGAGAAAGAACAGAGAGACGCAATCAGGGTCAACAGTAAGAACTTTTTCATGGTTCCTCGCCACACAAGAATTCTCTGGGATCTGGTACTTGGATTGTAAACGAAGCGGGGGTGTTGTATGAGGAACGCTTAACTGCGAAGGATCAACCGAACGATCTGGAAGCAGCAACCCGACTTGAAGACAAAAAAATCGGGGCTGAAAGCAGTGACCCTAATCGCCACTCTCAACCCCGTCTCCCAGGTTCTGTGGTAGGTGAGACGAGTATGCCCCGCACTCGCTTTTCGCGCAAGATTACCGAGGTCAGTGTCCTAAAGTTACCGATCACCTGAACCTGTCGCAGTCGGTTTTAGCTAGGAGCTAGCAGCTAGAAGCCGGTTTACTTCGCCGCCACCAGCGAATGCGTAATCGCATGCACTGACAGCGCGATCCGGTTCTGCACGCCCACCTTGCGCATCAATTTCGCCACGTGCGCCTTTACCGTGCGCTCTTCGATCCCTAGCTGAGATCCAATCTCTTTGTTCGATCGTCCGGCCACCAGCATTTCCAGGACTTCTTTTTCGCGGTCCGTAAAGGTCACACGGCCTGCCGGAAAAATCCGCCCCGGCGCCGACGACACGCGCTCGATAAACATCGAAAGCACTCGCCGCGGCGCCCACACCGATCCCTGACTCACAATGCGAATCGCCTGCGCAAATTCCGCCGGCGAAGCCGCCTCGTCCACATAGCCCTTGGCCCCAGAGGCGATCGCCTTAAGAATGGTCTCTTCGTCCACTCCCGACCCGGTGACAATGATGCGCAGATCCGGCCGCGTCGCCTTCAGGCTCGCCATCACATCAAACAGGTTTTGGCCGGAGCGGTTTCCCAGCAGGATCAGGTCCACGTTCTGCAACGTGGAAATCTCGGGCAGGCCGGCGGAAATTAGTTCGAACTCTGGCTCGGTATCGAACAAGGCGCGAAATCCCACAAACCTCAGCGGGTCGCTCTCCACCACTGCGATTTTGATGGTCGGTTTTCTTGCTACTGCTGCTTTCATAGGTTTCCCTGTCGGGCGTAGTTTCTTATCAAAAGCATAGCCGCATTTGTGCGCCCTGCAAAGAGAACGTGACCGAAGTTGAATTACGGGAGTAACATGAAAAAGAACCCGAAAAGCAGCCTTACAGTGGATATTTGGCAGCCCTAATTACCAGCCGCGCTACTTGCGGAGAAGATTCAGGATATTCAGGATGAAGAATAATTTCACTGTTTCTCTCGCTATCATCGCCAGCCTCGCGCTCGCCGCATGCACCATATTCGCACCGGTTCCGTCCGTCGCAGCGCAAACTCCCGCGCCCACCTACCAGCCAAAATTCACCGGCGACCCCGCCCGCTCTGATTCCGAAGCGGCCGCCCTCGCCTATATGCGCGTGGTCTTGCGCGCCCAGCATCGTTTCCAGAAACAGTACGGACACTTCGCCACATCTCTCGCCGAACTCGTGCACTCCGGCTCGTTCACCAAACGCATGGTCAACCCCAACCGCGGCGACTACTCCGCCAGCTTCAAAGGCAAGAAAGACAGCTTCATCCTCACCATGACGCCCCAGCATCTCGACGCCGAGCACCGCTCCTTCTACGCCGAGGACGACGGCAAAATCCACGCCGACGAAGAAAAACCCGCGGATGCTAGCTCGCCTGTCGTTAAATGACGTTCCAAGAGGACTACTTGAAGGCTGTCATCCTGAGCGAAGGTTGTGGTTCGCGGATGCGAAGCACAACCGCAGTCGAAGGATCCCTTGCATCTGAACCCGGCCATCGCCCAGGCAAGGCATTTCCATAGCTGCCACTCTTAAAGCCAATTCTCGGTTTATGATGGATAAAGAAATCATCCTAGAAAAACCGGAGGAAACATGTCAGCAACCGTCGGCGCACCCGCCCCCGAATTCACCCTGAAAGATCAAGATCAGAAGGAAGTAAAGCTCAGCGACTTCCGCGGCAAGAAGCGCGTCGTCCTCATCTTCTACCCGCTCGATTGGAGCCCGGTCTGCACCAAAGAGCACGCCTGCATCGTCAACGACAAAAAGCAATTCGAGCAACTCGACGCCCAGGTGCTCGGCCTCAGCGTCGACAGCGTCTGGTCGCACAAGGCCTACGCGGACAAGATGGGCATCCAATACCCGCTGCTCGCCGATTTCCACCCGCGCGGCGCCGTCGCCGCCCAGTACGGCGTCTATCTCGCAGATAAAGGCATCACCGGCCGCGCCATCTCCATCATCGACCGCGATGGCAAATTAGCCTGGCACAAAAACTACGAC
>PLIO01000138.1 GCA_003140075.1 Acidobacteriaceae bacterium | reverse complement strand
GGCTCAATTTAAATATTAGATTAAATATGGTTCCAGCCCCGTCTGTCCCCGCATTTTCCCCCCCGCATTTTCCCCCGTCGTCCCCCGCATTTCCCGCATTTGTCGTAGTGTATTTTCGCTTACTTCGCGCCGCAGTGTGTTAGACTCTGCACCGCAACTTATCACGAACCTGTTTACGCGCACTGCGCGATGGGCCCCCATCTTAGGCAGAGGAGTAACACTGATGATTCGGGGACGCATTCAGCTGTATCTTTCTGAAGTGGCCAAGCTTGCTGTTGTTTGTGGTGGTCTGTTTCTAGCATGGCTCGGAGTGGCCGGAGCAGTCCCCGGGACCGGGGAAAGAGTCATTGGCAATGGATGGCGAGTGCTCCTCGCGGCAGCAGGACTCGCAGTTGCCTCAGCTGGAAGGATGCTGTTTCGCGATACGGAGGACGACGACGATCTACACACCGCGCCGGAAGGCGTTGATCGCCGAGCTGCCAAAGGCGTTGACATGGAAGACGGCGCTAGGGCATGGGTATCTCCACAGCTCTTCTTTATCCCGCTCTTCGCGGCTATCTTCCTCGAATTGGACGTCCTACCCAAGCTCCCCAACTCCAACTGGAGTGCATTGGCCCAACATTTCAGTGGCGCGCTCTTCATAGCATCATTTCTTGGACTAACCTACGAGAACGTCCTGAGTGGGAAGCGGGAGAAGCAAATTAAGAAGCTCGTAAAGAGGCAAAATAGTATCCTCGACGAGGTTAAAAGTCTAGCTAGAGAGCAGAGCGAAAAAGTTGTCGCCCTCCTGATGGCTCAGATCGCACACATAATACAGGTGGAGGGTGCCGCGACACCAAAGATGATGCTCGGCCTCCTTCGCGACTTAATTGGCCAGGTCAGGCAAATACCGACGCTGTATGAACCGGCCCGCGACGCTGAGAATGAGTATACGTTCGCCGCAAATCTTGACTACTTCGACCACCTCAGCAAATTCCGCAGGCAGGAATTCTGCTTGATTGTAGGGCAGTGGATAGACGACCCTAAAACCCCGCCCAACGTGAAATTCTTCGCGAGCGACCTCATTGGAAAATTCCAGCTTAGCGAACTCTCTGGACGGTTGCGGCGAAAGGCTCAGGCGCGACTCTCCAGCTTGAGTGGAATTAAGGACGAGACCGAAAGGAGTTGGGTTCTCAACTACCTTTGGGCCGCCTCCTGCTGTGAAGAACCGAAATATGAGAGCCTCCGCGAGTTTCTATGTTCCGACGCGGACGACTGGGCCCAAGAGTGGATACTCTTCGTGCCACGCCAAATGCCGGAACCACAGTTCGCTCGCGTCATCGACTCCTATCTTCGGAGTAATGTCAAAATCACACCAGCTAATCTCCAAAACGTGATCACTGCTACTCGGGCGCTCCGAAGAGGCGGCGTTGATGTGGGAAAGATAATCGAGGCGTCATCGCAACGCTTCAACACCACAGAACTGCGCAGCGAGATCTCACAGGCATTCAGCGATGTATTAGGATCCCGGGCCTCAAGTGCCGATCGTCCCGAGCGCCGTCCTCCGTCCGGTGTCACTCTGACGCCGCCAGGCACGACAAAGCCGGAGCAGTCCTCGTGACTTATCGAGGAAGCTGGGTAGAGGGCTGACTGTGACCGTTCAATACCTTGCTCCCATTATTAGTCCCTAACGGGCAGCCGTAAGTCGCAGGAGCAGCATGACTACCCATGGATACCCGGGAGCGCTTGGGCGGGCTTTTTCTATTGCTCGTATATGCAACGTCAGATGGACGGGTGCCGCACGACTGAAGTCGTGCCCTTCCCGATCACACTCGGCCTCGGGACGTTCGAGTCGTGGTGGGAACTCCTTGCCAGGCCACTGGTTGTGCAGGCGAACAGCAGGTCCTTCGACTGCGTTGCCCTGCGCTATCGCGCACGGCAACTTCGCTCAGGATGACAGGGTGAATTGGTCTTCGGATTGGTCTTCGTCTTTGTCTTTGGCTGGGTCGGCGATGGTTCTTAGTTCGGGATACTTTTCGATCAGCGTGCGCGGGGCTTGAACTCTTCTCCCACTTATCATTGCTTTTAACTCCAGCGCGTTGACGCCGGCTTTGCTTTCGAAGTGGTTATTGGTGATCACGTAAGTTGACTGGGCGCGGGCGGCTACGCTGGCGATTCTTTCTTTCCATCCGGATAGTTCTTGCTGGGTGTAGAGATAGTTGTAGCGGTCGTTGCGGTTATCGGTGCCGGAGTCTTTCTCGGCAGAACCATGATCGGCCGAGGCATGATCCGCAAACCAATTTTCGTAGTTGCGGCCGTGCAGGCGGACGTAGCCGAGGGCGGCGGTGACGTGTTCGGTGGGGGCGAGGGAGCGGCCGAGGACGGGCTGGTCGATGTTGCAAAAGCCGACGTTTTCTTGGGTGAAGGCGGCCAGGGTGGCGGCGTCGTTCCAACTGTTGTGGCGGACTTCGACTACGCGGGGGTATTCGATGAACTGGCGCAGCAGGCGGTCGAGATATCCGCGGTTGAGCGAGGTGTTTTTGAAACTTACGGGAAACTGGATGAGCAGCGCGCCGAGGCGGCCTTCGGTGGCGATGGCGTCGAGGCCTTCGCGGGTGCGGGCTTCGTCATCGTCGGTGGGGCGGATGGTGGCGGCGGACGTGGGCTCCATAACGGCGATGGGGGAGTGGGTGAAGGCGCGGTAGAGTTTGGCGGTGAAGAGGAAATTCCTATTGACGGCGGCGACTTTGCGGCACCAGAGCTTGGCCCACTCGGGCTTGAGGGGTCCGTAGAAGGATGTGTTGATTTCGGTGGTGTCGAAGAAGCGGGCCAGGTACTCGAGGGGATGCTGCCTGCGGCGGGACGTACTGGAAGAGAAGCCGGAGGGATAGAAGATGCCGTCCCAGTCTTTGTAAGACCAGCCGGCGGTGCCGATGCGGATGTCGTGCTGTGGGGGCTGGTTCGGATGAAGCTGCGGTTGGCGGGGTTGGGCTGAGGATTCCATGCGTGGAAGCTGCAGACGGAGGGCTGGGGCAAGGTTAGCACAGGGACGACTGCGAGCGTAAAATACGCTTTACGTAACGCATAACTTGGTTTATATTAAAGCAGTGATCCTCAGTTACCGCGATTCGCGGACCCAGGATTTCGCAGCCGGCAAACGGGTCAAGGCTTTCTCGGGCATCGAGCGGCCCGCGCGTCTGAAGCTGGATCGCCTGGAAGCGGCTGTTGCTCTGCGAGATCTTGCCGTCTTGCCTGGCAACCGTTTTGAGATGCTGAAGGGAAACAGAAGCGGACAATGCAGCATCCGCATCAACGATCAGTGGCGGATTTGCTTCGACTGGAGAGATGGCGCGTCCGGTCCGTCGAACGTGGAGATTGTCGATTACCATTAGGAGAGTGCCATGCCAGTAACCGCAATTCATCCGGGAGAACACCTGGCCGAGGAGCTTCGCGAGTTGGAGATGAGCGCCGCTGAATTGGCGCGGCAACTCGAGGTTCCGACCAACCGCATCACTGAGATTGTGAATGGAAGGCGCGGCATTACGGGCGATACGGCGTTGCGCCTCGCTCACTTCTTTGGCACGAGTGCGGAATTCTGGTTGAATCTGCAGAGTCTGTATGAGATCCGACTCGCGCAGCAGAAGTCGGGCAAATCGATTAAGTCATTGCCGACCTTGAAGGGATTCGAACAGGTTCACGCGTAGAGCGTAGCTCCTCCCGCTCAATCCAGCGACAACACCACCCAATACACGCCTGTGGGATACGTGGTGGTGCGGGCGTAGCACGTACCTATGGAGAAGCTGCGCAGGTTGTGGCTGGCGAGCATGCGGCTGGCGTTTTCCGGCAGGGTCTCTGGATGCAGGCTGGTGTAGGTCAGCACGGTGTAGCGCTGCGCCAGTTGACGAACGGGGGAGGTGCCGAGCTTGTCCGCTTGCGCCATGGAGCAGGCGGCATCGTCCGCGGTGGGCAGGTCCTTGCTCAGGAAATCGTGGCGGGCGAGATCGGGCTGGTTGGCTTGATGGCGCGCCTGCGTTACTGTTGCCGCGATCCGTTCCTTCACTTCCGCCGGAGAATAATTGGGGAGGGCATGGCCGAAGTCCTGGACGATGTAGAGCCGGTCTCCGCTACGGACCACGCCCAGCCCGACCACGTTATAGGCCGGGTTGAGCAGGTTGGCGCGATGCGGAGGGGACAGCATGAGATGTTTGTGGCCATTTTCGGCGTCGAAATCGAGGGCGACATTCTCGCCTTCCTGATCGAGTTGGGTTCGGGTTGCGGCTGCCAGGCGTTGGGGTAGGGAGGGCTCACCGTCAAATTGGTGCGAGAGCTGGCGCGCCGCGAACATGGTTTCGGCGTGGGCGCGGGCAGCGTGGTTCAGGCCGGGATCGAGCTTCAGGGGCGGGGCACCGGCTTGCGCCCTCGCCTGATTGGCCAGATCCAGAAGCTGATGTTCCGCCTCGGGATCGAAGTCGCTGAAAGGAATGTCGGGGGAGGCTGCCGAGGTAGGCTTTAAAGTTGCGGATTGCGCGGGCCGCAGCGCAGGGTTCGGATTTCCATCGGAAGCTGCCATCAAACGAGATGAGGGCGGAACCGATGCGGCGCCGATCACCAGCAAAAGCGCCGTTGCGAACCTTGTACTTACCGCTTTAGGGGCCCTTAGCATTAGCTTGTGCCTAGCCCACTCGATCCTGGGAGGGATCCCAAACTCGGGCTCAAACTTGCTGCTGGTGCTACGCTAGAAGCTGGAATCCGGTCTGAGAAGTTACCTTCGCTATGGAACTAGGTACCGGTGGAGTCATTGGCCTGTTGTTTGGCAGCGTGATTGCATGGCTGGTGCTGCGCTCGCGCACGGCCACGCTGAATACCCGCTTGTCCTTGATGGAAAAGGAATTAACGGGCGAAAAGGCCGATCTGGCGCGGCTTCAGCAGGCCTACACGGAGGCAGTAGCGGGAAAAGCCAGATTGGAATCCACTCTGGAAGCGGAACGGAAGACCAGCGACGAAAAGGATGAGTTTGTGACTCGCGCCAGCGAGGAATTGCGTAACGCCTTCAAAGCCATGGCCTCCGACGCGCTGAATAGCAACAGCTCGTCTTTTCTGGTCCTGGCCAAGGAGCGACTGGAGCGCTTTCAGACCGAGGCCCGGGGCGACCTGGAGAACCGGCAGAAAGCTGTGGCCGACATGGTGGCGCCGGTGAGAGATTCGCTGAATAAGGTGGATGCCCAGATTCAGCAGATGGAAGTGGCGCGGGGCGATGCTTACGGCGAGTTGCGGGCGCAGGTGCAATCGCTCATCACGACGCAGAAAGAGCTGCAATCGGAGACCGGGAATCTGGTGCGGGCGCTGCGTACTCCCAACGTGCGCGGGCGATGGGGAGAAATCCAGTTGCGGCGGGTGGTCGAGATCGCGGGAATGCTCTCCTATTGCGATTTCACCGAGCAGGAAACTGTGACCACGGAAACGGGAAGGCTGCGTCCGGACCTGGTGGTGAAACTGCCGGGCGGCAAGCATGTGGTGGTGGATGCGAAAACGCCGCTGCAGGCGTTCCTCGACGCGTTCGAAACTACGGATGAAGAAACGCGGCGGGCGTGTCTCGCAAACCATGCGCGGCAAGTGCGCGATCACATGAAGACTCTCAGCGGTAAGAACTACTGGGAGCAATTTGAAGCGACGCCGGAGTTTGTGGTGATGTTTCTTCCCGGCGAAACGTTTTTCAGCGCCGCGCTCGAACAAGATCCGGGATTGATCGAGCAAGGAGTTTTGCAGCGGGTGATTCCCGCGTCACCGACCACGCTGATTGCGTTGTTAAAGGCTGTGGCCTACGGATGGAATCAGGAAAAGCTGGCGCGCAACGCGCAGCAGATCAGCGCTCTGGGCAAGGAACTGCATGAGCGGCTGCGCAAGCTGGCGTCGCACATTACAGGAGTTGGCACCAGCCTCGACCGCGCTGTGGAAGCCTACAATCAGGCGGTTGGTTCGCTGGAAAACCGGGTGCTGGTTTCGGCGCGAAAGTTTTCCGAGCTGGGCGCGTCGGTGGCGGAAGACATTCCTGAACTTGAGCCCATCGAAACAAGCGCACGGGCGCTCTCGTTTGAATGGGACGAAGACGACGCGCCGGAATCTGAGAATGAGCGCAAGGCAGGTTAAGAGAGCCTAACCTAGCGGCTGAGCGGCCGCTGTTAATTTTTGTGGGGCTTTTCGGCGCGGCTGAAGCCGCGCCCTTTCAAATCTCCTCTTCTCTGATTTTTCCAAGAACTTCTTTCAGGCGAACCAGCCTCGGCCTACTGCCGGCTCATCGCCGCGTAACTTTCCACCTAAAGATTACCCCGGCGCCGCCGATAGCCTAAGAGACGAGGCTGCGTCGTTGCGCCGGATGGCAGGTCCTTGTTCATATCCCCTCTTCAAGAAATCAATGTGAACGGAGTCATCGGGAGCGTGGAGCGTTGTGCGGCATCTCGCCTCGGGCAGGCAGGGACCGCCATCCCTATCGCCACAGGTTCGTCTGATGGGCCGAGCGAGGCCGGGCTCCGACGTAGGGTCACGGTCGGTTTCATCGTAGCCATCCTCTTAACGATCTCCATTGGGGGTTCGTCCTGGCGGGGCGCCCGGCACGCCGAGCAGGATGATTACTGGGTTTCGCACACGCATGAAGTGATGGAAACGATCCAGCGCACGACCAGGCATGTGATCGAGGCGGAAACCAGCGCGCGGGCATTTGCCCTGAGCGGGCAAGAGCCGTTGCTCACGAACTATGAGAAAGCCCGAGACAGCATTTCCGAAGACGAGAACACGCTGCGCCATCTTACGACGGACAATTTGAGCCAGCAGCGGCGGTTGGATACGCTGGGAACGCAAGTGAACACGGCGCTCGAATTCGCCGCAGGCATCATTGCCAAGCGGCAGAGGACGCAGGCCTATCCGGGCGGTGGAGATGCTCTGGAGAGGGAGAGACTCCTCGATGCGGTGCGCGCAACCACTCGCGACATGTACGCCGAGGAAGCGAGGTTGCTTATCCAGCGCACGGCAAGCGCCCACGCGGGGCAGCGGTTCACGAGGATCATCGCGATCACGGGCGCCTTTCTCGGGGTGGGCTTGTGGGTGCTGGCCAAGCTCGCCGTCAACCGCGAGATCGGCGTCAGTTCTAGAGCCCGGACGCAACTCAGCGCCCTGCACGCGGAGTTGGAACGGCGCGTGGAGCAGCGAACGGCGGCGCTGGAATCCGAAATCAGCGAGCGGAAGCGGGCTACGGAAGGGCGCGAACGTCTGGCCGCTATTGTCGAATCCTCGGATGACGCCATTATCAGCAAGGATCTTAACGGGACGATCAACGCCTGGAATCGCGGCGCCGAGAAAGTATTTGGCTACTCGGCAACAGAAGCCGTGGGCAAACCCATGCTGATGCTTTTCCCGCCGGATCGGATGAATGAGGAGTCCGACATTCTGGCGCGCATTGGACGGGGCGAGAGCGTGGAGCATTTCGAAACCGTGCGCGTGCGGAAGGATGGCACGAGGATCGACGTTTCTGCGGCGATTTCGCCGATTCGATACGGCAGCGGCATGATTATTGGTGCTTCGAAAATTGCCCGTGACATCACGGAGCGCAAGCGGGCCGAGGAGGCGTTGCAAGAACAGGCCCAGATCATGGATTCGGCGCAGGTATTTGTGCGGGACATGCAGAGCCGGATCGTGTACTGGCCCAAAGGGGCAGAGAAACTCTATGGCTTCACCCGCGAGGAGGCTGTGGGCATCCTTTCCCACGATCTATTCCACACGAAGTTCCCCGAGCCTCTGGAGATGGTAGAGAAGAAGCTCTTTGAGACTGGGATGTGGGAAGGCGAACTGATCCACACCCGGCGCGACGGCAGCGTCATCGTCGTCTCAAGCGCATGGGTATTGCATCGCGGAAAGCAGGGGCAGCCGATCCGCATCCTCGAGACCAACATCGACATCACGGCGCGCAAGCAGGCGGAAGAGCAGCTCGCCGGCCAAGCCGAGGAACTTTCACGGCAAGCCAGCGAACTGGTGCGCTCGCGGCAGACTTTAGAGACCCAGACGCTGATGCTGCAGTCCGTGCTGGACAGCATGCAGGAGGGACTGGTCGCCGCCGACGGGCAGGGAGCAGTCATCCTCTGGAATCCGGCCGCGACAAAGATTCTTGGCATGGGCGCAACCGACCTGCCCAGCCAGGAATGGGCGGCGCACTATGGCCTTTTGACGCCCTTCCCCCCCGACCAGTCGCCATTGGCACGCGCCATCCGCGGAGAAACATGCACTGCCGAAATGTTTGTGCGTAATCCCGAGCTCGACGAAGGAGTCTGGATTGAGGTCAACGCCAGTCCCTTGAAAGATCGGAACGGAGCGGTGAGTGGCGGCGTGGCCGCTTTCCGCGACGTGACACGGAGAAGAGCGGACGAGCGGGAAATCCGCAAACTGAATGAGGAACTGGAAGAGCGGGTGGCACAACGGACGGCGCAGCTGGAAGCCGCCAACCGCGAGTTGGAAGCTTTTACCTACTCCGTGTCGCACGATCTGCGGGCGCCGCTGCGGCACATCGGCGGGTTTTCCAAGATCCTGTCGGAGGATTTTCGCTCGGGAATGCCCGCGGAAGCGCAGAGTTACCTGCAACGCATTGAAGATGGGGTTCACCGCATGGGGCTGCTGGTGGATGAGCTGCTGAATCTGGCGCGGGTTGGCCGTCAGGCGCTCAAACTCCAATCCACCAATCTGAATTCGGTGATCGAAGAGGTCGTGTCCCTGCTGCAGCCGGAAGCCGAAGGCAGGGTGGTGGATTGGAAGATTGCGGAGCTGCCCGCCGCGGTGTGCGACCCAAGCCTGATCAAGCAAGTTTTTCAGAACCTGATCGCTAACGCCCTCAAGTTCACCCGGACCCGGGCGCGTGCCGTCATCGAAATCAGCCAGCGGCAAGAGAACGGACAGATAGTCATCGCCATTGGCGACAACGGGGTCGGCTTCAGCATGAAGTACGAAGACAAGCTGTTCGGCGTCTTCCAGCGTCTACATCGGGCCGAGGACTTCGAAGGCACGGGCATTGGCCTGGCCACGGTGAAACGCATTGTGCGCAAGCACGGAGGCCGAGTGTGGGCGGAAGCGGAACTGGATAAGGGCGCGACCTTCTATTTCACGCTGGGAGCTGAATCGACCGATGTTAAGACCAGAGAAGACAAGAACAAGGCCGCAGTGGCAGGAGTGCAAGCATGAACCCAAATGATGTCGAAATTCTCTTGGTCGATGACAGTCAGGAAGACGTGGACCTCACTCTGCATGCCTTGCGCTCGGAGAATCTGGCCAACCACGTCTTCGTTGCACGCGACGGGCAGGAAGCTTTGGATTTCTTGTTCTGCACCGGGCCGCATGCCGGACGCTCCTTCGATCATCCCCCGAAGCTGGTTCTGCTGGACCTGAAGATGCCCAAAGTGGATGGGATGCAGGTCCTCAAGCAAATCAAAGGCGATGCGCGAACCAAGACCATACCCGTCGTCATGACGACTTCGTCGAAGGAAGAGCGGGACATGGTGAACGGCTACGAACTAGGGGTCAACAGCTATATCCAGAAACCGGTTGACTTCACCCAGTTCCGGGACGCGGTGAAGTTGTTAGGGCTGTATTGGCTGGTCACGAATCAGCCTCCCGTGGCCAACGGAAAGACGGAAGCGGCAAAGCAGGGACAATGAGCACCACCGCGACCAAACTCGGAACGCAGAGCTCGGCCACTCCCGGAACCAAGTTGAGCGCCTTGCTGGTGGAAGACAATGCGCTCGACGCGGCGCTGGTGGTCCGGGCGCTGAACAAAGACGGCTTCGAGGTGACGGCTGATGTGGTGCAAGACGAAGCCACGTTCACCAAGATGATCCACAAGCATGTGCCAGAAGTCGTGCTCGCCGACTACAACCTGCCGACGTGGACAGGGATGGAGGCGCTGGAGGTGTTGCGCAAGGAAGGCCTGGATATCCCGATGATTCTGGTATCGGGCGCGCTGGGCGACGTGACTGCGGTGGAATGCATCCGGCAGGGGGCGACGGATTACGTTTTGAAAGATGGCCTGGCGCGGCTGCCGGAGGTGGTGCGGCGTGCGTTGCGGGAAAAATACGAGCGCGGCTTGCGCCGTAAGGTGGAACAAGACCTGGCTAAGAAAGTGGATGAACTGGCCCGCTCCAACGCCGACCTGGAGCAGTTCGCCTATGTAGCGTCGCATGATTTGCAGGAGCCGCTGCGCATGGTGGCGGCCTACACCCAGCTGCTGGGCGAGCGGTATAAGGGCAAGCTCGACGAGAATGCCGATAAATTCATCGGCTATGCCACCGAAGGCGCCACGCGCATGCAGGTCCTCATTCAGGACTTGCTGGCCTTTTCGCGAGTGGGCCGGAACGTCGCGGCCAACAAAAGCG
The DNA here is from genome assembly GCA_003140075.1 of Acidobacteriaceae bacterium. GTDB lineage: Bacteria > Acidobacteriota > Terriglobia > Terriglobales > Acidobacteriaceae > Sulfotelmatobacter. Next base: position 30,748 of record PLIO01000138.1, on the reverse strand, counting down.
TCGATTGCAGCGCCATGCTGGAAGAGGTTCTGCAGGCTCTCGCCGCTGCAATCCAAGAAAGTGGGGCAGTCGTCACCCACGGGGAACTTCCGACCGTCTGGGCGGATCACACGCAGATCGCGCAGCTCTTTCAGAATCTGATTGGAAACGCCCTCAAGTTCCGGGGAGAAAGTCCGCCCGTGATTTCGGTGCAGGCTGAAAAAGCCGGGCAACAATGGCTTTTCAGCGTGAGCGATAACGGAATCGGAATCGCTCCCGAGCATGCGGAGAACATCTTTGTGGTCTTCCAGCGTCTGCACGCGCGCACCGAATACCCGGGAAACGGCATTGGCCTGGCGATCTGCAAGAAGATTGTCGAGCGCAATGGCGGCAGGATATGGGTGGAGTCGAAGGCCGGATCCGGTTCCACCTTCAAGTTCACCTTGCCGTTGCATGGTCCGGATGAACATGATGGCGATGAACGCCGTTCTGATGAACATGACCGCAGCGAGCAAGGTTCCGAAAAAGAAGCAGGACAGGAGGTGCGGCCATGAAACCAGTGTCCGCACTCCTCATCGTGGATGACAACCCGGCCGATGTGGGCCTGGCCCGCGAAGCTCTGGGCAGGTGCGCGTATCGCGGCCAGGTGGACAGCGTGGGCGACGGCGTGGAGGCCTTGGCTTTTCTAAACCGCCGGGAAAAATTCGCCAGCGCAACCCGGCCCGACCTGGTGATCCTGGACCTGAACCTGCCCAAGAAGAATGGCCTGGCGGTATTGGCCGGGATGAAGGCCGATCCGGAGCTGCGCCGCATTCCGGTGGTGATCTTCAGCACCTCTCAGCTCAGCCGCGATATTACCCGCAGTTACGAACTGGGCGCGAATTGCTACGTGAGCAAGCCGGGAAATCTGAACGAGTTTTTTTCGGTGATCAAATCGATCGAGGAGTTCTGGTTCGGCTCGGTGAGCCTGCCACCACGAGGAGAATAAAAAGTAATGAAGGATCAACAAACCACACAAGTATTGCTGATCGAAGACAACCCGGGAGATGCCGATCTGGTCCGCCTGCGCCTGGTGGAAGGCAGGTCCCCGGTGGATGTGAACTGTGTCAACCGGCTCTCCGATGGCCTCGCCGCCTTAACCAAGGAAACACCCTCCGTAGTGCTATTGGACCTGAACCTGCCCGATAGCCGCGGGGCGGAAACCTTCCGCCGGGTCATGGAACATTCGCCCAACGTGCCGGTGGTTGTGCTTTCCGGCCAGGATGACGAAGTATTGGCGATGAAGGCGGTGCATCACGGTGTACAGGACTATCTGGTCAAAAGCAATCTCTCGAGCGAGCATCTGGAACGCGCCATCCGCTATGCGGTGGAACGGCAGGCGCTGATACGGGCGCTTGAAATCAGTCAGAAAAAACAATTGGACTTCAAGAACCGGTTCCTCTCCCACGTGTCGCACGAACTGCGCACGCCGCTCACCTGCATTCACCAGTATGTGAGCATTTTGTTGGATGGGCTGGCGGGCGCCATGACCCCCGATCAGTCCGACCACTTGAAGACGGTATTGAAAAGCGTGAATCAGTTGCACGCCATGATCCGCGACCTGCTCGAAGCCACCCGCGCCGAGAGCGGCAAGATGCGGATCGAGCCCCGCTGCATCGCGCTCGGCGAACTGGTGAAGCAGGCCGTTGCCATGTTGCGCCCCACGGCGGAAGAAAAAAAGATCGGGCTGGAAATCGGACTCGACCAAAGGCTGTCTCTGGTCCACGCCGATCCGGATCGCGTTCTCGAGGTGCTCATCAATCTCGTGGATAACGCCATCAAGTTCACTCCGTCCGAAGGGTCGGTCATGGTGCAGGCCAATATGGTGGAGGCTGACCCAGGCTACGTCTACATTTCGGTCAGCGATACCGGCCGCGGCATCAATCCAGAAACCAAGGCGCTGATCTTCGAGCGCCTGTATCAGGATCCCGATTCCATCGACAACAACCGCTCTGGGTTGGGATTGGGGCTATTCATCTGCAGAGAAATCGTACGGCTTCATCAGGGACGTATCTGGGTTTCCAGCGAACCGGGCCAGGGCAGCACATTCACCTTCACGCTACCCACTTACTCTCTGGCCAAGCTTCTGGCCCCGGTTATCATCCACAAAGATCACTTGCGCCCGGCCTTTGTGCTGGTGCGCGTCGAACTCACGCCACTGGCCAATCCTCCGCGCGGCAACTGGAAGGACATCTGCCGGCAGGCTCTGGAAACTGTGCAACGTTGCGTTTGCCTCGACAAGGACCTGGTCTTGCCGCCGATGGGGACATCGGGAGCCTCGGAGACTTTTTTTGTCGTGGCCTCCACCGACTTGCAGCAATCCGGGGTTATGACGGCGCGCATGCGCGAGCAACTGGAGCGCGGAGCCGATCTGAAAGCCAAGTGCGCGCTGACCATCAGTACGCTGCCGATTGAGCTTCCGCCGGATAGTCCGACCGGAACGCTGGAACAACAGGTTCAGAGTGTGGCCGACCGTGTATCCCAGATGATCATGACAACCATGGAACGGAAACAGTTGACCGCTGGAAAAAGCGCACAAATTCCAACCAATTAACCCTCAAACAATATAAGGAGAACAATCATGCCAAGACCGAAGATTCTAGTAGTTGACGACGATCCCGACCTGGTGCGTGCCTTGCGCTTGCGCCTCCGAGCCAACAACTATGAAGTCGCCACCGCTACCGACGGCTACACCGCAATCGCCTCAGCCCAGAAGGAAAGACCGGCGCTGATCATTCTGGACCTGGGCCTGCCGGTCGGGGATGGATTTGTCGTCCTGGACCGCCTGCAGAACAGTGACGCTCTCTCCGGGGTTCCGGTCATCGTGCTCAGCGCGCGCGACCCGCAAAGCAACGAGGAGCGCGCCCTGAAGGCTGGCGCGGCGGCATTTTTCCAGAAGCCCGCGGACAATGATGAGCTGATGAATGTGATTCGGGTCAGCCTTTCGCCCTCACACTCACAGGCAGCTCCCTGGCCGTCTTAGCACACTCCGCTAGTTGGCGGTTTAGCGAAGGCCCGTTTCGGCACAACTGAGGCGTCCCCGCGACCGACGAGAGTCGGGCGCGGGGATAGCCAGCCCGCGTTCGTAAGTGTGTGCTCTCCCTGCGGGTCGCTGCCATCCCAAGGTCCTTGAGGTTATAGCCCCGAAAGACGCGTAAGATACTGCCCTGCGGCCAGATACGCAATTCCACAGAAACCTCCAAAAAGCTGTAATCAGTGTTCGAAAATCCATCTATAATCCAAGAAGTGGCTTGAGATGTGTCACTTAGGGATTTCCAAGCCGGGAAACAATGGCAGCGAAGTTGCTCATTGATGATCGGCGGGGTCTGATTCCCACGCCTGTCCCGCCCACAGGTTCGGGATCACCGTCGAAACCCATGAACCGGGAAAGTCAAGTCCGCTTTGTTGCCGTTCTTCTGTTTTTGCTGACCGTGGCTGCCGTCGTCTTCGCCGGCTTCAATTTCGACTCGGAATGGCGGGTCTCGGTTCCCGACGATGGCGTCTGGTGGATCGAACAGGGCGGACGCCTCACGGCCGACCGGGTGGACCCCAGCGGACCGGGTGCAAAGAGCGGTATCAAGCCGGGCGATCAGCTGGTTTCCGTCGATGGGCAAGAGGTGCAGAGCATGTCGGGGCTGGAGCGCCAGCTCTATCGCACCGGCGTGTGGTCTAAGGCCTCGTATTCCCTGCTCCGGCAGTCGGTTCCGCTCGATTCCAGTGTGATCCTGGTCCCGGCGGACCATTCGCTTAACAACTGGCTGCGCCTGATTGCGCTGATCTATCTTGGCATCGGCCTTTATGTGCTGCTGCGCCGCTGGACCGCGCCTGGGTCCATGCACTTCTATATTTTCTGCCTGGTGTCGTTCGTTGCCTATTCCTTCAAATACACGGGGAAGCTGAACGATTTCGATTGGAGCATTTATTGGGGCAACATCGCCGCCGGAGTCTTGCAGCCGGCGCTGTTTTTGCACTTCGTTCTCACTTTCCCCGAGAAGCGTGAGGTGGTACGCAGGCATCCCTGGTTGCTGGCGCTGGTTTACCTGCCGGGAGCGGTTCTGCTGGCCACCCACGTAGGAGCCATGCAGTGGCTGCAGGCCAGCGAGAGGCTGCGCTGGAACCTCGACCGCCTGGAAATGTCCTACGGATCGCTGTTCTTTGTGGCCGCCGCCATCGTCCTGTGGTATAGCTATCGCCACGCCAGCACTACGATTCTGCGGCAGCAGTTGAAGTGGGTTACCCGCGGCACCATTCTGGCCATCATTCCCTACACGCTGTTTTATGTTGTTCCTTATTTAATGGGGTCCCTGCCCGGCGCGACCATGAAGGTTTCCGCGCTGTCGCTGGCGCTGCTACCGCTCACCTTCGGCTACGCCATCTTCCGCTACCGCCTGATGGATGTGGACCTCATCTTCAAGCGGGGCGTGGTCTACACTCTGGCGGCCGCGATTGTGGTGGGACTGTATTTTGGGCTGGTGGCGGGCGTGGCCGAACTGGTGCACATGCGGCAGCCCAGCAGCGGCCCGGTTGGACTGATTCTGGCGGTAGTGGTTACCGCTCTGCTTTTCGATCCGGTGCGCAAATGGATCCAGGACCGCATCGACCAGTTTTTCTATCGCACGCGTTACGACTACCGCCGCACGCTGCTTGAGTTCGGCCGCGAACTGAGTTCGGAAACCGATCTGGATGCCCTGCTCTCGTTGCTCATGGACCGGCTGTCGCGCACGCTGGCCGTCGATCACATCGCGATTTTCCTGGCCAGCGAAAAGACGGAGCAATTTGTGCTGGCTAAATCCTATGGCTGGTCGGCCAGCGGCAACCTGGATCTCTCTTTCCTGAGCGCGCCGCGGCCGGAGCAGGCCGGGCATCTCTTTTTCGAGAACACGCACCTGGTGCCGCGCGAGGCGCCGGGCGCGCAGCAAACCATCGCCCGGCTGGATCTTAACTACTACATTCCCTGCCACGCGCAGCAAAAGACCGTCGCCGTGCTCGGCTTGGGCAAGACCACGCAAGGCGATTTTCTCTCCAGCGAAGACATGGAGTTGCTGGAGACTCTGGGCGGCTACCTCGGCGTGGCCATTCAAAATAGTCAGCTCTATGCATCGCTGCAGCAAAAGGCCGCGGAGTACGAGCGGCTGAAAGACTTTAACGAGAACATTGTGGAATCCATCAACGTGGGCGTGATGGCGCTCGACATGGAAGACCGCATCGAGAGCTGGAACGCGCAGATGGAAGTGATGTACGCGGTGCCACGCTGGCAGACTTTGACCCAACCGCTGAAAGCCATTTTCCCGGCGGATTTTGTGGAAGAATTCGCTCGTGTGGGTCAGGATGCGGGCATTCGCAACCTGTACAAATTCCGCCTCAAGACGCCCGCTGGCGAAGTCCGCACCGTGAATGTGGCGATCGCGCCGCTGGTGACGCGCAAGTTCCAGGTGATCGGGCGGCTCATCATCATGGATGACATCACCGAGCGGGTCGATCTGGAAGCTCAGCTCTCCCAGGCCGATAAACTGTCGTCGATTGGATTGCTGGCGGCGGGCGTGGCTCACGAGGTCAACACTCCGCTGGCTGTGATTTCTTCCTACACGCAGATGCTCGGCAAACAACTGCAGGGCGACCCGCAGAAGTCGGGACTGCTGGAGAAGATCACGCGGCAGACGTTCCGGGCATCGGAGATCGTGAACAATCTGCTGAATTTCTCGCGCACCAGCGGCAGCGAAATCGGCGACGTGGATGTGAACAAAGTGATTGCCGACACTCTGGCGCTGCTGGAACACCAGTTCAAAATGGCCAAGGTGGAGGTGCAGAACGCGCTGGCGCCCGCCTTGCCCGCCATTCAGGGAAATCCGGGACGATTGCAGCAAGTATTTTTGAATTTATTTCTCAACGCCAAAGATGCGATGCCGGGCGGCGGCACGCTGCGCGTGGCCACGATGAACGGCGAGAGTGTGAGCGTGTGCGTCTCCGATACCGGAACGGGCATCGCACCCGAGCACATCCAGCGCATTTACGATCCATTCTTTACTACCAAGACTTCGCCGCGTGAAGGCCAGGCCCGCGGCACCGGCCTCGGCCTCTCCGTTACTTACGGAATTATTCAGGAACATGCGGGCAAGATTCGCGTGGAAAGCCATCCCGGCGCAGGGACCACGTTCACCCTGGACTTCCCCTTGAGCAGAAAGGCAATCCATGTTTAGCCGGATCATGTTTAGGTGGATCATGTGTAGAGGGAGCAGGTCTGCGCACAGGGCGTCCGAGGCAGAATATGTCTGAAGGCGCAGTCATTTCGCGTGCGGGGCTGAATGGCAGTCCAGGCCTGGCGGGGGCGGTGCTCATCATTGACGATGAGGCCGAAATTCGGGAATCTCTGCAGACTTTGCTGGAGATGGAAGGCTTTGCCGTGGAAACGGCGGCCAGCGGCGAAGCCGGACTGCAGCGCATTGGCGAACATCCTTTCGACCTGATCCTGCTCGACCTTACACTCCCCGGCCGCAATGGCATGGAGATTCTGGCAGAGATTCGTTCCCACGAAACGGGATTGCCGGTCATCATGATCACGGCCTACGGCACGGTGGAGAACGCGGTGCGCGCCATGCAGTCCGGCGCCGCCAACTTCGTTCAGAAACCCTGGGACAACGAAAAGCTTCTGGCCGATGTGCGCGCCTCTGTGGGCTGGCGCCGTGCCGCAGAAGAAAACGTCCAACTGAAGCGCGCCCTCAAGCAGCGCTACAATTTCGAAAACATCGTCGGCAAAAGCGAGCCGATGCTGAAGATATTCGACCTGGTCGCGCAAGTGGCCAACAGCCGCTCCACGGTGCTGTTGCAGGGCGAGAGCGGGACGGGCAAGGAAGTCATTGCCAAAGCCCTGCATCTGAATTCGCCGCGGCACGACCGGCCTTTCGTGCCGGTCAACACCGGCTCCATGCCGACGGACTTGCTGGAGTCTACGCTCTTCGGCCACGTGAAGGGCGCGTTCACCAGCGCCATCGCCTCCAAAAAGGGCCTGTTTGAAATGGCGGATCGAGGCACGCTGTTTCTCGATGAAATCGCCACCATGAGCCTGGAAACGCAGGCCAAGATTCTGCGCGTGCTGCAGGACCGCAGGTTCATGCACCTGGGTGGGGTGCAGGAAGTTCAGGTGGATGTGCGCATTATTGCCGCCACCAATGTGGACTTGCGAACTTTGGTGCGCGACGGGCGTTTCCGCGAGGATTTGTTTTACCGCCTGAACGTGATCACCATTGAACTGCCTCCGCTGCGCCAGCGCAGAGAGGATATTCCTTTGCTGGTGCAATTCTTCCTCAAGAAATACGCGGAAGAAAACGATCGCCCGGTGCGGCGCGTTACCCCGGAAGCGTTGCGTCCCCTGATGTCCTACTCGTGGCCGGGCAACGTCCGGGAACTGGAAAACGTGATCGAGCGCGCGGTTGTGCTGTCTTCGGGGACGGATGTCACTCTCGACCTGCTGCCCGATAATCTGCTGGGACGCGGATCGTCGTTCACGTTGCATGATCCGCCCGCCGATGCGTCGCTGTTTGAAATCGTGGAAGACGTGGAGCGGCGCATCATCAGCGACATGCTGGAAAAGTGCAACTGGAACCAGACCGAGGCCGCCGAGCACTTTAAGGTGCCGCTCTCCACGCTGAATCAGAAAATCCGCCGGCTGAATATCGAAATCAAGAAGAAGACGCGGGGATAGGGTAAACCGCCGATGCCGGCTACCGCCTCAGGTTAACTTTCGACGCCCGCTACCGCAAACGCTGTATGGCTTGTGCAACAGAAATACAGCATTCTTCCGGCATGCTTGCGCGCCGCTTGGAGGATCGCATCCGGAATCTGTGCGCCAAGGTGATTGCCGCGCACGAAGATGAAGTGGCGCCAACTATCTCGGAGCTCAAGGTCGCCCTCCACGAGCACAACCAGCGCCTCAGAAAGCTGGCTGCTGCCAAACTTACCCTGCGGGAGAAACCTCGCACCAGGCCTTTCCGCTAAACTCCTGACGAGCCGCTCCTTCTGCGCTGAAGGCTTGTCTGAAGGATGATGGCGTTCTCTGCTATAGTTCGGAAAAGCGCAGCGTCGCATCGCCGTGCTTCCCCGAACCGCATGGAATTCATTTCGCCTACCGATCTCGCCAAAGAGAGAATCCAGACGGTTCAGGATTACGTCCTGTTCTCGACGCAAGCGGTCGCGAATCTTTTCCGGAAGCCTTTCTATTTTGCCGACATGGTGCGGCAGGCGGATGCGATCGGGGTAGGGTCGCTGCCGATCGTAGTGCTCACGGGCTTTTTCACCGGAGCCGTGCTGGCGCTGCAGGCCTCGAACACGCTGGAGCATTTTGGTTCGATCACGCTGGTCGGGCAGTTGGTCTCCACTTCCATGGTGCGTGAGCTTGGTCCCGTGCTGACCAGCCTGATGGTGGCGGGACGGAATTCCTCCGGCATGGCCAGCGAATTGGGATCGATGATGGTGACCGAGCAGATCGACGCCATGCGAGCTCTGGGCACCGACCCCATGAAAAAGCTGGTCACGCCGCGGGTGGCGGCTTCGGTATTCATGCTGTTCTTTCTGGCCATTATTTCCGATCTCGTGGGCCTGGCTGGCGGAGGGTTGGTCGCCCGCGTGCTCCTCCACCTGGATTCGAGGCAATATTGGTCTTACGCCTGGCAGACGCTGGTGTTTCAAGATATTGTCATGGGACTGATCAAGCCAGTTCTATTTGGCTTCATTATCGCAACCATCGGCTGCTTCTATGGCATGAATGCTCGCGGAGGAACCCAGGGCGTGGGCCGCGCCACCACGCAGGCGATGGTGGCTTCATCTGTGCTGATTCTGGTGCTCGACTTTTTCGTGACTCGATTCCTCATGGCTGTGCTCTCTTTCCATTAATCGCATGTCCACGCCGACCTTGCCGCTCGATTCCGCTGCCGTGACGACGGCGGAACAGTCCGCGCCGGTAATCGTGTTTGAAGAGGTTGCCGTCTCCTTTGCGGAGAACGACGTGCTGCGCGAAATCTCCTTTCGTCTGAACCGGGGCGAGACCAAGGCGGTATTTGGCGTCGCCGGCTCCGGCAAGAGCCTGATCTTGAAGCTGGCGCTGGGGTTGATCCGTCCTGACGCGGGACGCATCATCGTGCTGGGGCAGGATGTGACGCAGATGCGGGAAGAAGATCTGTTTCAGTTGCGCGGCAAGATTGGAATGGTCTTCCAGGAGAGCGCGCTGTTCGATTCGCTTACCGTTCGCGAAAACGTTGCTTACCAGCTAACGGAAGAGCACGGCATCTATGACGAGGACATCGACCGGCGCGTGCGTGAGGCCTTGCGCTTCGTGGAGCTGGAACACACGCTCGACCTCGATCCCGCCGAGCTTTCCGGAGGCATGCGGCGGCGCGTGGCTATCGCGCGGGCGGTGATTACTCAGCCGGAGCTGTTGCTTTATGACTCGCCCACGGGCGGCCTCGATCCGGTGACCTCGAACACCATTATCGAGTTGATCATGAAGCAGCGCGATGTGTATAAGACGAGCGCGCTGCTGGTGACGCACCGCCTGCAGGACGCCTTCACCATGGCTACTCATCAGTTCGATANNGGCAAGGTGATTTTCGACGGCGACCTGCGGGAGTTGGCGCAGAGTGAGGACGAGTACATAAGGGAGTACATTTCGTAGAAGCCTTTCCCAAGCGGGCTTCCGGCGGAGGCAAAATGACGACGAACGAATTCCTTGGGGAAAGAACGAGAGAACGCGACCGCTTTGATTTAGACCTAGGCGACGCCTTCGATGTGAAGGCCAGCATCGTTCTCCTGATCCTGACGTTTCTTGGAACCATCTCCGCTACAATGCTGACGGCCGATAAGCTAACGGCCGTCCCAAAGGTTGCACAAATTCCTGTAATCGCGTTGATAGTGATTTCAGGAATACTCTGTGTAGCCTGTTTGTGGCCCAAGGACTATTTGTTCGATGATCTACCCGAAACGTACACCAATTGGCTCGCCGACTTGGGAGAGTCTGATTCTGAACGGCTGGAAGGCGTTACCAGTCTGAGCCTCGAACTGGCTAACGGAAGAATCACCCACAATCACGCTTTGAACAGGACAAAAGCCTGGTCCCTCAACGGCGCATTTTGGTCCATAGCACTCGCGCTCTTTGTTGAGTTAGGCGTCCTCGCTTATATAGCGTTCGCTATCCGCCCTTCTTAAAAGGCTGATTTTGCGGACGCGGCGGAGGGGTAGCAGCCGGTCTTTTCGGTTGCGGTTCCTGCCGTTGCTGTTGTGGAGTGGGCACATCGATTCCTCCCCATTATTATAACAACGACTTGCTTGCGTTGGCTTTGTTCATGGTCGGACCCGGGCCTGTCCTCTCACTTCCCTGCCATCAGTCTCTCCACATCCTCCGCCTTCGAGGGCAAGGCCGCGCTCAGTTTGATCAGCTTGCCGTCCTGGTCGACGTAGTAGTCGTCTTCGATGCGCACACCCAGATTTTCCTCGGGAATATAAATCCCCGGCTCGATGGTGAAAACCTGCCCTGGCCCCAAAGGGACGCTGTGGTCGGTAGAGTCGTGCACGTTGAGTCCGACCGGATGGCCGAGGCCGTGGATAAAATATTTCCCCAGTGTGTCGCCGTGCGAGTCTTTGCCGTGGGTATTGATGTAGTTGCGCGCGACCTCGTAGAGCGAGTCGGGATCCTCGTGTTTCATGTTTGACTTGCCCGACTTGAAAGCCGCTTCTGCAGCTTGTTGCGCTCCGAGAACAATGTCGTAGATTTCGCGCTGGCGCGCGGTGAAGTGGCCGTTGATGGGAAGCGTGCGCGTGATGTCGGAAGCGTACATCGAGTATTCGCCGGCGGCATCGATCACGACAACCTCTCCGGACTTCATGACCTTGTCATCATCGGAATAGTGCAGCACCGTGGAATAGTAGCCGGAGCCGACAATAGGAGCATACGCCGGCCGCTCACAGCCGCGCTTGCCCCACTCGTATTGCAGGAGCGCGGAGATCTCACGCTCGTTGACTTCCGGCTTCACCGCTTTGAACGCCGCGAAGTGCGCCGCCACCGAGGCATCGACCGCCTTGCGGATCAGCGCCAGTTCTCCCGCGTCTTTGGTGGTGCGCAGAGACTCGATCATGGGTTTGACATCCAGAAAAATCAGGAAGGAATTGACATCTTTAAGAAACTCAAGCGGCTCGGCGCTGGCTGAACTCTGGTCGTGCGATGCAACGTCAGTGTAAATCGGCGGGTGCGCGCCGGAGGATACTAATTTGATTACCTCTTCCGGCAGCTTAGCCATGTCTTCCACGTGATCGAAGCCGGTGATCTTCGGGGCTTCGGGATTTTCCGGGCCGAGTTTGGGTCCGGTCCATTTCTCCTGGGTCAGGTTGCGCGCGGGAAGAAAAAGAATTTCAGTGTAGGAGTGGGCGGGCTTATCGGCCTTACCTTCTGCGTCCGGCGCGATCAACAATGCGGCGCCGGGTTCGGTCAAACCGGAAAGATAATAAAAATTGTCTTCCTGGCGGAATCCGTAAAGATCGTTCGGCCCTTCGCTTTCCATGGGCGCGAACAGAACGATCACGCCTCCGGCTTTCTCGGCAAGAGCTTCGCGGCGGACGTGATAGTCAGAGTTGGGCTGGCGGTCAAGCGTGAAACTTGTCGCGCTCGCGAGCAGGAGAAAGATACCGGCAAGAAAACCAGCCAGGAAAAAAGACAGTTGCGGCTTTCGCATTGTGTAATCCATCCAAGTGATTCGAGAGTGGTCACTCCCTAAGACAAACTTTGAGAGCGTCGGTCGCTCGCCTATGAAAAACGCTACAGGCTACTTCTGCGCGCCCGTCGCGCTCTGTTTCGCCTGCAGGAACGAGTCCACGTTGCTCTTGTCGATCAGGGCAGAACCAGTATCCACGAAAGACGGGATCGGCGCAAAGCTGTCCTTGGACCAGTCGGTATCGAGCGCGGGCGGCTTGTGGTGATATAGGTTGTCGAGCATCTGCATGCCCACAAAAGCCATGGTGTAGGGCTTTTGCGCGATGGTCGCGGCGATGCTGCCGCTTTGGATCATCTGCAGAGTCTCCGGGTCGGTGTCCATGGCCATCACAACTTTGCCGGTGACGTGGTAGCTGTTGAGTACTCCGGCAACTTCCTTCCCCGACTGCGCCTCCAGACAGACAAAGGCATCCACCTGATCTTTTTCCTTGCCGACGATTTGTGTGGTGGTATCGAAGGCGATGCGCGGATCACCCTGGATATCGACCACGCGGGTGATCTTGATGTTGGGCGTGCGCTGAAGAGCGTCGCGATAGCCGTGCAAGCGATCCTGCATGTTGTGCTGGTCGGGCATGGTGAATACTACAACGTTGCCTTTGCCTTTCAACTCCTGCGCCAGGCGCAGGCCGCCGGTCATTCCAACCTGATAGTTGTTGGTGCCGATGAAGAAGAGCCGCTTGCTGGCTGGGGCGTCGGAATCCATGGTGATCACGGGAATGCCAGCGGCGGTCGCCTTGTCGATGCCGTCTTTGAGCAGAGCGGGATCGGTGACCCCGACCAGGATGCCGGTAGCTTTCTGCTGCACCGCCTGATCGAGGGCGTCGCGTTCGGCTTTAGGGTCATAAGTGTTGGGGCCGACGAAATCGGCGCGCACCTTGAATTGCGCCCCAGCCCTGGTAAAGCCCGCGCCTGCAGCCTGCCAGTACGGCACTTGCAGGTTCGCCGCCACGAAAACGAAGTACTCGCTGGAATCGTGCGGGCCGCAACTGAGGAGCGAAATTGCAATAAATGCAAGAGCCAGAGCCGGGAACAACCTGCGTAGGCGGAGCATCGGATCCTCCTTCGAACCGCGAATTTGATTTCCGCGGAATACAAACGGCGTGCCGGGCCCGATGAGAAATTTTGGCGAGTGGATTGTAAACGAGCAGCGTAGCGAATGAAAGCAATAGCGCAGGCGCACAGCCGGCTATCGGGCTGCCTGTCCCGAGCGAAGCCGGGATGTTGGCGCAACAGCATTCACACGCCCACGGGAAACGGCTTGGTGTGCGTTGTGGTTCTGAGCGATCCGGCACCGAAACGGCCTTGCAGCAGAGACATCAATCCGGTGTACCAGTAACCCACTACAAACAGTAATAGAAATGGAATCGTGACGTAGTTCTCGTTCTCGACGGCGTAGAAGACTGTGAGCGCGAAGTACGTGCCGATCACGAGTTCGAGCCACGGCACCCAGCCCAACCGTTTGCGGTACTTGGTAGCACCGACTTTGTCTTTCTTCGATTCCACGTGGTACTTGGGCGTGCGCGCGAAGGCGCTCTCCTTGCCGATGAGGGCTTCGATCACCGCTTTGGTGTTGGTGATGGTCAATCCAATGCCGAGAGCCATGAGGAACGGCAAGTACAGCAGCGCACGCGGCCAACTCCTAGGAAAAAGTTCGCGTTGCGAAACCAGATAGAAGCTGGAAATCGAAAACGTGGACGCCATAAACAGCGGCAGATCGATGAAGAGCATCTGAAACCATCCCTGATAAAAACGGATGATCATGGCCGGCAGCATCAGCACCGAGAGCATAATCATCAGCGGATAACTCAGGTTCGCGGTCAGGTGATACCAGGCTTCGATCTTGGTATGTAGCGGTGCGTCGCTGCGCAGCACGCGGGGAAGAATCTTCTTTCCGGTCTGGATCAGTCCTTTGGCCCAGCGCGCCTGCTGGGTTTTGAACGCGGTCATCTCCACGGGTAATTCGGCGGGGCACTCCACATCCTGCAGATAGATGAACTTCCATCCCTTGAGCTGGGCGCGGTAGGAGAGATCGGTGTCTTCGGTGAGCGTGTCATGCTGCCAGCCGCCGGCTTCGTCAATGGCCGCGCGGCGCCAGACTCCGGCAGTGCCGTTGAAGTTGAAGAACACGCCGCTGCGGGCGCGGCCGGAGTGCTCAAGCACAAAGTGGCCGTCGAGCAGGATGGCTTCCACCTGCGTGAGGAAAGAATAATTGCGGTTGATGTGCGTCCAGCGGGTTTGCACCATTCCGATCTTCGGGCCGGTGAAGTGGTGGATGGTGCACAGCAGAAAGTCTTCCGGCGGAGTGAAGTCGGCGTCGAAAATGGCGACGAACTCGCCTTTTGCCGTTTTCAACCCCTCGGCCAGCGCACCTGCCTTATAGCCTTCGCGGTTGGTACGGTGATGGTAGGTGATGGGATTTCCCAGCGCTGCGTGACGCTCCACCAGATTGCGCGCCACGTCGACGGTCTCGTCAGTGGAATCGTCGAGCACCTGAATGTCAAGCTTTTCGCGCGGATATTTCAGCTTGCAGATGGACTCCAGCAGGCGCTCAACCACGTATTCCTCATTGAAGATGGGCAGTTGCACAGTGACACGCGGCAAGTTCTCGAAGTGAGAAGCGGGCTCGGTGGTGCGGTTCTTCTTGTGCTTGTAATAGAGGTAAACCAGAATGTAGCGGTGCATTCCGTAACCCGCAAGCAGGATCAGCACGATGAAGTAGGGAATCAACAGCGCGCGATCGAATGCGTCCGTGTGGTAGAGGCCTTGAAAAGTCTTGTCCAACAGATGCTGGCGGAGATAGGGCCCAATGCCCTTGGGGGCAGTCCATGCGGCCAGCGCGGGGGACAGGATGAGGTCAGGACGGAGCAAGGGGTCCGGTGAAAACCTTTATTCTACCGGATTCGGTGGTTCGGAAGCGCCTCGGCCGCCTTCCATCCGCGGTCAGCGAATGACGTGGATCCTCACGCTCAGCTTGAGCTTCTTCCAGGCCTTTTCTGCCGTGTACACGGGGGCCTTTAACGCCATCCCCAGCGCGAGACATGCGCGGTCTCCCAAGGAGAGCCCTAAATGCCTTGTCGGAATCACTAAATCGCCTGCAATCCTGGCCTGCTCTTCGTCAAATGACAGGACTTCCCGCACCGGACTGGTGGCGTCTTCCCACGCCTGCTCGGATGTCCACCCTCGACTCACTAGCTTAGTTTGCACCTCGGCGAGATTCACGGTGCTACCGACCGCGCGGGCCAGCAGATCTGGGGTTAGTTTCTCCGCACCCGGCTCGGCGTTGATCACGGCAAGAATGGCCGAGGCATCGAGCACAACCCTACTCATTCCTGGCGGCCTTACGGCGTTCTGCGAGCAACTCATTCACCAGCGAGGTACCCGGCTTTACATATTGCCGGGCCCGGCGCTGCGCCCGCTGGATGCGGCGCTGCTGAGTCGTGATACGCAATTCGTCATCTTCGATCCGCAGCACGACTTCATCCCCAACCTCGATACCAAGCGCCTTGCGAAAGGAAGACGGGATCACAACACGACCGTTCTCGTTTACACGCGCTCGGGTTTCCACGATCATGGCAGACTCCAAGTCGAATGACACAATTCTAGCATACTGTCATAAGTATCATTTCGTGGCAGTTGGCTTGAGCGCCGATGTGAATCCTAGCGCCTCACCGCCCAGGCGAGACCATCAGGATTCTGACCGGCCTCGACGCGGCCAAACACTTCCAGCGAATGGAGATTGATGACCACGACATAACCATCGGGAGAACACGCCACGAAGGCGCGCGCGCCGTCGGGCTGCATTACGATGCCGGCTGCTCCGTGTCCAACCGGGATTCGTTTGATAGTCTTGTGCGTTGCGGTATCGATGACGGTTACGTCCGGACCGCGCAGAGTAGAAATGAAGGCAAGCTTGCCGTCGGGAGTGAACTTCAGCCGGTTCGCGCCTCCTACATCGGCCGCAAGGGTTTGCTTCACCTGTTTGCTGGCAACATCAATAATAGATACGGTCCCGTCTCCAGCGTTGGCCACCCAGATTTCTTTGCCGTCAGGAGAAACATCGAACCCTTCTGAACCGTTGCCCACACGGACTACAGTCTCATTCCAATCGCCTGGAGCGGGTATGAATAGCGCGGTTCCAGGAGGTCCCGGAGGGAGGCTTTGACCGGGAGGGCCGCCAATCGTCTTCTCAATCAGGCTCACCGTACCGGAACTGACGTTGGCCGTGACGATCAGTTTTATATCCGGCGAGACGTATATCATGTGCGTTCTGTTCTGGCCGGTGCCCAGAATCCAATCAACCTTCTTGGTCGCCGGATCGTAGCTGCCGATCGCCTTGGCGGCTTCGGCGGTGAACCACACTTTGCCCCCGACGAAGGTCAATCCATGCGGACCGCGCAAAGGCCCGAGATCGACGGCAGGCAGCGCTTTCTGCGCAATCAGATCCACGACGGCAAGCGTGTTGTATGCACCGGAGCCATAGTTAGAGACATAGGCCGTGTGGCCATCGGCGGATGCGATGACTTCGTGTGGATCGTTACCGACCGGAATCTGCGCGATGATTTTCAAGGTGGAAGGATCGACAATGGAAAGCGTGCTGTCGTGTTTGGAGAGTGCGAGCAGCGCATTCACGGGCGTGTCGGCAGCCTGAACCGCATTGGCATACAGCAGGCCGGCGAGCAGAACGAGAGAGAACAATACGGCTTTCATAGTTCCAAAGGATACTCCACGGGCAGGTTTCAGGGTTGATCGTCAGGGACTGGAATCGCTTTGAGCGGCAAGCTTGTACGATCGCCTTCGTTCACATGCAAAGGTTTGCCCTGGCCTTCGTAGGTCTTGAGAAATTCGGGATTGTAGTAAGCTTCGCCATCGACGCTTTCCCAGGCGTAAAGTGTGTAGTCGCCAGGAGGCAGGCCGCGCAGGGTGAAGCGTCCACTTTGGTCGGTGACAGCTTTGCGATAGCGGTCGGGATGGCTGCGGAAGCGAGCTTCCGGCACGGCGGCAACCACGGCGTCGGCGACGGGTTCGTCTTTCTCGGATCCGTCATTCCGAGATCCATCCTTCCGATTGGTGACGACGCCATCGACTGCGGCTCCGTTGGCGCTCGCCAACAGATCGAGCGTGGTCGTGCCACCGCCCACGCTGAAGCCAGAATCAGAAACCTCGCGGCTTCCTGTGGCCTCGGATTTCAGAAACCAGTCCGGCATCGCGCTCGAGTCGGAAATCTGAACGGAGTAATGTCCGGGCAGTACATCTTTCCACTCGAAGCTGCCGTCGGCGTTCACGTGGGCGAGGGTGGGAAAGCCTTCTACCGTGGAGTAGGCGCCGAGCGCGTCGTCATCACCGTCGGTGGAGCGCAGCAGAAGAAACATCTGGCTGGGATCGGACCGGGCGCTGCCGTTCGATTCCATGCGAAGGCGTCCGCGAACCGAACCTCCGGGTTGAGGCGAGAGCCGCAGACCTTCCACGTTCTCCGATGCGACCTGTAGAGCCTGACGCGCCATCATGGGCACGGCAGCGTTATCGACGGTAGCCAGAACGGTGTAGACCCCGGGTGCGACATCGCGAATCTCGAAGGTGCCCTCCTTGTGCATCTCCGCGCCGTTGAGCACCAGGCTGAGATCTTTGGATTGCAGCATGATCGCCGCGGTTGAACCGGGAGGCAGGTTCACCACCGAACCGCGGATGGTCAGGCTGGGGCTGGGCGTGAGCGAGAAATTCACCGGGAAATCGTCGCCAGCATGCAGTTGAACTGGAGCGGCCTGCCCACGATCTCTGACGCCGGGATAATAAGTGGTTTGGTAGGCGGCGAGCGCGGGCTTGTCGGCAGCGGCGTTGGCGGGCTTTGCGGCGTTGCCGGTGGTCTCAATTAGGCTTCGGAAATCGGGCGGCGGCGTGACTGAAATAAAATAGTTGCCGGCGGCAAGACCCGCGATGCGGTATTCGCCGAGGTCGTTGGTGCGCTCGGCGCCGGCTTGCTCCCAGTGAGTGTGACCTGCGACGAAGGTTTGGCGCAGGACGGCGATTTGGGCCTCGGGCATGGGATCGCCGTCTTCGTCGGTAACGCGGCCTTCGACCACCGCTGCGGCTTGCAGACGGATGACGAGATCCTTGATCTCCTGGCCTGCGCTCAGCGTGAGCACGCGGCCTTCAGTGTGGCGACGGTGCTTGTCCACTTCCTGGAAGCCGGAGCGCTCGACAAACAAGCGATAGCGGCCGGGCGCGATGTTTTCGATGTGAAAGCCACCATCCACGCCGGTGAGGGCTGTGTAGTTTGCGCCTTCGCTTTGGGTCTCAGCGATCAGTTCGATGAGAGCTTTCTTTACGGGCTCGCTGCCGGGATCTTTGGTGACGGTGCCGGTGAGCGTAGCCTGCGCCGACGCCGAAGTTTGCGCGGCGGATGAAGGCGGGCTTTGCGCTGAAAGTACGGTGGCTGCCAGCACGATGAGGCACAACAGAGCTGCGGGAAAAAACTTCATCTTGTTCGAGTGCGGGCGGGACCTGGGAGCGCGGCTGATCGCGGGGATCGATCACCGATGGTCTGGCTTGGTTATTCTACGCCGAGGAAGGTCGGTGATCCAGATCGAAAAAAGCACAGATTGTTGCCCGTAAAATATCTGGAATCAGTGACTTACGTTTTTTGATCTGACTAAAATATTGCAAACAAAAGACTTGCTTGCAAAATATTCCATTCCGGGGACTTAGGGGATATCGGCTGGGCTAAGTGCCTTGGAATCAGCGAGCCGGACGGTAAAATATTGCATTTGCGGAGCTTACTTGCTATTCGGATGTAAAGATCAGGTGCGCTCAGTGAGCCGGCTTCGCGGTCTTGACTATGATCGACTGATGGGGCTGTGGATGGCAAGGTTAGATGTCACAAGGTTTGCTGTGGAATCCCACCTTCCAAACGGCGGAGGGAGTGCAAGGTGCACGAAGACGCGAGCGGGTAGGGGTGCTTCGACTGCGGTTGAGCTTCGCGTTCGCGAAGCTCAATCCTCGCTCAGCATGAACAGGGTCTGATTTGCGAGGAATGTGGGTCGCAGACGCGGGGCGGATTCAAAAGCAAAGTCAAAAGCAGCGTCAAAATCAAAATCAAAGTCAAAAGAAAAGTCAAAGGCAGCGGACAGGAGTGTCCGCTCCACACGACCGTTGCGGCGCTTTGCGCCGCGGACAGCCGGGGGCGGCTGTCCCCACATGAGGCGCCTGCAAATTCGCGCTTGCAAATTCGGGCTTGACAGATGTAGGTCGCGGGCGGAGACTTTACGCGGCTCGGCTTTCTTGTCACTGTTCCTTGTTCCTTCTTGGCCGAGCGGCCCCGGGGAATCCTTTCCAGATAGCTTTTGAGCGGTTGGGCTCTTACTTTTTGAGGTCAAAGCAGGAGGTAGATATGGCCGCCCCGCAGCAGCCGGTGTTAGTTCCCCCGTCTCCAGAGCCGCCGAACCCGCCCAGCAAACTGCCACCGAACATGCAGATCTGGATGGTGACAATCGTGCTGGTCATCGCTGCGGCTCGAGTGGGGACGATGCAAGTATCCGGCTATTCGTGGCTGGGCATGATGCTGATCATGTTCGTCTTTGTGCTGTTCCTGGGCAGATGGATTAGCGGACGGCCGCTCGGAATTCTGGTGAACGAGCGCAACCTGATGAGCCTGTCGCGATTCCAGATCATTATGTGGACGCTGATTATTTTGTCCGCGTATCTGATCATCGCGATCCAGAGAATCCATGCCGGCATTCCGGACGCGCTGAATATTGCGTTGGATAAGAGGCTCTGGGCGCTGCTCGGCATCAGCACGGCGTCCTTGGTTGGGTCACCCCTGTTGCTGCAAAGCAAGAAAACGCAGACTCCCACCGATAATGCGGTTACCAATGCGGCGAAGGTGTTGGGCGAAGACAAGTCCACAATCGAGGCTAATCTCCAAGGCAGGCTCTACTCAAACGTAGCGCCGAAAGATGCGCGATTCACCGATATGTTCGAGGGCGATGAGGTGGGCAATACCGCCTACATTGATCCCTCAAAGTTGCAGATGTTTTTGTTCACGCTGATCGTGGGGGTAAGTTACGGATATCTGATCTTCCACAGCATGTATGCAGACCCGAAGAGTCTGGCGATGCCGACGGTGTCCGACGGCATGGTGGCGCTGCTGGGAATCAGCCACGCCGGGTATTTGGGGAGTAAGACGGTTGGGTAATTTGAGTGGGAAGCCAAAGTAACATGATTTGTACCTGGGGTTGCACCAATAATAATGTTGGGACCTTGATGGGGTACCGATCTATCGGTCCTCGCGAACGGCCTCGGGAATTTCCGGGGCCGTTTGCATTTTTAGACGGCGGCGAGATCGGGGGCGGCTTTCATGCTGCAATCCCGCATCTCGTAAAAGAAGCGAGAAGTGGGGCACCCGGCGTCGCAGCCATCAGCCCTCGCCATCTGTTCAGAAGTGGTCCGCCGGCTCCCACCTCCTCCGACACGGACTACGCCCAATGAGCTTTTTTGAACAGATTTCTACATCCCCGGAATGAGAAAGTTCTGGCAGAACCATTTGGGAGCGCGACGGAGTTGGCGGTAGGTTTCGTCCGGAAATCGGCCTTCAAATCCACGCAACCCGGGGTCAGCAGAGCATCACCGGGTAAGCGAGGGATGATGAGCCAGAGGAATCACAATGCATATTCGTTTCATTCGTACGCTGTTGTTCGGGTTCATCCTGTTGTCGATATCGGCAGCATCGTTCGCGCAAATCAACGTGGCCATCAGGATCGGGCCGCCTGCGCTGCCCGTTTATGAGCAGCCTGTTTGTCCGGGCGACGGCTATCTCTGGACGCCTGGCTATTGGGGCTACGCTGACGACGCGAGCGATTACTACTGGGTGCCGGGCACATGGGTGATGTCGCCGGAAATCGGTTTTCTGTGGACTCCAGCCTATTGGGGCTGGGGCGGCGACGGATTCGTTTTCTATGATGGCTACTGGGGACCGAACGTAGGCTTCTACGGCGGGATCAATTACGGCTTCGGCTATTTCGGCGTGGGCTTTGAAGGCGGGCGTTGGGAGAACGGACAATTTTTCTACAACCGTTCCGTGAGCAACGTGAACATGAGCAACAGTCGCAATGTTTACGACACCCCCGTGAGGAACAACAACGAGAGTCGCGTCAGCTATAACGGCGGCGATGGCGGGGTCAACGCGCGTCCGACAGCGGGAGAGGAAGCTGCGGGGCGTGAGAGACACATCGCGCCGGTGGCGGCTCAGACGCAACATGCGCAGGCGGCTCGAGCCAACCCGCAGCAACGCGCATCGGCGAATATGGGCAAGCCAGGCGTAGCGGCGACACCCAGGCCGGGAGATTTTAACGACCGTAGCGCCGTACCGGCCAAACAGGCAGGAGGGCCTTATACTCCAGCCAATCGGGGAGCAAACCCGGGGCGACCGGACAACAACTCCGCGCAAGCCAGCGCGGCCGTCCATCCTCACGACCTTCCGCCCCTGACGCGGAGCGCTCCAAATACGGGCAACGCGAAGCTGGACAAGAAGTACCAAAAGCAGCAGGACAAGCAGATCGCGCAGCAACAAGGGGAACGAGACAAACTTCAGCAGACGCAGGACCAGGAGCATGTGAAGCTGGACAAACAGAAGGCAAATGACGCGCAAAGGCAGCAGGTGGAGCAGAAGCACCAGCAGCAGACGAACCAATTGCAGCAGAGCCATCAAGCACAGCAACAGCAGTTGCAGGCGAGACAGCAGCCCGCGAGCCGGGACACGGAACGGAGGTAAGATCGTCTCGCGACCGGCCTCGGGGATTCCCCGGGGCCGTTTGTGTTTTCAGGCCTGCTTGCACGTGGGAAGCAGCTTAGAGCCGCCGCTTCCAATATCCAGGCTTTCGTTTGCTGTGGGCCACGGCCACAATGTTCACAAACTCCGCCGTGTCGAGATAGACGATTGAGAATGGGAAACGGCCAAGGACGAATCGCCGGGTGCCATGTAGGTATTTGGGCCAGCGGTGAGGAGCTTGGCGGATGCTCTTGATTGCATCCCGAGCATCGGAAACGAAATCCGCGGCGGCATCGGAAAACTTCGTTGTCTGTACCAGTCTTCTCCGCCTTCAATCTCCAGCCAAGCGAGAGGATGCAAGCGATACGGTTTACTTCTTGCCATTTGATAATCGAGCAAGCCGACGGCCGACTTCTTCGCCCGGAATCATTTCGACTTTGCCGGATTGAATCTCTTCGACGCGGCGCTTGATTTCCTCGGACCAAGCCGCCTCGACGCCTTCGTCGGCCGGTTCATCGTCGAGGCTTTCGATGAGGCGGTCGATGATCAGGCCGCGCTCCTGGGTTGACAGCGCCAGCGCTTTTTCGAGAACTTCGGAAACCTGCGGTGTTAGTTGCGGCATGGGGACCTCGCTGTGGCTATTTTAGCGCGGATAGCCACTAGTAGGGGTCGTCGGCCCGAGGCCTGGTTCCAAAACGAAACCCTGTCTAAAGAAATGCACGCGACCGGCGCGAAGCCCTGCCGTAACTGAAGTAAGCTTTGGTTCGTGGGCCTGTGGTGTAATGGCAGCACAGTTCCTTGCCAAGGTACTGGTGAGGGTTCGAGTCCCTCCAAGTCCATTCCTCTTCGATGGAGGATGTCTCTCAGGGACAGTGGAGGGTTCGTAAGGCAAGGTGCGACTCTCCTGAAAGTAACTTGATTTGCAGCCGGATTGTTTCGATAATAATGACGTTACCTTGGCAGGGAACCAGTTATTGCTGTCGCGACGGCCTCGGGGATTCCGGGGCCGTTTGCATTTTTAGCAGGCGAAGAGATCGAAGGCGGCTCCATCCCACTTCTAGCAGAGGAAGCGAGAAGTGGGGCACCCGGCAGTCCTAGTTTTTTGAAATTCGTTCGCGTTGTGCGGCCAGATCGATCCCGGACTTCTCGGTATTCCTGGTCGGCGCGACTGTGCGGATCCTTTGCTGCCGTTTGGAGGCTATAACGGAGTCGACTTCCAGGCTTTGTGGATGCCAGCGATCCACGTCGCTCATGGTTCCATGTTCCGGATCCCATTGCCAGACATGGAAGATCCCTCCTACTCGCTTCCCGTCTGAAAACGCATAAAGACTGCGACCCCCGGGTACTGCTGCGGTTTCAGTGGCTCCAAGGTAGGACGTGCGTGCCTTGATATTCTCTCTCATAACGCGCACAAGGTTTCTGCGGGCATCCTCCACGGTTTGGCGATCGAACCATGCCTTAACCCGAAACCGCCAGTCAAAACCATGATTCTCTAGATCCTTGATTAATTGAGCCGCAATGGCCGCGCTGTCCATGGCGTTAACGCTCACGTCCTTACAGAAAAAATCCGCGTTCGACTGGTTGGTTATTTCTACCCCGCGTCCGAATTCTTTCAGGCTGGTCTGCATAATGTCGCAACCTTTAACAGTAGAATCTGAGAGAATGACCATCAAATTCTTTCCGGACTTCTTAATCACTCTGACCAGTTCGCTGCCGTCATCTAGGCCACCGGCGTAGAGAACTACATCTGCATTGGAATCTTTCAATGCCTGAGACACGTCTTGTAACTTGACTTCGTGCTTCTTCACATAAAAGCCTTGCGTTTCTAGGCTGCTAATTGCTGAGTGGTATGCCTTTATCAAGCTATCGGTATAGGGTTCGTTCGTGGAATCGTTGTCGCGAACGATCAGGAATTGGCGCTTCTCATGGTCAACCGCATATTTCACCGCCCACTGCGCTTGTTCACTATTTATTGGGGACAATTGCAGAAGGGGAGCCGGGCTTTCACCATAGCAGGGTTGTTTGCACTGCCGGAGCAAATCATCGTCGGTTTGCACGGCTGCTATGAACGGGATTGGCGGCTGCTGCGTAAAGTATGTCGCCAATGAGTTCTCTGTAGGACCGCTATCGAAGTTTCCTATAACAAGCAGAGCGTTACCCTGATTAACTATGTACTGCGCCTTCGCAATCTCGTCATATTGGTTGGTCTGAGGATTGAAACTTAGCGGCAGCACATTGGGCATGACCTTCACGTCATGGAGCTCAAGCCCCTGGAATGCGTTTGAAATCTTTAACTTTTCTTCAGCCTTGGTATCAGTCAGGGGATCAGTGACAATGTATACATTGTACGCGGGAGCGGGCGAGCGATCGAAAGCTAGGGCGAAATACGCAGCTAACGGAACGCCTGCAACTATGCCGATGATTATGGCTGCTATAACTTCGGCTCTATGGTCTAGCCAGAGTAGCTGAACACGCGAGACTAACGCCTGTAAGGAGATCATGACACACTTCCGCCTTTCGCAGTTTGTGCCGTGCCAAGTCCACTTCTCCACCGGAAAGAATGTAGAGCAGCTAGACTCCCCCTCAGGCCCGTACATATATACCTATACCTCGAATTTGTCAATCGCTTGGTGACGACACGCTGAATATCGGGGTAGGTGGGACAATGCGAGAAAGAGATGTCCCGTTGGCTCCATCTGGATCGCAGGATGCCCTTGTCGTTGACAGCTCTCCTATTTTCTTCAGGATCCTCCTCATAGGTGATCGTTTCAAAAGGCGGATCTAATTTAGAAAGTACTGTCTATACAACGTATCCCGCTGCGCGGGGCGGAAGCCCGCATCACGAATGATGCGGCGCAACTCTTCTTCGGTGGTGCAGTTGGTTACGCCTGCGGCTCTTACAACATTTTCTTCAAGCATCACGGAGCCGACGTCGTTGCCGCCGAAGCGCAGGCCCATCTGGCAGACTTTTAATCCCTGCGTGACCCAGCTCGATTGCACGTTGAGGAAGTTTGAGAGATAGAGGCGCGAGATGGCCAGCGTCTTCAGATATTCGACGGCGGTGGCTTCGTCCCAGTGGCGGCCGCCGAGGGCGGTGTTTTGCGGCTGGAAGCTCCAGGGGATGAAAGCAGTGAAGCCTCCGGTTTCTTCCTGCAGATTGTAGATCTCCTGAAAATGGTTGACGCGGTTTTCGTAGCTCTCGCCGACGCCGAACATCATGGTGGCGGTGGTGCGCATGCCGATCTGGTGGGCGGTGCGGTGGACGTTGATCCAATCCTGCGTGAGGCATTTGAGGCGCGCGATTTTGTAGCGGACTTCGTCGTCGAGAATTTCTGCGCCGCCGCCGGGGATGGAATCGAGGCCGGCATCGCGCAGGCGGAGAATCGTGTCGCGAATGCTGAGGCTGCTGTACTCGGCGATGGCGATGATTTCGGAAGCGGAGTAGCAATGTAGATGGATTTGCGGAAAGCGCTCTTTGATGCCGCGCAGCATTTTTTCGTGCCAGTCGATCTTGAGATCGGGATGCAGGCCGCCTTGCATCAGCACGCCGGTGCCGCCGAGTTCGACGGTTTCGCGGATTTTTTCGTAGATGGTGTCGAACTCGAGGATGTAGCCTTCCTTCGCGGCAGGGCCTTTGAGCGGGCGGTAGAAGGCGCAGAAGGTGCAGTACTCGGTGCAGAAGTTGGTGTAGTTGATGTTGCGGTCGATGATGTAGGTGACCGTGCCTTCGGGATGCTTGGCGCGGCGCACAGCATCGGCTTCCATGCCGATGCCGATGAGATCGTCGGAGTGGAAGAGATCGAGGGCCTGGGACTTGGTGAGGGACATGGGCTGATTAATTTTAACGGAGGCGGGCGGGTTTAAGCCAGGTTTCTAAATTCTTAACCACAGGGGACACAGAGGGCGCACAAGGGCTTACTTCTTCTTATAGCGCAGGTATTGAATGAGCGACAGCACCGTGCCGAGTACAGCCAGGCCGATCAGAATCGCCAGCGCTGGTTTGTAGTATTGGTTGAAGAAGCGCAGGATGTGGCGGCCATAGTGGAATCCCAGGTAAGCCTCGATAGAGTAACGAAGGCCGCGGCCAAGAACCAGCGCTCCCAGAAATTTTTTCGGCGAGTACTGCAATGCGCCCGCCGCCAGCAGAAAGGGCACGAAGGGAAACGGCGGAGGCAATAGGGCTGGCACGGCGACTGCGAAAAATCCCCAGCGCTCGAAGGCCTTAGCTACCCTGGCCGCTTTCTTTTTCGAGAGCTTGCGATCCATGGTCTCTTTGCCGCCTTTACGGGCAATCGCATAAGTAATGTAGCCGCCGATGACCGCGCCGAGGGTCGCCATGAGGGCGTAGTAGGGCCAGGGCTCGCGATGGCGCGCCGCCAGCCAGATGCAGAGCACGTCCATGCTGCCGGTGAGCGGAACCAGGGAGTTGTCGGCGAGGCCGAGCAGGATCAGCCCGGGGCCGCCCATGCGGCGCAGGTGCTGCCACATCGTGACTGCCAACCAAAGCTGAAGATGCGTGGCCATTCAGGTTCCAGGAGTGTACAAGCCTCCGAGCTATCGCGCTATACAGGCTTTTACCGCATCGGCAAAACCTGCGTGGGCAAAACCCGCATTGGCGAAGCGAAGCTCTGGCGGGGACGGCAGCGCTCCGATCTCGGCCGCATAGCGATAGAAGAGTTGCAGGCCTTCGAGGCAAGGTGCGTCGAGATAGTAATAAATGTTTTCGGTGAGGTAGGAGAGTACAACGGCTTCGGTGAGGCCGAGGCGCGGGGACCACTCGTGCGTGATGTGGTCGAGGCTGGCGGAAGCGAGGCCGTGGTCGCGGGATTGCTGGAAAGTCGTGGCCAGGTCCGTGGCCAGGTCCGGCGCGGGTGCAAGAGCGACGCTGCGCGACGCGGACAGCCGGGGGCGGCTGTCCCCACATAGTTCTTCTTCCTGCAGCGCGGCTTCTTTCTGAGAATCCATTTTTAGTGAATTCATTTTCAGAGAATCCGCACGAACGGCCCAGAAGGCGAAGACGAAGGGCTTGCCGGTGTAGCGAATCCATTCTTCGGCGAGGTCGAGGGTGATGAAGCGGGAGCGATCGATCTGCAGCGCGGGATCTCCGATGAGTAGTCCGGCGTCGTGCGCGGCCAGCATTTTTTCGATATCCGGCGCCATCGGGGTGAATGTTCTGCCGCCGCCCAACCATTTTTCGAATAGAACTTTGGTCAGCGCCACCGAGGTCATCGAGGAGGTATCGAGAGCCACGTTGCGAATTTTATCGACCGGCACTTTGCTGACCAAGAGGATCGAACGTACCGGGCGGCGGGAGGCAATCGCGACGCCGGGCAATATCATCAGGCCTGGGACTTGCGTGTAAGCGGCTGCGGGGATGATTCCGATGTCGGCGGTACCGGCTTGAAGCGCGCGGGCGCAGGCCGAGGGCAGCGTGTAGGAAATATCGAAATCGCGGCCGGCCTCGCCGTGTTCGAAATCCCACATCAGAGGGGCGGTGTTGAGGTAGGAAATCGCAGAGATGCGCAGAG
This sequence comes from Acidobacteriaceae bacterium, assembly GCA_003140075.1. Lineage (GTDB taxonomy): Bacteria > Acidobacteriota > Terriglobia > Terriglobales > Acidobacteriaceae > Sulfotelmatobacter. The sequence goes on along the minus strand of PLIO01000138.1, from coordinate 3,690 downwards.
GTCTCATTCCTGTTTTGATTTTAGCAGACGATTTTGGCGGGCTTTTGTGACCGCCTCCCTTGACAGGGATTTCGGCTGGTCGTTAGAGTCCGCTGGTCTGGATGTCTCGGGGTAGTGCCCCCGGCCACTGTGCCGGGCTGCGCCCGGCGGACAGCCGAGGGCGGCTGTCCCCACATGAGTGGTTCTTGTCGCGGGAGTTTTTCATGAATGCTGTAGCTGCATCTACGCCTGGAACTCATATTCTGGAGTGGCTTGCCATCTCGCTGACGCCGGGCCTGGGGCCGACGAAGGCGCGCAAGCTGGTGGAACATTTCGGCAGCGCCGAAGCGGTGTTTCACGCCTCGCTGACTGAATTGGAAGCGACGGGAATTCAGGCGGTCTCGGCGCAGTCGATTGCCACGGGGAAATCGGCGGAACTGGCGCGGGAAGAGATTGCGCGGGCGGCGGCCGCCGAAGTGACGGTGCTTTCTATGGAAGACGCCTGCTATCCGCCGCGGCTGAAAGAAATCTACGACCCGCCGCTGGTGCTCTATGTTCGCGGCATCCCGGAGGTGCTGACGCAGCCCGGCATTGCCATGGTGGGCACGCGGCACCCTACGCCGTACGGCTCGGGGATGGCGGAGCGGTTGGCGTGCGATCTTGCGGCGCAAGGATTGGTGATTATCAGCGGCATGGCCCGCGGCGTGGATACAGCGGGCCATCGTGGGGCGATTTCTGCGAAAGGCAAGACCATCGCGGTGTTTGGCACGGGCGTTGATGTGATCTATCCGAAAGAAAATTCGCGACTGTCGGAGCAGATTCTGGCGCTGGGCGGGGCGCTGATCTCGGAATTTCCGCTCGGGACTCCTGCGTTTCCGCAGAATTTTCCCATTCGCAACCGGATTTTGAGTGGGACGTCGGTGGGCGTGCTGGTGGTTGAGGCTGCGGAATATTCCGGAACGCGCATCACGGCGCGCTGCGCGCTGGAGCAAAACCGCGATGTTTTCGCCGTGCCGGGCAACGTGACAAACAAGAATTCCTGGGGGCCGAACACGCTGATCAAGCAGGGCGCGAAGCTGGTGGCGACGTGGGAAGATGTGTGGGAGGATCTGCCTCCGGAAGTGAAGCTCGCGCTGACTCCGCCGCCCTCGCCTGAATCCGGCGGCTCGACTTCCGCATCTCTATTCCCGGACGAAGGGCTTCCGCCGCATGAGAAAAGAATTCTGAGCCTGCTGAAGGCTGACGAGGCCACGCACATTGATGAACTCGTGGAGAAACTCGAGAATGAGTTATCTTCTTCTGAGATCTTTGCGGCTCTGTTTGAATTGGAACTGACAGGCAAGGTCAGACAAATGCCCGGCAAGAATTTTGTAAAAAGCTTTTAGCTTTTGGCTCTTGGCTCTTGGCTCAAACCGTTCCAGGAACACTTCGGGATCGGACTCGTGCGAAATTACAAAGATCTCCGCGTTTGGGAAGAGGCTCACAAGTTGACGCTGGCTATTTACTCGGTCACCCAAGGTTTTCCGAAAGATGAACGGTTCGGGCTAACCAGCCAAGTGCGGCGAGCTTCAGCCTCGATTGCAGCAAACTTGGCGGAGGGTTGTGGCCGGAGGTCTGATGGGGAAATGATACGTCCAGATTGCGATGGGGTCGGGCGCGGAGCTTTCCTACCATCTTCTATTAGCGCGCGATCTGGGTTTCCTCAAGACTGAGGAATACGTGGATTTGAGCTCGGCCGTTGACAGGGTCATGAAGATGCTCTCTGCGCTCTCCGGCAAGGTCAGGAATATTCCCGCCGCATAGTTTTAGGCTAAAAGCTAAAAGCCAAAAGCTAAGAGCTTTCCGGGCGGTAACTTGTTGCTTTCGTCCCATTCGTGCTAGGTTCAAAGCGAAAACTTAGGAACTGAGGGGTCCATTGGTAAAAAGTTTAGTCATTGTCGAATCGCCGGCGAAGGCGAAGACCATCCAGAAATATCTGGGAAAGGGATTTACGGTCGAGGCCTCGCTCGGCCACGTGAAAGATCTGCCCAAGAGCACCTTGGGGGTGGATACCAGCGACAACTTCGCGACCGACTACGTCGTCATCCCGGGAAAAGAAAAGGTGCTGGCCAAGCTGAAGAAATTGGCGGGGCCGATGGACGCGATCTATTTGGCGCCTGACCCGGACCGCGAAGGCGAAGCCATTGCGGCGCACCTTGCGGGGGAACTCGACGGCAACGGGCACGGAAAGAAAGCCAAGAAGAAGAAAAAAGGAGAAGCCGACGCGCCGCCGCGCATTCAGCGAGTCACGTTTAACGAAATCACGAAGCGTGCGGTGCAGGCGGCGTTCGAGCATCCGCGGGCCATCGACCAAAACCTGGTGGACGCGCAGCAGGCGCGGCGAGTGCTTGACCGGTTGGTGGGATATCAGGTTTCGCCGCTGCTGTGGGATAAGGTTCGGCGGGGACTTTCGGCGGGGCGGGTGCAGACGGTTGCGCTGCGGCTGATCGTGGAGCGCGAACGCGAGATTAAGGCGTTCGAGAAAAAAGAATATTGGACGATCGACGCGCACCTGGCGGCGAGCAAGCCTCCGGCCTTCGACGCGCGGTTCGTGGGTAAGGGCGAAGAGAGGATCGAGGTTACCAACGGCGAGGATGCGGAAAAGATCCGCGCTGCGCTGGAGCAGGCTGACTGGTTGGTGCGGTCGGTCGATAAAAAAGAACGCCGCCGCAATGCCGCGCCTCCGTTTACCACCAGCAAGTTGCAGCAGGATTCTTCGCGTAAGCTGCGCTTCAGCGTGAAGCGCACCATGATGATCGCGCAACGGCTGTATGAAGGCGTGGAACTGGGCGAAGAGGGATTGGTGGGTTTGATCACCTACATGCGTACCGATTCGACTCGCGTCGCTCCCGAGGCGATTCAGGAGGTGCGCGAATACGTAGGCAAAGAATATGGTGCGGCTTACCTGCCGGAAACGCCGAATACATATAAGGAGAAGAAGGAAGCGCAGGCGGCGCACGAAGCGATTCGGCCGACTTCGGCGATGCGGCATCCGGATCAGGTCAAACAATATTTGAAGGAAGATGAGTTCAAGGTCTACAAGCTGATCTGGCAGCGCTTTGTGGCTTCGCAGATTATGCCGGCGGTGTTTGACCAGACCACCGTCGATATCGACGCAAAGAGTAAGAGCGAGACTTTCTGGTTCCGCGTGACTGGATCGGTGCTGAAGTTCGACGGCTTCCTGCGAGTGTATGAAGAGTCGAAGGAAGGCAAGGACGAAGAAGATGAGGAACTGAAGCACAAGCTGCCGGCGCTGGAAGCTGGACAGAAGCTCACGCTGAAAGAACTGAAGCCGGAGCAGCATTTCACCGAACCGCCACCGCGTTACAACGAAGCGTCGCTGGTGAAAGAACTGGAAGAGCGCGGCATTGGGCGGCCATCCACGTATTCGGCGATTCTTTCGACGATTCAGGAGCGGCAGTACGTGCAGAAGTTGGGGGGAAAGTTTACGCCGACGGAAATTGGGTTGGTGGTGACCGATCTGCTGGTGGAAAACTTCCGCGACATTTTTGACGTGGCCTATACCGCACGGCTGGAAGAAGAACTCGACGAAATCGAAGAAGGCAAGGAGACGTGGACCGACACGCTGGCCGAGTTCTACAAGAAATTCCAGAAGGATCTCAAATATGCCGAAAAGCATATGGAGAACATCAAGCGGATGGAAAAGCCCAC
>PLIO01000084.1 GCA_003140075.1 Acidobacteriaceae bacterium | reverse complement strand
GACGGCGATGCCGACCGCATCGGCGCGGTCGCCGAGGATGGCAGCTTCGTGGACTCGCACAAGATTTTCTGCGTCCTGTTGCATTGGTTGCTTGAGCGCAAGAAGTGGCAGGGAGATGTAGTGCGGGCCTTCAACACCACGCGCATGCTCGACCGCATCGCCGCGAAGTACGGCCGCAAACTTTACGAAACGAAAATCGGATTCAAGTACATCGCCGATTTGATGATGGAGCATGACATCCTGATCGGCGGCGAAGAGTCTGGGGGCATCGGTTACTCGCGCTTTCTGCCCGAGCGCGACGGCGTGCTGAATTGCCTGCTGCTGGCCAACGTGATGGCCGAGGAAGGCAAACCGCTGGGCCAACTGGTTGCGGATCTGCAACGCGAGTTCGGTCCGCATTACTATGGCAGGCGCGATCTGCACATTCCGGAAGAGATGAAGCAGAACGCAATTCAGCGGGCCGGGGCCGAAAGCACGCAGAGCCTGGGGCGCTATCGCGTGGTGAAGAAAGAAAATCTCGATGGCATCAAGTTCTTTCTTGATGCACCGACGAACGGCAACGGAGCGGAAGCATGGATTCTGCTTCGTGCTTCGGGGACGGAGCCGTTGCTGCGCGCATACGCTGAGGCCGCGTCCCCGGAGTTGGTGAATGAAATCCTGACAGCGGCGGAGAGTTTTGTTAGAGACGGCGGCTAAAAGGCTGCTGATCCTGCCCAAAACTCCACATTTGACGCGGCAGTAATGCGATACTGCTAACTGAGCATGCCCTTCGCCGGAAGCACAACCTCGACTCCAGACGACTCGCCGCAAGCGCGCCGCTACAACAGGATTCATCGCTGGCTGGGAATTGCCGATTTTGTCATCGGTTCCGCTTTCCTGGTTGTTGTGCTCAGCACAGGCTGGACGGGCTGGCTGCGCGATTTGGCTTACCGCTGCGGATTCCAGCACTACGCGCTGGCCGTCTTCCTCTATTTGTTGTTCTTGCTATTGATCAGCAAAGCTCTGGGCCTGGGTTTTGATTATTACGGATTCCGGCTGGAGCGAAGATTCCAACTTTCAACGCAAAAGTTTCGCTCGTGGATTTGGGATGAAGTGAAGGGCTTTCTGGTGGGACTGGTGCTGGCGGGGATTGTGGTGGAGTTGCTTTATTTCATGATTCGCCAGTTCCCGCAGCATTGGTGGCTCATTACGTGGGCGCTATTCATGGGGTTGTTCATATTGTTGGCACAGCTCGCCCCCGTGGTGCTGTTCCCCATCTTCTACAAGTTCGAACCGCTGGAGAACGAAGATCTACGCCGGCGGCTGGTTCAACTGAGTGAGCACGCGGGCACGCGCGTGCGCGGAATTTATCGCTGGAAGCTTTCGGAAAAAAGCAAGAAAGCCAATGCGGCTCTGACCGGACTCGGACGAACGCGGCGCATCATCCTGGCCGATACGCTGCTGGACAATTACGCTGCCGAGGAAATTGAGGCGGTCCTGGCGCATGAACTCGGTCATCACGTTCACCGGCACATTCTTAAGAGCGTCTTCGTGCAGGCCGGAACTACCTTGCTCGGTTTCTGGGTGGCAAACTGGGTGCTTCACTACTCGGTCGATCGTCAAATGTTCGAGGAACTTTCCGATTTTGCCAACCTGCCTTTGCTGGCCCTTACCACGACTGCGCTTTCGCTCCTGCTGATGCCGGCGCTCAACGCCTACTCGCGTTACAACGAGCGGCAGGCCGACCGTTATGCTTTTGAATCGATCGCCAGCGTGGAGCCGTTCATTTCGTCGATGAACAAGCTGGCACAGCAGAACCTGGCGGAGCGCACACCTTCGAAGTGGATTGAAGTGTTGTTCCACTCACACCCGGCAATCTCGAAGCGCGTGGCGGCAGCGGAGGCGTGGGGGCGTGTACAAGGTGCAAACCCGCAAGGGTGAACGTGAGCCCTGATTCTAGAAGGGAATCAACGCTTCCGCAGAATTTGGGTCACCCTCTGCAGATCTTCTTCCGTGTCTACGCCCACTGAATCGTAAGGCGTTTCGCCCACAAAGATCGAGATTCCGTTTTCCAGGAAACGCAGTTGCTCCAGCCGTTCGCATTTTTCGAGCGCGGATTCTGGCAGGCTCATGAAGAGATCGAGCGCGGGCTTGCGGTAGGCGTACAGGCCGAGATGTTTGAAATAACGCGGGGCCGTGCCATCGCGGTCGAAAGGAATTGTAGCCCGGGAGAAATAGAGAGCGCGACCGCCGGGGTCGGTCACGACTTTGACCGCGTTGGGATTATGAACTTCTTCCGCGGGGCAAAGAGTCTTCACGGTTCCCACCTGCACTGCCGGATCCTTCATTACATCCAGCAGGCTGACAATGTGTTCCGGACGTATTAACGGCTCGTCGCCTTGCACGTTGATATAAACGTCCGCTGTGATCAAGTTCGAGATTTCATGCACGCGTTCGGTTCCGCTGCGGTGAGTGGATGAAGTCAGTTGCGAGCGCCATCCATGCTTGCCGCAGGCCTCCATAATCTCTTCGGAATCGGTTGCGATGATGACCTCGGCCAGAAGGGGAGACGAGCGAACTGCCTCGTACACCCAACCCACCAGCGGCTTCCCTGCAATTTCCCGCAGCATCTTGCGCGGCAGACGCGTCGAGGCCAGCCGGGCCGGAATCACAGCAATTGTTTTCATGAGACAACCAGTTTCTAGTTTCCGGGCGTAACTGGCAAGTGTCGCGTGTGCGAGCGAAGACGCTTCACCTGTTTGACACGTTTTTGCGGCGGCTCTTAGAATAAGAGATTGGACGTGACGCGCCACTCCGGTCCGTTGTGTTCAAGGCAGCGAGGATATTTTGCAGCAGACGGCCTCAAGTCCCTCTCGTTGCGTTTTCCCAACTTGCCGGCGGCGTAGCTCAGGTGGCTAGNNTTCGAGTCCACGCGCCGCCACCAGATTCAAACAACAGTAAACAGAGGCGTTTACTGGATTGCAGCAGGCGGACGAGGTAGACGCACAGTTGACCCAGTCGATGGACAGCTTCATGGACGCCATGCGGGCGCCGGCAGCTGCGCAGCCATCGCCACAATCGCACGCGGAAGACAAATATTGGTAGTCGGTTTATTTCATTGCCAGGTGGGTCGGGATCTTAGGATTTTCTTCGCCCGAGGCTAGGATCTGATGACATGCGGAGCAGTCATCGGTGGCCCGACACGGTTGGCTGATTATTTACCGCGGCTGAGACGCCGCTTTCAACGACCGTGTGGTGCCTGTCGATGACGATCTTCTTGGCCTGACCGAGGTCGGAAATCTGTACGTTTCTCAGCGGGAAGTCCCCCGTGATGGCCTTGCCCCCGGTGAGAAGGGCCATCTCGTCCAACATGCCCCTGCGCTGATCCCCACAGGTAGGGGCTCTTACGGCAGCAACTTGCAGCGGGCCGCGCAACTTGTTTACGACGAGAGCAGCCAGCGCCTCACCCGCAACATCTTCGGCGATTATAAGCAGCGGCTTGCCACTGTCTGTGATCTGCCCAAGTAGCGGGAGCAGGTCTTTTCTGGAACTGATTTTCTTTTCGTAAACAAGAACATAGACATTCTCGAACGTAACTTCCATGCGTTCAGGGTCAGTAATGAAATAGGGCGAGAGGTATCCGCAGTCGAACTGCATAGCGCCAAACCGGAGTTTGTCGCAGGCGCTGCGGGAAACGATCCCCTCGTCGATGGAACTGGGTTCTTCCAAACGCGCCAAGATTTGGTCATCTGCTGTAGTAAGCTTCGCAGTCACGATTGCAGAACCTCACGTTGTTCACTGATCGGTTGTAGTAGAAGGCTCCGTTGTTCCAGTATCCGCCTCCATAGCCGATACCGCCGTATCCGAAACCGTAGTTGACGCCACCGTAGAAGCCGATCTGCGCACCCCAGTAGCCTTCATTCCAGGCGAAGGCGTTGCCGCCCCACCCCCAATAACCGGGAGTCCAAAGCAAGCCAACCGTGGGTGGCTCGACCCAGGTGCCAGGCACCCAGAAGTATCCTTCATCCCCGTAAGACCAATAGCCGGGCGTCCACAAATAACCGGCTGGGGGAGCATGGGTTGCGTGTAAATCGGCAACGCAGGCGGGGCGATCATGACCGACACGCCGAACTGCGCGAACGAGGCAGCCGGTATGGCCAATATCAGAACTGCTAGCAGCAGTAAACGAATGTTACGCATCTTGAACCACCTTGCCAGATCACCCGTAAGATTGCCCGGTCCGACCTTAGCTTCTGCGGGCTGCTTGGTTAGAGGTCTCGCGTCGTCTGCAAGCCTTCCACGGATACACTTCCTAGTCTGTGCACTTTGGATCACTTTGCGTGGAATGTCCCAGAGTAAAGTTGCTGAATCGATTCTCTCGAGATGAACTTTGTGGGCAACGGAAAGAAAGCCGCGGCCCGAAGAGAGCGGAGCCAAGCTGATTAAGCGTCAGTCCAACCCGAACAAGTTGGAAGCCAATCTGCCTTCCGACCCACGCCTAAACTCATAAGACACTGCGGTCAATATTGACCAGTAATCCGAAGGGCGAAGGTCTGATACTGGACTAGATTTCGAATAACTCCCGACGGTTGAAAAATTGCCGGATCTTCCGGGCGTAGATCTCTTGTGAGCCGACAACATGAAGAGTTCTCCCAGAATCACCACCGCCGTGCGAGCCAGTCGGAGAAAACTACAGGAGAGAGTCTATGAAACTGTTAAAGACGTTAGCAACCTTATTCTGCCTCATTGCGCTCTGTGCGATCGTCGTGCCGACCGCAACGGCGGATGACTGGAACCGGAAGACTGTTATCACCTTCAGCGGGCCCGTCGAAGTTCCGGGCGTGGGCCAGCATAATTTGCCGGCCGGCACCTATGTCTTCAAGATTCTGAATTCACAATCCGACCGACACATCGTTCAGATTTTCAATCAAGACGAAACCCAGGTACTTACGACAATCCTCGCAATTCCGAATTATCGTTTGCACGCGACTAATAAGACGGTAATTACGTTTCGCGAACGGCCGGCCGGACAGCCGGAAGCCGTGCGTGCCTGGTTTTACCCCGGACGAGAATGGGGCGAGGAATTTGTCTACGCAAAGTCGAGAGCCATAGAGCTGGCCAAGGAAACCAATGAGCCCGTGCTCGCGACCCCGGTCGAGCTGGATGCGGCTCCCATCGAGGCGTTGAACACGGCGCCGGTCGAGGCCGTTGCCCCTACGGGAGATCCAGTCGAACTAGCTCAGGTTGTTGAACCACCCCCAGCGGATGCCCCCATGGCTGCCGCAACACAACCTGCGGCCGATCCCTTGCCGCAAACTGCCAGCCCGCTGCCCATGATTGCACTGCTTGGGCTGATGCTGATCGGCGCCGGTCTTGCTCTCTCGGCTTTTTCGAAGCGACCCGTTTGAGTTGCGCCAAGAGATCGGAGCGTGGAAGACCCAGAGGAGTTGGGCCGGATGCCCGACGGCGAAGCGGGTGGTACGCGAGTGCCGCCTCTTCGCCCCGCTCCGCAATGTTTAGACCGCACTGTAGAAAGGACTAAACGGATGACAGAGACGCCTTCATCCGCTCCATGTGTGCAGCGCCAGGAGAAATTGCACGCCGCAGAAGTCGGCACCGGAGCGCACATCTTTGAGGAGTTTGCCTCCACGCTCCGGTACCTGGCTAGTGTTGTCCTGCTGATCGCTGTAACGAGCTTTGCCTGCGCGCAAAAATCCTCTCCGTCGCAGAGTCTCCCGGCCAAGCCCTTCACCATGAAAGTAAATGTGGACATGGCGGTCTTGCACGCAACCGTCCAGGACCGCAAGAACACTCTCGTTTCTGGACTCTCCGAAGACGATTTCCAGGTTTACGAGGACGGAGTGCTTCAACCGATCAAATATTTTAGCCACGAGGATATCCCAGTCACGGTCGGTCTGGTCATCGATAACAGTGGAAGCATGAAGCCGAAGCTCCGTGACGTGGTTTCCGCGGCACTGGTATTTGCCCGTTCCAGCAACCCGCAGGACCAGATGTTCGTGGTCAATTTCAACGAAAGGGTTTCGTTTGGCCTTCCGGACAACGTGCCGTTCACAGACCAGGTGGGTCAATTGGAGGGCGCCCTTTCTCGAGTCCGCGCCAATGGCGAGACGGCACTGTACGATGCCGTTGCTGTCGCGCTCGAGCACCTGAAGAAGGGTAACCGCGACAAGAAAGTGCTGATCGTAATCAGCGACGGAGGCGACAACGCCAGCCGGCATAAGCTGGCCGAAATCATGGCTCTGGCAGGAAAGCCCGACGTAATCATATACACCATCGGTATATTCGATGAGCAGGACACCGATCGAAACCCGGGCGTGCTCAAGCGGCTTGCCAAGGACACGGGGGGCGAGGCTTTCTTGCCTGCATCATTAGAGGACGTTGCGCCCGTCTGCGAACGGATCGCTCACGATATTCGGAGCCAATACACCATCGCCTACGTCCCCACGAATAGAAATCGGGATGGAAACTATCGAGTCATACAGGTGAAGGCAAACGCTCCGGGCCGCGGGCGTTTGCTGGTCCGCACCCGAACCGGTTACTTCGCACCGGCACAATCTCAGCCATCGCCGGCGGCGAAGGTCGAGCAACCATGAAGTTCACAACTAAGAAAGAGATATTTCCGACGCGAGTCCAAAACTTCCTGCGCTGGAGTCAACGTCTCCTTTTCCTGACTGGCATCCTCGCGCTCGGTTACGTCGGCTTCACTCTGGTCGACGCCAGACTCTACCAGGTATCTGCAAAACGGTCCTTGGAAAATCAGATCCAGGTGGAAAAAGAGCACCCACAAACACAGCCCAAACCAGCAATCAAGAAGGGTAGCGTTCTAGGCCGCATCGATATCCCGAGGTTGGGAATTTCCGTCGCAGTTCTACAAGGGACCAGTTCGCGAGTATTGCGGCTGGGTGCGGGACATATCGAAGGCACTCCGCTTCCAGGGGAGACCGGGAACAGTGGGATCGCCGGGCATCGCGACACCTTCTTCCGTCGGCTGAAAGACATTCGCAAGGATGACGAGATTCAGCTTCAGACGGCAACTGGGCTATTTCGCTACGACGTAGAGTCGGCGAAGGTGGTCGAGCCCGATGACACTACAGTTCTGGAGCCTTCGACAACAGAAAATACGCTCACGCTGGTGACTTGCTACCCATTTTATTTTGTTGGTCCGTCGCCGAAGCGGTTTGTCGTGCGAGCGCACAAGTATTAGCCACTCACCCGAGATTCCGTCAGCACGGAAACCCTTAGATCTGGTCCGGCGGAGTCGTTTCGGTATTGACATTGCGACATGCATTTGTCATAGTCTCAAAGCGGTTAGACTGGTAACGTTTCTTAGGTATTTCTGCCGCTTTATGAGGGACGCAAGCAAAACCGAGTTTCTCGTTCATTCTTCCCATTTGCCGGAACAGCGGGGTGGCGGATTGATCCATTTGGCTCGACAGCAAGCTGGCTGGGAATGGATGAGTTTCTTCGTGCGACGGCTGCAACCCGGCGACGAACTGCGCACGAGAACGGACGGGGAAGAGGCAGTGTTTGTCCTGTTGGGCGGAAGCTGCACTGCCAATTGGGGCAAGGGTCGCATGTCTATCGGAAAGCGCAAGAACGTCTTTGACGGCTTTCCCTACACCTTATACCTGCCAGCCGGGAACGAAGTCATATTCACGGCGCAAACCGTCTGTGAAATTGCCGAGTGCCGGGCACCTTCCGAGGCGCTTCTCGAGGCTCGGCTGATCACTCCGGATGATGTGGTCAGCAGCCTGCGCGGCGGGGGAAATGCGTCGCGCCAGATTGTCGATATCATGGGCCCGGCGTTTCCCGCCGACCGGCTTATGGTGATCGAGGTTTATACGCCGGGCGGAAATTGGTCCAGCTATCCTCCGCACAAGCACGATGTGCACAACCCGCCTGGAGAAGTCGATCTGGACGAGATTTACTACTACCGGATACGCCAGCCTGAGGGCTTTGCCTTCCAGCATTTATACGCGGGCGAACATGCGGGCGAGCAGATCCTGAAACCTCGAGACGGCGATGCCGTGCTGGTGCATAGCGGTTACCATCCTGTGGTTGCCGGGCCGGGATACGACGTCTATTACCTTAATTTTCTTGCGGGGTCTTCGCGCGCCCTTGCCGTTACAGAAGATTCCGACCACGTCTGGATCCGTTCCACGTGGAAAGAAACCGATCCTCGTTTGCCGCTCGTGAAATAGAAATTTGTTGGCGCCGGAGAATCAGTTGGGGACGAATTATAACCGCTTAGAAATTTCCCCCTCTTCGCTTCAGTTTCCGCGGCGAGCACGGACTTGTCGTCGCGAGGTTTCATGGGTCTACCTCAGAAATCCATGGGGCGCCCGACCAGCGATCGGCGGACAACTTCCCATTCGCTTCCCATCCGGCCGATGGCACGGTAGACTTCTCCGCAGTTACCCCGCACTCCGGAGAAGTATTTCCCTATGAGCGTGAGATTAACTGCGGCGCAGGCGACGATTGCATTTCTTAATGCCCAGTTCTCCGAGCGGGACGGAAACCGCTACAAGTTCTTCGGCGGCTGCCTGGGAATCTTTGGACACGGAAACGTCGCCGGCATCGGTCAGGCTCTGGAACAGAATCCGGGATTGCGCTATTACCTGTTTCGCAACGAACAGGCGATGGTTCATGCGGCAATAGGATTTGCGAAGGCAAGTTTCAGGAAACGAACTCTCGTTTGCACGACATCGATTGGTCCAGGCGCCACGAATATGATCACGGGTGCGGCCACGGCAACAGTGAATCGATTGCCGGTTCTGCTGCTGC
>PLIO01000246.1 GCA_003140075.1 Acidobacteriaceae bacterium | reverse complement strand
CTCTAAAAATTAGGATCGACCCAAGCTAGACGTGCTGTCCTTCCAGACAATTTCCCGCCTCAACGTCTACTCACCGTCGCGCAGACGGTGGTTCAGCGATTAGTTCCGGTTCGCCGATGACCCAGAAGAGATAGAATTGCCAGGGCCGATTGTTTGCATCCAGGGCTCAACCACCTAAATTCAATGAAGGCAAAAATATGGAGGCACAAATAATGAGGCGTTTTCTTTGTCTGGTTCTGATTCTCTCTGCGCCCGCACTGAGCATTGCCCAAAACGCAAGCGGTTCTGATATCGCGCTATACAAGAACCCCAGTTTGCCGGTTGAGCGGCGTGTTCAGGATCTGCTGGGCCGCATGACGCTGCAGGAAAAAGTCGCCATGCTGAGTGGGTACGATTGGATGCAGAGCGTTCCGAATGAGAGGCTCGGTATCCCCTCCATAAAAATGGCTGACGGCCCGATCGGCATTCGGTCCTGGTCCGGACCTTCCTCCGAGAGCAACGCGATGTCCGCTAAGTTGAAGGTTACCACCACCGCGTTTCCCGCGGGAGTGGCCATGGCTGCCACATGGGATACCGAACTACTGCAAAGCGAGGGGCGAGCGATCGGGCAGGAAGTGAAAGCGTTTGGACGCGACATGATCCTGGGGCCAACCGTGAATATCAACCGCACTCCTCTATGGGGCAGAAATTTCGAAGGGTACGGCGAGGATCCATATCTCACCAGCCGATTGGCGGTCGCTTACATCAAGGGCGTTCAAGGCGAAGGCGTGATCGCCACCGTGAAGCACTTTGCCGCTAACAACCAGGAGTTCGAACGGCATCGCGTAAATGCGGTGGTTCATGAGCGTGCCCTGAACGAAATCTATTTTCCCGCATTCAAAGCGGCGGTGGAGGAGGCGGGCGTCTGGTCCGTGATGTCGGCCTACAATAAGCTCAACGGAATCTACTGTGCTGAAAACCCGTACCTGTTAACAGATGTTCTGCAAAAAGAGTGGGGCTTCAAGGGGTTCGTTGTTTCGGATTGGGGTAGCACTTACAGCACCGTAGGGACGGTAAACGCCGGCATGGACTTGGAAATGCCAGGCGGTGAACCGATGAAGATCTGGCTGATAAAACCAAAAACCCTCCAAGCCGGCAATGGCGGAGGCTGGCTGGTTCCGGAGAAAGTGCTTCCCGAGATCACGGCGGGCAAAATATCGACGGCTACGATTGATGACAACGTGCGCCGCATCCTGCGAGTGATGTTCGTCAGCGGACAATTCGACAGGCACGCCGCAACCGGCGAGGTCGATACACCTGAGCAGCGTGCGCTGGCTCGCAAGGCAGCCACCGAGAGCATTGTTCTGCTCAAGAACTCCGGCGATTTACTCCCTCTCGATCCAGCGAAGGTTCACACCCTGGTTGTCATCGGCCCGAACGCGGCGGTCGCCAGAACGGGTGGCGGAGGTAGCTCGCTGGTCGGTCCCAAATATTCGATATCTCCGCTCGAAGGAATTCAGGATCGAGCCGGGGATCGTCTGCATGTGAGTTACGCATTGGGCGTCGCCATGGAGGGCGAGGATCCGAGCAAGGACACCCCGGGCGTGCGAGAACAGCTTCGACACGAAGCTCTGACCGCCGCTGCGAAAGCCGACGCGGCTGTCATCGTTGTAGGTAGATACGCAAAGCTTGAGTCGGAAGATTTTGATATCAAATCACTCGACCTGCCTGCCGGGCAGGACGAACTCATCAAGGCGGTGGCAAAGGTGAATCAGAACACCATCGTCGTCATCAATGCGGGCGGCCCCATCATCATGACGAAGTGGGTCGCGGAAGTTCCCGCCATCGTGGACATGTGGTACGGCGGCCAGGAAGGTGGAAATGCCATCGCCGATGTTTTGTTTGGCGAAGCAAATCCTTCAGGAAAACTTCCCGTCTCTTTTGTGAAGGAGTGGAAGGATTCTCCTGCGTACGGACATTATCCCGGAGAGAACTTGCAGGTCGAATACGCCGAAGGAATTTATGTTGGCTACCGATATTTCGACAAGAAAAAAGTAGAGCCTCTGTTTCCCTTTGGGTACGGTCTCTCCTACACGAAGTTCGACTACGGCGAGCTGAAGGTTTCGCCGAACGAGGCGGCAGCGGGTCAACCCGTGGAGGTAAGTCTCCAGCTCCGCAACAGCGGATCGCGCTCAGGCGCAGAAGTGGTGGAGCTCTACGTACATGACGGACACGCGAGCGTGGACCGACCCATCCAGGAACTGAAAGGCTTCCAGCGAGTGGAGTTGGCGCGGGAAGAAACAAAAACTGTGCATTTTACGATTGACCGAAGCGCATTGGCTTTCTACAGCACCGCGAAGAAAGACTGGGTGACGGAACCAGGCCAGTTCGACGTTCTCGTTGGATCTTCATCGAGAGACATTCGAATGAAAGGCTCATTTGTACTGAAGAGCGAGAACTAGCGGAAGTGAAATGTCGGCGAGCTGGCTTTCTCTGCTTGCTTGAACTAGTGTGCTGTCCCGAAAATATGCGGCATATCCGCGTGGCTTTGAAAGGGTGCGACTTTTAGTCGCGCCGTAAGATCGGCCCCCTAATTGGCAGGGCTTTAAAGCCCCCGAGGTGCGCCGCTCGCCCCCCAACCAGAGCAGGGCCGTTATTCGGCGAATTTACCGGACACAATACCAGCACGATGCGGAGAAGTCGTTCGCGGTTGGAATGTCCGGTCCGGCGGCTGAAGCCACTGTTGATGTTATTGGGCCGTTGCGGCGCGACTGAAAGTCGCGCCCTTTCAAATCCGCCGCAAGTCGAGTATTTCCGCAGTGTTCTAGTAGGCAAAACAGCGCAATCGGTTGCTTCAGCCCCGGCTCGCCGGCTCCATGCCTGCCATTACGCCGCGCATATAGGCGAAGCTGGCGATCACCCCCGGCATCGGATCGTCGGGGTGAATCTCGTATTCCAGATCGACGAAGCCCGGATATTTTATTGCGATCAGGGCTTCAAACATCTTTCGCACTGGCATGATGCCGTCGCCCACCGCGACTTGGCTCTCCTTGCTCTCGAAGTTTGTAAGGTCTTTCACGTGCACGTTAAACAGCCGCGGGCCCGCTTCACGGATCGCCTGCACCACATCGGTGCCGGCGCGAACCGTATGCCCGACATCGATGCAGCACCCGATGCGCGGATCCATACCCTTCACAGCCTTCAAAACATCCAGCGGGGAAGGCCACAGCTTATCTTCCGGCCCGTGATTATGGATCGCGATTCGAATATCGTATTCCTTCACGAACTTCTCGATTCGCGGCAGAGTTTCCAGCGCAGGGTCGCCGGCTACAATAACTCCGATATCAGCCCGCTTACAGTACTCGAACTTGCTGCGAATGTCGGCATCTTCATTTTTTGGAAAATAGATGGCACCGGCGGCGTGAAGCTTTATCCCCGCCGCAGTATAGTCCGCGAGCGCAACCGCTTCATCCTGCGGATCCATCGGCAGATGATCTTTGACGTCCTTTGCATTCAAGGCGAACACATTGAGCTGCTTCATGAACCCGATCAATTGCGCTCGGCTGAAGTTGCGGAACGTGTAGCTAGCCAGTCCCAAACGAATCGGAGATTCCTGGTTAGTGGCCGCTCGTTCCCTGGGCAAGGCGAAGGTGCCGCTCGGAGCAGCCAACGCTGCCGCGACGAGGGCACTGGAGCCGATAAAATCGCGGCGGGAAAAACTGTTTTTCATGATCCGCTCATTCTTAGACATGCGGCGCCCAGCCTTTCTCATACTCGCGCCCCCACATCTTCATTGCTTCCGGGTCGTCGAGGATACGCCCGTCTTTCGTGTCGAGATGCAGTTCGCGATTCACTTCCCACGCGATGTTGGAAAGCTGCAGCATGGTCACCGCAACGTTGCCGACGGAGACCGGAGCTTTGAGCTCTTCGCCGTTGCGGATTCCCGCGATAAAGTTCGCGAAGTGAGCGTCCGTCATGGAATCGCGGCCTATCAGGTCGGACGTTTCGCTCGAACTGCCTGCCTTGAATTCGCTCGTCTTCTTGCCTTTAAGATCATAGATCTCGTAGCCGTCGCGATCGACCAGAACCGTGCCGGTGGTCCCCATGATCGTCGAACCTCGGCCGCGTCCGTAGTAGTCCATCCCCTGGCAGCTCTTGCCCTCCCAGGAAATCATCTTGTCTTCGTACTCGAAGCTGGTCACCAGCGTGTCATAAAACTGCCAGTCGTCCTTGAACTGGTATCTGCCGCCTGACGAGGTGATTCGTTTCGGATAGTCAACGCCCAGTGCCCAGCGGCAGACATCGACCTCGTGCGTGCCGTTATTCAGCGTCTCGCCGGTGCCATAGATTTTGAACCAGTGCCAGTTATAAGGGTGCACATTATCTTTATACGGACGACGCGGCGCGGGGCCCTGCCACAGGTCCCAATCCAGCTGCGGCGGGACCGGCACTTCTTTGCCGATGCCAATCGATTTCCTAGTATTGACGTACCAGCACTTGGCGAAATATGCCCTGCCGATAATCCCCTGGTGGATTTTTTCGACGATCTCTATGGTGTGTGGCGAAGAGCGCTGCTGGGTGCCCATCTGCACCAGCTTTCCATATTTCTGCTGCGCTTGTACCAGCATCTCTCCCTCGGCCGGATTGTGGCTGCAGGGCTTCTCCACATAGACGTGCTTGCCTGCCTGCAATCCGGCGATGGCCATCGGCGTATGCCAATGGTCGGGAGTGGCAATCGTGATGGCGTCTACATCTTTGCGATCGAGAATTCGGCGAAAATCCTTGTCCGTCGCCGGAGCCTCCCCCATTTCGTACTGCACACTCTCGGCGAACTTCTTGAGAATATTGCCATCCACATCGCAAACGTGCGAGATGCGGGCGGCGCGGCGGTTCGCTTTGAGCGATGAGAGATGAGCGTAGGCGCGCCCATTCAGACCGATAACGGCAAAGTTGAGGCGATCGTTCGATCCGAGGATCTGGCCGTAGCTCTTTGCCGTAGTTCCCACAGCCAGCCCTGCCGCGCCTACTGCCAGTGCATCGAGAAACTCGCGTCGCGTAACCATTGTTCTCCTCATCGCAGGCGAAGATTGGCCTCCGTCAGACAAAGATAGCCTGTTATCAGCAGAAGATTCCAGTTTTCATCGCGTCCCGGGAAGGGTGCTTGCCGGGGCCAGAAACCCAGTGGCAGATGCAGGTTGCCCGGATTTCTCGATCTACCGCAAGACCAGATAGGAAAAAAGCCCAGCTCGATTTGATGAGGGTGTCAGGCGAACAACCCGGCAACACCGTAAGCTGGAATAATGTCCGCGAGTGAGAGAGAATGTTAGTGTTGCGTATTGCAGGGACGACATAGTCCCACGACCAAACCAATGCGCCGATGAGTGAGCTATCCGCGGCGCTCGGGTTCAGAGTCTGTGCGATGCATGCCCAGTCTTGCATCCAATCGCAGGCGATGCTTGTCGGATACAAGTTTTCAATGACAATGCGGGAATCATCCGCGTTTGGTTTTACGGAGAAGCATTCATAATGGCCACTATAACGATAGAAGTCGAGGCAGCATCGAGTAACCATCGCCACGCCAAGCTGGAGCGCTGGGTCGAAGAGATGGCCCAGATGTGCAAGCCCGATCGGGTTCATTGGTGCGATGGTTCGCCGGAGGAGTATCAGGCGATGCTGCGGCTGCTGGTGCTTACCGGGACTGCTATCCCACTTGACGCGGCGAAACGGCCGAACAGCTTCCTGGTCCGTTCCGACCCCGCCGATGTGGCCCGCGTTGAGGATCAGACTTTTATCTGCTCAAGAACCAAGGAAGAGGCTGGACCCACCAACAACTGGGAAGATCCGGCCAAGATGAAGCAGAGGCTGGCGGAATTATTCGCCGGTTCGATGGTCGGCCGCACCATGTTCGTGGTTCCTTACAGCCTGGGTCCGATCGGGTCGCCCATATCCAAGATTGGAGTAGAGATTACAGACTCCGCCTACGTGGTCGTCAGCATGCACGTCATGTCGCGCGTGGGAATCCATGTGCTGCAGGTTCTCGGCAACGATGGCGAGTTTGTGCGGGGACTGCACTCGGTCGGTATGCCGCTGGGTCCCAATCAGCCGGATGCGGCCTGGAGTTGCAACGCGAAGAATAAATGGATCTGCCATTTTCCGGAGACCCGTGAAATCTGGTCGTATGGTTCCGGCTATGGGGGTAACGCACTGCTGGCGAAGAAGTGCCATGCCTTACGCATCGCATCCGTGCAGGCGCGCGATGAAGGCTGGATGGCGGAGCATATGTTGATTCTCAAGCTGATCAACCCGGCAGGGCAGGCAAAATATATGACTGGCGCCTTTCCTTCAGCTTGCGGCAAGACGAACTTATCCATGATGATCCCGACAATTCCGGGCTGGAAGGTGGAGGTGATTGGCGATGACATCGCCTGGATGAAGTTCGGCGCAGATGGGCGGCTTTACGCTATCAATCCGGAATCAGGTTTTTTTGGCGTGGCGCCGGGCACGAGTATGAAGTCGAACGCCAACGCCATGCTCAGCGTAACCAGGAACTCCATTTTTACGAATTGTGCAATGACGCTGGACGGCGACGTATGGTGGGAAGGAATGACGGAGGAGAAGCCAGCCAAGTTGGTGGACTGGCTGCGTCGGCCGTGGACTCCGGATTCAGGGCGGAATGCAGCGCACCCTAATTCGCGCTTTACCGCTCCCGCGGCGCAGTGCCCGGTGATCGCGCCCGAGTGGGAGGATCCGAAAGGCGTGCCCATCGACGCGATCCTGTTTGGCGGCAGGCGCGCGGGAATTGTCCCGTTGGTTACCGAAGCATTCAATTGGCAGCACGGAACCTTTCTGGGGGCAAGCGTCAGCAGCGAGACTACCGCGGCGATCACCGGAAAAGTAGGACAGTTACGCCGCGACCCCATGGCGATGCTTCCGTTTTGCGGTTACCACATGGGCGATTATTTTGCGCACTGGCTCAAGATAGGGAAGCACTCGGCTGCGTCGAAGCTGCCAAGGATTTTCTACGTCAACTGGTTTCGCCAGGACCAGCAAGGCAAGTTCCTGTGGCCAGGCTACGGTGACAACAGCCGCGTGTTGAAGTGGATTTTTGAGCGTTGCGAGGGCAAAGTGCACGCCAGGGAAACGCCCATCGGACGCATCCCCGAGGTTGCCGATTTCGACACGACGGGACTGGATATCAAAGGCGCCCATGTGGACCAGTTGCTGAGCGTCGACACTGAGGGCTGGCGGGCAGAAGTGCCATCGATCCGGGAACATTTTGCCCACTTCGGCAGCCATTTGCCGGAGGGATTGAGCCTTGAGGTCAAGGCTCTGGAAGAGCGTCTGCAAGCGGCGAAGCCATAGGCGGCCTTCGTCCTTCCACCATCCTCGTGTGGGTTCGAGTGCAGCCGTCAAGAGCAGGGCGGGAGCGGGCGTCCGCTAATTTGCTTCCTCGATTAGTCTCGCTACGCCACTCCTCGCGCCTTGACGGGCGCCGCCGCGTTGACCACCGACGAGGGTTGCTCCGACTTCCTCACCGCGCGCGCCGCCATAGGCTTTAGCCATAGCAATGCCATGAATGCAGCCAACAGATCGCACACGATCATCGCCCAGAAGACCTTCGTCCAGGAGCCGGTCTTGGCAAACAGCCAAGCCGCTCCCGGCCCGGCAAAGGCCGCAGCCACTCCCTTGGCGGTGTACACGATCCCGTAGTTGGTGGTGGCCCATTTGTTTCCGTACAGGTCGCCGGTGATCGCCGGAAACAACGAGAAAATGTTGCCCCACGCGAAGAAGCAAAGGCCTGACAGCGCAACGAACCAGACCGGATGACCGATCAGTTGCAGCAAAGCATACACGGCGAGCGCTTCCAGGATGAAGGCGATGAAGATGGAGTTCTCGCGGCCGATATGGTCCGATACCCATCCCCAAAAGGGACGGGTCAACCCGTTCAGAATCCGATCGACTGTAATCGCCAGCACCAAAGCGGTCATACCGAAAGCCACGACAATGTTGTCCACGTGGTACGACGAAGCCATCGGATTCAGTTGTGCCGTCACCACTAACCCGCCGAAGGCCAACATAGTCATCATGATGTAGATGAGATAGAAAGACGGCTGCTGCAACATCTGCCAAGGCGTCATGCTGACCGCCGAGGTATTCACCTTAGCTTTGATCTTCGCTTCTTTCGCCTTCCAATCAGGCGGCGTCCATCCCACTGGTGGCCTGGCCATGAATAACGAAGAAGCCAGCACTACGACTCCCTGGATCATTCCCCAAACGATGAACGTGTGCTGGTAGCCCGAGACTTTCAACATGTGGGCAACGGGAGAGATCGTGGTTGCGGTACCGATGCCAAAGGCCGCGGCAGTCAGGCCCACGCACAGACCCCGATGATCTGGGAACCACTTCAGCGCATTCCCGATCGCCCCGCCGTATACGACCCCGGCGCCGACGCCGCCCACGCCGTACCAAAAATAGAGCGTGTGGATCGTTTCCGCCCCGCCCGATCCGATCCAGCCCAGTCCGACCATGATGGAGCCCAGGCCCAGCATGAATCGAGGCCCGATCATGTCGACCAGGTATCCTTCGAAAGGGACGAGCCAGGTTTCCAGCAACACAAACAAAGTAAAAGTCCACTGGACCGCAACCAGCGAGACGTGGAGATGGGCTTGAATGGGCTTGGTGAAGAGGGTCCAGGCGTATTGCAAGTTCGCAATCGCCATCATCGCAACGATGCCTGCAAGCAACTGGACCCAGCGATTGGGAATCCGCGAGGGATGAATCAGCGAGGCCGGAGCTACAGCCATACGATACCTCCATGACAGCCGTTCGACGTTAACAGCGCACTGCAAGAACAACGTTGTTCCGCGAAATTGTCTCAGCTCACCCGCGCGGCCCTGAACCCGCGTTCTTGCTGGGTCAGAGCGAACCGTGATGTATACTGGTCCGGTGATCGAACCACTTGCGGCGCGGAATCTACCATCCCTGCTACGAGTTGTCAAGGAGTAACAAAAATCGGTAGTGGCCGAAATCGGCCACTACCCAAGAACCCTCCCGGAGCCTTCCCGTACCGCGAAACCGTTTGAGAAATGACCGATGGATGAGAGCCAGCGCACGCAGATCGATACTTACCTGACCCACCTCAATGGCCTGATTCGCCGCGGCCGGCAGGTTCGCGAGGTGTTGGCAGCTGATCCCTCCGATGCTTCGGCGATCGCGGCCACACGCCGTTGGCAAGAGGACTGTGGCGTAACGATCAACCAACTGTCCGGCGGAAGCAAAGCCCATTGGCTTGCCCGGTCGTTCAGTCAAGCCTTCCTGATGCGCTCGGCGGAGGGACACGCCGTTGAGGGGGCGGCGCCGGCGGAGATCGTGCAGCGGTTGCTCGATGTTCTCGATCAAGCCGTGGCTTCTATTTCCCAACTGGACGACGCTCCTGCAATTGCCGCGTCGTCGGAAGGGCCCCCGCCGCGGCGTTTCGAGTTTGTGCACGAACTCGCAATCCGTCCTGTCGTCGAGCAAGCCTACCTCGACGGCCGACGCGCCCTCGAGCAGGGAGACTATGATTTCGCGCTGCTCACTTCCTGCGGAATCCTGGAGACCATTGTCACTGACGCGCTGGAACACAAGGGGCTGGCCGCGCTGATCGCCTCGGGTGCGCCTCCCGAGAAGATTTCCGATTGGTCGTTTGAGACGCGGCTTATCGTCGCGGAGAGGGCAGGACTGATTCGCGGTGGCTGCGCCCGGTTGCCAGCAGTGGCGCGAGCATATCGCGATCAAGCCGGCGCCGAAGGGAACAGCACGACGGCGACGATTTCTGAACGCGACGCTCGAGTCACGGGACAGGTGCTCCACGTCGTGATGAGAGATCTCGATCCCGGTCGCTAGAGACGCCATAAATCTGCCCGCTGATCGGTTGGCGCAATTTCCGCTCATCAATCTTCCAGGTCCTGCCTGAATACCGGTTGTGAAGGATCAAGGCTGCCATCGATTACGGCCACCAGCAGGTTTCCGTAGGCATTTGTTGCCTCGGGCTGGGAAGCATAGCCGCGTTCCCGCTGGAGCGCTCCGCCGTCCGCATAGATCAGCGTGAAATAGCGGCCTGAGGAATACTGCAGTTCGAGCAACTTGTTCGGCATGTCAGGATCTCCTTGCTGACCCAGCACGTCCATAAGCGCGACCGTCCACTGCCTGCCCTTGGGGTCAGTGACGAGCTCGCGTTCCAGGTATTGCCAATCGTCCATGTTCCACAAGGGCATATCTATTCCAGGAGCTGTGCCAGCGCTCGTCCCACCTGACCACCCGTAAATGGTTTCGGAACGAGAAGGACTTTGCGCGCCTTGCGCGAACGCAGGCTGGCCTCAGCCTGTTCCGGCGTGTCGCTGATGATGACGACCGGAAGCTCCGCGTGATCCGGATGATGACGCACGCTGTCGAAAAGTGACTCGCTCATGTCATAAGCGGAACAGTCGAGCACCACCGCATCGGCGCGGTGCTCGATGACCAGCTCGTTCACAGCGTTGGTGAATCCCGATGCCATCACTTCATAGCCAAGATCCTGCAGCGAGAACGTCAGGAGTTCGGCGATTTCCGGCGTATCGTCGATCAGCAAAATGCGTGGCAATCTATTTCTTACCCGCGCCAGTGCCGGGCAACCGCGGTTTCTTACCTTGGCAGGGTTCAAGATCCATCACCCAAATGCGGCCGCCGGCAGTGTAGTAGGCACGATGGTCGTTTTCGATCATCGCGCCCCACGCTTCCAGCGTACGCATGGCGAAGGTGACCCCCTCAAAGTTGTTGCGCGCGTGGTCGTACACCTGTGTGGTGTGCCAGTTTTCCGTCAGGATGGCATCGCCGGGGTGCACGCGGAGCACGGTGTAGAAACGGTCGTAGGCCGCCTCCGGCCGTACATCACGCGTCGACCCGCGCTTCTTGCCTTCAGTGACAATATAGCTTTCCTGCGGTTCCGGTTCCGCAGGAGTAGGAGTAGCAGCTTTAGTGTTCATAAAGTTTGCGCCACCGCTTCGGCTTCGGCTGCCGCCGCCATGTTGGTTAAGTTTTTCGCATCCGCGGCCTGAATCAGGGCCTCGGGCAACTCCACGTTCATCATCCGCCACTGTTCGTTGGCGAACTTCTGCAAAGTGGCGATGTGCTCGGCATGGAGGTGACCAAAACGTCCTTGCAGCTTTAGATACTCGGATACGGGCCGCATGCTGGCGGGACGGAAGCTATAGTCGAAGGCCCGTTTCTCGGGATTCCACTCCCACATCGGATAGAGCCCGCATTCCACGACCAGCCGGCCAAGATCGATCGAGCGCGGCGTCTCGTACACGAAACCTTTCTGGCAGGGCGTATAGACCATCAGGTACGCGGCACCTTTGTGGTTGAGTCCCTTACGAACCTTGTTCATTAAGTCGATGGGATAGCCTACGCTGGCGGTCGCCACATAGCAGTGAGGATGGCCAGCCGCCATCATGCGGGCAAGGTCTTTGGGAAACAGCTTCTTGCCTTCTGGAACTTCGGGACCGGGAGGCGAGAACGTGGTCATGCCGCCGTAGGGCGTGCGCGACGAAGCCTGGATGCCGGTATTCGCGTACCGCTCGTTGTCGTAGCAGAAGATCAGGCAATCATGATTTCGGTAGAGCGCGCCGGAAATCGACGCAAGGCCGATATCGGATGCGCTGCCGTCGCCAGC
>PLIO01000182.1 GCA_003140075.1 Acidobacteriaceae bacterium | reverse complement strand
CCTGAGAGAAAGAAAAAGCGTTGACAGGCACAGACCCGGATCGAAGCCTCTCTGAGAACTGAGAACTGAGAACTGAGAACTGAGAACTGAGAACTGAGAACTGAGAACTGAGTTGTGGAATCTGCGATGAAGGCCGACATAGTCACGATTTTCCCGGACTTCTTTCGCGGACCGTTGCAACACGGCATCACGCGCCGGGCCCAGGAAATGGGGCTGGCGAAAATTCAGGTTCACGATCTGCGGGAGTTTACCCACGATCGTCACCGCACCGTGGATGACCGGCCTTTCGGCGGTGGCGAAGGCATGGTGTTGAAGCCGGAGCCGCTGTTTGAATGTTTGGAGTCGATGGCGCTTGCGCCGCGCGAAGATCGCGTGGCCGGGCGCGTGAAGCAATCGGTAATTCTGCTGTCGGCGCAAGGGCAGCGGTTCACGCAGAAAGTCGCGGCGGAGTTGGCCTTGCTCGATCGCATCGTTTTGGTCTGCGGACGGTACGAAGGCGTGGATGAGCGGGTCGCGGATTTTCTCGCCGACCGGGAACTTTCCATCGGCGACTATGTTCTGAGTGGCGGAGAAATGGCCGCCGCTGTGACGGTGGAAGCGGTGATGCGCTTGCTTCCGGGAGCGGTAGGAAACGAAGCGTCAACCCAGCAGGAATCTTTCACGATTGACGTGAAAGCGAAAAGTTCCGGCGCCGCGGATTCGACGTGCGGGTCGAATGGATTGCTCGACTACCCGCACTACACGCGGCCAGCGGAGTTTCGCGGGATCGCGGTGCCGGAGGCGTTAATGTCCGGCAACCACGAAGAAATTCGGCGCTGGCGGCGGCAACGCGCGCTGGAGAAAACGTTCCGCAACCGTCCCGACCTGCTGGAAGGGGCGGCGCTAAGCGAGGAAGATAGAAAGTTTTTGGTTGGGATCAGAAACGCCATTCCGTAACGTGCAGTTTCAAGAACACGTTACATTTTGTCATTCCGAACCGGCGTTCTGCGCCGGTGAGGAACCTGCTGTTGGGCCGGAGAGGAGCAGATTCCTCGCGCGATAGGACCGCGCTTCGGAATGACATATCCGGGATACAAAGATAGGATTCCAGAATTCAGAAGGATTAAATCATGTCGAACCTAATCATCGAAAAACTGCTGGCTAAAACTCAACGTACCGACATTCCCGCGTTCAACTCGGGCGACACCGTTCGCGTTCACGTGAAGATCAAAGAGGGGGACAAAGAGCGCGTGCAGGCGTTTGAAGGCGTTGTGATCAAGCGCGACAACGGACCGCAAGCCAGCTTCACCGTGCGCAAGATCAGCTTCGGCCAGGGCGTGGAGCGCATCTTCCCCATTCACTCCAAGGTGATCGACAAAGTCGATCTGCTGCGCTCCTCGAAAGTTCGCCGCGCCAAGCTGTATTACCTGCGCGGGCTCAAGGGCAAAGCGGCACGCCTGCGCGACGTCGAAAGGCCGAGCTGAACGTTTTTATTCTTGCTCTCCGTTGCGCTGCGTCTCGGCCTTCGTGCGACGCGACGCGGCTGGAAGCACTTTTATCCCGCGGCCGCCGCTAAAGGTTCGGTGACGACTTCGAGATCGGCGAACTCCTCGGTGCGAGGTTTTTTCAACCGGTTCAGCACATAGTCGAGCAGCGGACGGTCGCCCTGCCGGATCTCCTGGAACTCCACGCCCATGGCGCGGTCCTGGGCCGTATACTTCACGTGGCCGCGCAGTGCGACGCTTACATCGCACATATTCAGGACCAGCCTCAGGGCAGTCCCTGCGTTCAGAAGATCGTCCGCGCGGATGAGGCAGCCGTATTCGGAAATCTGTTCCAGGCGGCCTTCAACGCGGGAGCGTCCACCAATTTCAGCCAGATCGGCGCCTCCCTCAATTCGGTAGCGCGGCCGGCGGCGTCGATTCTGATCGCCTTTGCGAAAGGCGTTCAATCCAGGCTTCCGGTTTGGTCCGGCGGGGATAACCGGCAAATACTGCTCCTCCATTTGCCGCAGTTCTTCTTCCCAGGGGATCCTGCTGCCCTCGGCGCATTCCACCGTAAACTGGCCCCGTAGCGCCGACTCAGGATCCGCTGTCCAGACCACTTGGCAGACCGACTTCTGACGTCCGCGCTCGATCGTGATCAAGTCTCCCACTCTGACATCGCGAACGCTGAGCAGCCGTGCTCCTCGCGGATGGATATCGTACGTACAAGCCATTTCCAGACCGCCACGCGCGCCGTTCTGCATGTGGGTCAGGCGCACCGGAAGCGCCAGGTGAATCAGCTTCTCGATCGGCGTGCCATCTCGTGGCGCATCATCTTGCCGTGGCTGGATTACTTCCTGGTTCACAACTTTTCCTCGCGACTGGGATTGTCGTCAACATAGCAGTACATGTCCGACCGGACAATGTACGTTCGTAATCAAAGTAATAGTTACGAAGGCGCATTACGGTGAGGCCGCGGGATGGCCCGACAGTGGCGCAACTCAGACCTCAGAAGTAAGGAATTCCTTGGGGTTGAATTTTCCCGCTTGCCGGAACCGGTGCCGGCAGGTGAAGATGATGGCCAGGCTTCATCTCACACTCATGTCAAATAGCAAGAAGGCTTCGCCCGAGTTCGTGCTGTCTCCATCGGCCGCCAAGCTGCGGCTGCTGAAAAAGCTGCGCTGCACGCTGCGTTATGAAAAAGATGCCTGGGTGTCAGGCGCTGCCATGGTCGCCGGAGTCGATGAGGTCGGGCGCGGATCGTTGTTCGGTCCGGTGGTGGCTGCGGCGGTGATTCTCGACCGTGGCTATCGCATTCGCGGCCTGCGCGATTCCAAACTGCTCCTGCCGGAACGCCGGGAACTGCTGGCTCCGCGCATTCGCGAACATGCCATCGCCTGGGCTGTGGCGGCGGTGGATGCGGCGCGCATCGACCAGATCAACATATACCAGGCTTCGCGGCTGGCTATGCGCGAAGCGGTGCTGCGCTTGCACCCTGCGGCCGATCATGTGCTGGTGGATGCGGTCTGCCTGGATTGCCAACTGCCGCAGCGGGCTATCATCCATGGCGACGCGCTCTCCGCTTCGATTGCGGCGGCTTCGATCCTGGCCAAAGTGGAGCGAGACCGCATGATGTGCGAGTGGGACTCCATCTTTCCTGAGTACGGCTTGGCTTCCCACAAGGGCTACAGCACGCCGCAACATCTGGCGGCCTTGGAAACGTACGGCCCCACGCCGCTGCACCGGCAGTCGTTCGCCCCGGTGTGGAATACTCCGGTGCCGCAAGAAGCCTTCGTCTTCGACTGAAGTTTCTTCGCAGCGACTCAGCCAACGGCGGGCGTTGGGCCATCAACGAACGGAGCCAGCCAGCGGACTGGTCCTCGAAACGCTCTAGTGGTCTGCCGGCCAGCCCGCGGACGAACTCTTAGCGCGTTGAATTGCCTGGGCGTGCAACACACCGTTCGCGTCATAGGACCCCAACACATTGATGGCGCGGCCAGCGGTCAGAATGATAGTGCGACGACTCTTGATCGCCGCCGTGGCATCTACCTGCACCATGCGTTGGTCACGCGCTTCGATGGTGAGCTGCGAGCCTTCGATGTGGCTGATGGTTCCATAGAGCTGGTGCAGCGAACCGGCGGCGTCCTGGGCGCCGGGTTGAGGGGCGGCCTGACTCTGTTGTCCAGACGCGGCTGGCCCACAAATGCTCCACGTACCCGCCACCATAGCCATGACGACAATCACAAGTCGAATCCGTTTCATTCTGTCCCCCTTCCCTTAGTGCAGCCCGAAAATGGTCAGCTGCTTATTGCTGGCGACGTACACCTTGCCGTTGGCCACGACCGGAACAACGTTCGCGTTGCCGCCGGTATTAGGCCACTCCCCCGCCGGTTGTGAGAAAAGCTGCGTAAGCTTATTGCTGCCGCCGGAAAGCTTCGCCTTGAATGCATAGAGCCACAACTTGGGTGGGCTGCTCGTGTCAGCGCGGGAGACCGCCCAAATGATCGCGTCTTTCTCTCCGTGCGAGGAAACGGTGGTGAAGAATCCGCTGTCTTGAACGCTCGTGCCTCCGACCTTCGGCGACGTTCCCTCGTGAACTAGCGAGACGTCCGGCGATGTCTTAACCTCCCACACCATCACCTTGTCGCCGCCGCTGCTGACGATTCGCCCTTTGCCCTCGGATTCGAAATACGATGGCCCACACCAGCATGCGCCGATGTTCGCTTCAGCCACTATGTTGTCCGATCCTTCGGGGCCGGTTGCAAAGCCTCCCATGTGATCGCGATTCAGCATATACATTTTTCCATCCTTCCCCGCCGCGGTTACCAGATGCGGCAGGGGCCCGGGCTGATCGGGCAGCACCAGCGCACCACCCGAGCCGTAGTCCTGATCCACTTGATCGAGGTAGGGCATATCCCACGGCGTGAACAGGTCGTGCACTTTGGTGAGATCGGGCCGCATCCTCACCACGCTGTCCTGAATATTGTTGTAGCTCGGAGAGCCGTCGTAAGTGCTGTAATAGGCTGGCGGTGAGTTGGTCAAATCGGAATCGGAGTTTCCAGTGACAAAGTACAAGTGTCCGGCCGAATCCGCAGCCACGCCGTAACCCGACATCCAGATCGAGGAGAGGTAGAAGTCAGCCGGCGATGTAGCCAGGCGATCGTTCAGATGATTCGCGGGAAGCGCCGTCAACGATCCGGTCTGCCAACCGAGCAGCCAGCCGCGCGCATTAAACCCTCCCCAGTCACAGAAGCTGCCAAACCCAGCGTAGATATTTCCATTCGCTTCCACCAGCCCCGGGCGCTGCCGCTGCCAGCTCGCGTCGAAGTTGAAAGTGGCGCCACTGGTTAGGGTGTGGGACGCCTTGACCACAACCGGAGGAATTCTGTCCGTGAGGTCGCTCAGGTTGATCTCGTGAATACGGTAGATGGGGACGCCGGCCTCATAGGTGTAGATGATCACGTACATGGTGTTGCTCGGCAGGTCGATGACCGGCGTTCCGTTGATCCCCACGTTGGGACCGTTGTTCCCGCAATTGTAGGCTGGGACGCTGGGGTCGGTCATGATCGGAACTGGTGGCCCGAAATTCTTGCTCAAGAGCACTCCGCCGGTCGCGGCCTCGATAGCATAGATGGTATCGCCTTCCGTGGCCACATAGACCACGTCATACCTGCCGGGGCTTACTCCGGCCGTCATCATCTCATCCGGAACGACCAGGGGTTGTGCGTCCACCTGGTCGTCGAGCGCGACGGTCTGAATCCAGCCGAAATGCGGGCCAGCGACCTTGTCGGGCGTGAGGCGCTCCTCGTGCGAGTTCCACCCAGTTCGGAAGTTATCGTAGTGATACGTGGTCACCGCTTGGGGTTTCCCGTGGCATGCTGCCATGAAAACCATGGACGCGGCCGCCATCATCAACATCGTGTTGGAGCGCAGCGGTTGACGATGTCTTGACATGGCAAAATCCTCCCTTGAGGCCCGGCCCTTAAGGGAAAGAACTTTTCTCCTTAAGAAGGACCTTCTGGTCTCTTGCTTGATAGTGACTTGACCTTCCCAATCGTTTCACCGATTTTCTGCGATAACCAAATAGTTCCGAACGCACTGTCACGGTCACACTGCGATGTGATGTACGTCACAGCCCTGCGGAGTTTGGCCTACGTTAAGACGACGCAGAGAAGCTACATTAAGACGGTGCCGAGCGCTGTCACTGAGGCGATGAATCGGCCGGAAGAGAAAATTGCTTGTGCAGCAGATGTTGTAGCAGGTTTCGGTGGACTGATCTTTAAGCTCTTTGGAAGAATGGAGCCGACGAGCGGACTTGAACCGCTGACCTGCCGATTACGAATCGGCTGCTCTACCAACTGAGCTACGTCGGCTTCTGATAGGACCGTTCCAGTTTACCAAATCGCATTGCCAGAAACCGCCGAGGATCGAGGCAGGCTCTCTTCTGGCGACAAAGATCGTGTGACGACGTGCTCGCATCGGCTCCATCAATGATGCCGCTATGCGGCCCGAGCGCCGGCCATCGCGTCGTATTCTTCCTGCGACTGCGCGGGCAACAGGACCCACAGAGTGTAAACACCGACCGCCGTGCCGAAGGGAATATGGAACAGTGCGATGAAGCCCAGGACCAGCGCGACAATGCGGGCCCAGGGTTCGCGCTGCAACAGGCCCCATCCCGCGATGAACCCGCAAGCGGCCTTGGCCAGCACAAAAATCGCGACCACACTCAACAGCGGACGCAGAAACGCAGTGGGCGCTTCTGGCGCGCCCAATTCGTGCAGATGAGCGAACAGTGTGTTGGCGAGGACATAGAGCACTACGCCCCCGATGGTGTTGACCGCTGAAATCGCCAGCCAAACGATGCCCAGCAGGTGAACGTGCCCCTGCACGCGCCCGGGGCGCATCTGCATCGCCGTCACCGGTCCCACAACTGGCTTGCCACACCGGCTGCAGAATGCTTGTCCGGGTTGTACTGCAGTGCCGCATCCATCGCAGAACATAGGTTCCTCTCCGCGTCCTCGGCGAGCTAGAACATAGCGCTTAACAGATGATACGTAAGCTGCAGCGAGGAGTTCCATTGAAGTCTTCTGTCGCGCTCCGGGTGTTCCGCGTCCCTCATTCACGTGAACCTACAAGCGGATTGGCTCTGCAGCAAACGAAAAGGCCGCCCGGCAACAGGGCGACCTTTTCTTCTTCAAGGGAGAATAGTTCCAACGGAGGCTTAGATTCCGTCAAAACTTTCTGGACAAAATCTTATGGGCCGAAAAAGGGGAGTGTCAAGCAATTTTTGGTAAATAAATGTCTTTGGTTTCAATGACTTACAGAATCAATCAATACTGGCCCCAATCGTTCCAATTTGAGACCACAGCCCGGCAAAACGATCCTAAACCAATACCGCTAAAGCACTTAGGAACCTTTTGAGGTCTCCGTAGGGCCTGGCACGCGACCGGCCGGGACCTCTGCCGTCTTCTCCAGGTGAAGAGAAATGAACTCGGTTTGGTCGGCGCGGCCGAAAACTGGACCGGGGAAATGCCGCCGCAATAGAACGCGAGCGCCGCCGAAGGCAACTCCCGCCGCCAGAGATATCGCACCCACGATGATGCACAGAAGAATAATGTTGACCAGCAAGTTCGCAATGTTGTCTTTCTTGTCGAAATAAGTGTTCTCGTTCCAGGTGAGGCTGGGTTTCCAGTTCACCGCACCCAGAAGCATCTGCGCGTCGCTCTGCGAGAGCGGGCCGGCGGCAATGGCCACGATCGGTCCCGAACGTTTGTCGAAAAATGGGCCGACGTTTTCGATGGCCGCAA
Source organism: Acidobacteriaceae bacterium (assembly GCA_003140075.1). Lineage (GTDB taxonomy): Bacteria > Acidobacteriota > Terriglobia > Terriglobales > Acidobacteriaceae > Sulfotelmatobacter. Next base: position 17,156 of record PLIO01000182.1, on the reverse strand, counting down.
CCCCCTCCTGGGGCTGCGCCGCACTATGAGCAGCGTCGATGCGGCGCAAATGTTCCGCCGCCACCGCCGGCGTCGGATACTCGATCAGCATCAGCGTCACTGCTCCGCTCGGAGTGGAGTACTGCCCGAGCACAACATCACGAGTGGCGCCAAAATCGACCAGGTCGGCGGGGAGAGGAGAATTAATCGCGCTCAGAGCCAGCGGCCCCTCCGCGTATTTTTCCGTGTTCGCCTCATATCCATGATGCGGCATGTAAAGGAGAACGGGAGGCAGTTCGCCTTCATTTCCTCTGGGGCGCGGCAACACTCCAGCCAGTTCACGCAGCACCGCCGCCGACATCACCGACAGTTGGCTGAATACCGCATCCACCACGATCGAGCCGCGATAAAACAAAACCCGCTGATTGATCGATGCCGCCTGATCGCCGATCTCTTCCCGCGCCATCTCCGGCCGCAGGTAGAACGAGTAAGCCCCGAAAGCGCCGCTGGCATCGGCGAATCGTGCGGCACGGATCTTCAGCGTGCTGCCGTCGTCGCTCTTGTAGGTCGCGGCTTCGACATCGGTAAAACCATATTCGTTAAGCAAGGCGGCGTTAGTCGGATCGGCCGCGGCAGCATCTTTGCTGGCCTCAGGCGCTCCCTCGATCTGCCATCCCGCGAACTGCGTTGGCAGGATGGGCGGCGCCGGCGGGGCTGCAGGCTGGATAGTGGCGAACGCCGCCCCAGTGAGACAAATGAGCACCGCTAGGGCCACAAACCTTGATGCGCGCATGGATGGACGGCTTGGCACAGAACTCCTGCTGTAATTAGACCACAGAGGAGGGGAAAAAGTTTCCAGCGCAAAGACTGGGAATCCTCACCACGCTTTTCGGATCGCGGCCAGTCCTTGCAGGTAATCATCCTCTTCGACTCGGCTTTCCACTCCGAACTCAGTCAGGAGGGTCATCATCTGCCCCACCCGTATACCGGCGAGCTCAGCCGCTCTGCCCAGCGACGCTTCGCCTTTCTTGTACCTTTCAACCCCCAATAAGAGCCGGCCCCGGGTGACCATATCCCGCACCGCCTTGGAAAAATCGCTCCGCTGTTCTTTCGTGAACTCGCTTAAGAATTCGAAATTTTCACGATCCATTCGGATACTCATGGTCTTCGTCATATTCTTGTCTCCAGTCTCCGTCTGGCGGGATTCAACGAGCGCAGCCCATATGATAAACTTGGCAGCTCAGAACAGAGCTTGCTCAACGCCAGTCTTGTGCCCCGTGGTGAATGTGCAGAATTTCAACCGCCTCGGGCCTCACTGCATAGACCACGACATAGGGAAGCGGCGTGAGCGGCAATTCTCCGGTACCGTTGCGGTGGCCGGGCCTGCCCCGGTGGGGCGCGGCTTTAAGCGACTGGATACGCTGATAGATTGCCCGCACGGTCGGTTCCGCAAAATGCGGGTGGTGCCGCTGGAGGTAGGTTTTGATGCTTTCTAAATCGTCGGCGGCGGGGACGGTCCAACGAATGCGCATCAGGCCTTGAACATCGCTTCAAGGCGGGCGTCCATTTCTTCCTCGCCGATAAACTCGCCCCGTTCCGCTGCCGCTATTCCTTTTTCCACGGCTGCCAGGAAGCGGGCTTCTTCGTCGAGATAACGCGCCACAACTTTCGTCACCAACCGTTCGGGGGCGGTCCCGGCCTTGCTGGCGATCTGCGCAAGCTGCTCTTCCTGCTCGGGCGTGAGATGTACTTCCATGCTTTTCAAGATAAGCGAAAACCGGAAATGAGGCAACATGGTAAGCGCAGGCACCAGAAAATCTGCGCACAAGTTTTGCCTGAATGGGATTCGCGGGCTTGCAAGAGCCCCCTACTGCCCCGCGCCCTTATCCATTTTGCTCGCCACCTTCACCCCGCTCAGCCCGTTCACGTACTTCGCGATGCCGCGATAGAGTGACTCGGCGATGCGCTGGCGATATTCGCTGGTGGCGAGCCGATGTTCGTCGGTGGGATTGCTGACAAAGGAAATCTCGGCAAGAATCGAGGGCATATTCGCGCCGATCAGCACGATAAACGGAGCCTTCTTCACGCCCCGGTCGCGAATCGCCGGGCTCTTCACCGCGAGGCCGCTATGCAACGACTCCTGCACGTCTCCGGCAAACTCGCGCGACTCTTCGATCTTTTCTTTCAACGCGATCTTTTTCACCAGGTCCTGCAGTTCATAGATCGACTTCTCGGAAACCGCATTTTCCCGCGCCGCTACCTCCAGCGCTTCCGGCGAAGAGGTGAAATTCAGGTAGTAAGTCTCAACTCCCCGCGCCGCGGCATCGTGGCTCGAGTTGGCGTGGATGGAAACAAACAAATCGGCGCGCGCCTGGTTCGCGATGGCCGTGCGAGTTTCCAGCGGGATGAACGTGTCGTCCTTACGCGTATAAACCACTTCCGCGCCCAGTCGCGTCTCCAGCAGTTTGCCCAAACGCCGGCCCACTTCGAGCACAAGATCCTTTTCTTCCAGGCCATTGGGACCGATCGTGCCCGTATCGTGGCCTCCGTGCCCGGGATCGATCACGATCTTCCCGATTTTCAGCCCCAAGGCTCGAATCAAAGACCGGTCGCCGCTCGCCGTGGGCTTCGCCTCACGAATACCAAGAGCAGAAACATCGGAGGCGCCGTCTGGCTTAGCCGAAGCTACCAGGCGCGAGCTAGGCCTGTGCTTGGAGTCTGCCGGAGAACTGCCCGCTTCAGAGATATTGGAATCTAAAGCGTCCGAGTCGCCGTCAAGATCGCCGTCCACCAGTTTCTTATCCGCGACGATGTTCCGCGCCGGCCGCGCATCTCTCTTCACACTCTGAACATTCCTCTTCGCCGCTTCGGCCGACGAGCCCCTGGCGGCTTCATCGTCATCGTCGGCTTCCACTATTTTCTTCACCACCAACGTTTGCGGTTTCTTCCGCGCAGCAGAGGGTTCCAGCACAGCCGCCTTCGTGTCATCGCTGGCTTCCGCATTGATCGCCGGAGCCTTGCCGGCCTGCACCAAAACGGTAGTTTTCCGGTCGGATGAATTCGAGTTGCTATCTGCAGCAGGAACATTCGGCGCAGCCCCGTCGGCCTCCGCCACCGTGGTTTCACCTGTGCCTTTGAGTTGCTTCGCCCGCCCTTTCTTCCCGTGAATATCGATGATCAGCCGGTAGGGGTTGGGCAACAGAAAGGCATCGTAGTCCGAGAGGTTATCTACTTCCAGCACCACCCGCGTGCGGCCCGGCGCAAACTGCGCCACGCGAACCTTCTTCAGAAATCCGTCGTCCACGTCGAAACTCTTGCCGACCAGCGTGGACGCCAGCTTGGTATCCCGCAGATCGAAGAAGATGCGCGCCGGACTGTCGATCCGCTGCGACGAAAACTTCACGTCGCTTTCTACATCAATGGCGACGCGCGTGTAATCCGGAGTCGACCAGTGCCGGATGCCGGTCACGCGCGCCCACCGCCCGGAGCCCTGCTCCGAATCCTGCTCTTTCCCGGATGCGCGCGAGGAATGATTGTCCGCGGCTTCTCCAGCGTCCTTCGTCGCGATGTTGCTCCCGCCGTCCTTTTGTACCTGTTTCTTCTCGATGGTTTTTTGTGCTTCCGCTACCTTTTCGACGGCCACTTCATGGCCCAACTCGACGATGGCGTGCCGCGCATCGTCGGCCAGGCGATTGTTGGGATAGCGGTGCAGAAACTCCTGAAACGCGGCGCGCGCCGCTTCCGCATCGTTGAGGTCGTCCTTGTAAATCTCGCCGATGGTAAAAAGCCCGTCGAAGCGGTACTTGCTGCCGGGATACTCGCGGCGGAGGAACTTGTATTGATCGATGGCCTCGTGCAGGATTTTATCGTCGCCGAAACGCCGCCCCATTTCCACCAGCGTCTCCGCCACGGCAACCACGCTGGGGTCCGCTTTGGTCGCGGCGGGAGCGCCCAGATAAACAGAGCGGTAGGCGTTTAAAACCCGCTGGTAGTCGCGGCGGGTCCGCTCGGCCGGTGGACGTCCGTTCAGCGCTTCGCGCATGCGCTCGGCGGTGGCAAAATGGTCCCGCGCCCAGGCGTCGGTATGCCGCGCACGAGCCAGCGCCGCCGGAGCGGTGAGCGCGGCGAACCCAGCGAGCATCAACAACGCCCCCCAGAGACTACGCTGGTGCGATGGACTCTTCAAAATGACCGCCCGTGCCTTTGTTCCTGCCCGTGTGAACCGTTCGTTGAACCGATGCCCTGGGTGCCTGGAGAGAAAATTAGAAATCAGAAATCAGAAATCAAAGAGAGATAAATAAACAGATGCCGCAAACCTAGTCTGTGTTGCTGATGTAGAGTACGCCGCGCGCATCCCGTTGCATTCGAACTGGATCGCTCGCAACGCCGGGGTTAAAATCGGATCCCCCGTAGTACAGGTTGGTGATCCGCCGGACGTAGTTTTGCGTTTCGGTGTAGTGCGGCACGCCTGAACTTCGCGCTACCGCTCTCGCCCCTGCATTATAGGCAGCCAGGGTCAATTTGATGTCGCCACCGTAGCTCTCCAAAAGCTGCTTCAAATGCCGCACACCCGCGTCTACATTCTGTTCCGGATCGAACGGATTCTTCACGTTCAGCTGCCGCGCCGTCGAGGGCATCAACTGCATCAGCCCCATCGCGCCTTTCCGCGACACCGCATTGGGGTTGAAGTTTGATTCCACCTTCACCACCGCGCGCACCAGGTTCGGGTCCACATTATGCCGCGCCGCCGCCTGCTCGATGGCGCTGTCAATATCTCCCGGCGTCGCCGTTGCGCCGCGGAAGTTTGCCGCCACAATCTCCGCGGTTGCCGACTGGCTGCTTTCCCGCCCCATGAACTGGCTGACCTCCGCTGCCGCCGACCGTGCCGCCCGCATGGACGCGGCGTTCGGCGGAGGCACCGGCTTCCAGCGATTCTCCTTCGAACTCCAGTACCTCAGCGTGCGCCGCGGTGCTTCGGCCTCCGGGCTGTGGCGAGCCGGAGCCTTTTCCTCAGAGTCATTTACATAAATCGTGCGCCCATGTTCGTCGGTTGCCGTGATCTTTTCGGAAGGTTTGTTGCCGTCTTCCGCGGCACAGAGTTGGGGCGTAAGAGAAAGAGAGGTCGCGGCTAGGGTGCTGGCCATCAGGGCGATTTGCAGGCGCCTTCGCATAACCGGGTTCTTCATCCACCTTGGCAAAGACAAAAGACAGACTCCACCCTCGCGGGTCGTTACCCGGAACCTGACGGAGAATTCTTAAACCAGAGTAAGACGATTATAGGTTCCCAGGGAGGCAGCGGCAATCTATCTTAAGGGCGTAGAACCACCGGAGTAATCTCGGTAATCGCATGAAAACACTGCGATTAGGGTGGCCTATGTGGGGACAGCCGCCCCTCGGCTGTCCGTCGAGCGAAGCTCGACGATTTTTCCGTCCGGATAACCGAAGCGATCTGCTTTTTTTTGATCTGGACCGAAGACACGGACGTCGTTGTGGCGTTGGCCGAGGTCGATCAGCCTTTCTCCAGAGCCAGGCTCAAGCCATCGAGCGACAACGACCGCAGCAGGTTGCGGCGCATCCCACGTTCCACCTCAGCTAGCCGGTCCGAGGCTGCGGCGATCCAGTCGAAATCGGCACCCTCGGCCAGTTTCGTGAGCTGACTCTGAATGTCAGTGTTCTGCACCAGTTCCGGCGCGCCCGACCCCAGAAACATCAGGTCGCGCAGCAGCGAGTACAGCGTGCGGAGAAGCTGTTCCGTCTTCTCGCGTCCCTCGGCTCCGGGGCGATAGGATTCGGTGATCTTGAAAAGCGCAGTGTGTTCGCCACCGATTAAAGCCGAGCTGAGTAAAGCCAGCGCATCGGCGCGGGCCGCTACATAGGCCTCCACATCGAAGCTGCGAGCCCGGCCCAGCGCCCCTTCGCTTAGCCTTGCGACCAGCGCTCGCTGCGGCGGCTTCCACTCCGGACGCTGCTCGGCCAGGTAGCGCTCCACTTCGTCCACCGGCACAGCTCCGAGGGGAAAGACCATCGATCGCGACCGGATCGTGGGCAGCAGCTCGCCCGGATTCTCCGAGAGCAGAAAAATCGTCGCGAACTCCGGCGGCTCCTCGAGAACCTTGAGCAGAGAATTTGCCGCCTCTTTCATGAAGGCCGAGTCGGTGAAGATATAAACCCGTTCCCGCGCTTCCGACGGACGGTAATAAATGGTCTCGATCACCCGCCGCACCTGGTCCACTTTGATCATCATCTGCGGAGGATCGGGAGGGATGATCAGCACATCTGGATGCGTCTGCACGAACAGCCGCGTATCTTTCTTGTCGGCCTCGCGCAGCCCTTCGCGCGCCTCCACCGCTTCGGCAAAGCGCGCCTCGAGATCGGCAGCCAGTGCGATGCGCCGGCAATTCGCGCATTGCCCGCAAAAATCCGGCAGACCATCCGTCTCCGTCGGTGCCAGGCAATTCAAGGCCTGCGCCAGCATCAGCGCCAGCGTGTACTTGCCCGACCCCCGCGCGCCGGAGAGTACTACCGCATGCGGAAAGCGCTCCCGCGCCAGCATGTCGCGCAGGCGATGGACGGTCTCGGCATTGCCGTGAAAGTCAGAGAAAGGCATCAGCTTGGATCGGATTCCCGCCGCGCTTCCTCGCGGCGCTCAGCGATCAACTCGTCAGCCAGAGAGACAGCTGGAGTAACGTGCTTGCGCACGATTCGCTGGGCCTTGGCTAGACACTTCCGCAGCGTAGCCGGCCGCAACTGATGATTTTTGTTTATGCGAATTTGGCGTTCTCTCATATTCATGACATCGAACCGAGATGTATCCAGGCTGGTAGTACCAACACTGAGGTTGCCCCACCCTTGCGTTTTTTGCAAGGGTGGGAATCGCTGAGGACTGCACGAAGGGTTCGTGCGGTGATTGCCATATCGCGACGCGAATTCTTTTCGAATCATCGCATACCAGTCAGCAAACGTCCGATACAGCTCATGCGAGACTGCTAAAACGTTTAGCTCGTTTGCTAATCATTTATCCTCGTGCCCAATTTCAGCTTTTTTTGCACAGCCTCAATAACCCTGCGCTGCGTCTCCCCCTTCTCTCCGCTCGCATCCACAACCACAACCCGCCCCGGCTCCCGCTTCGCAATGGCCCCATACCCGTCACGCACCCGCGCAAAAAAAGCCCGATTCTGCTGCTCGAACCGATTCTCATCTCCGTGTTCCCCTAAGCTCTCAGAGCGCCTCACTGCTTTATGATTCCTCCTGCGCGCGCGCCCAATGCTCTTTCTCAAATCGTTATCGAGCAAGATCGTCAAATCAGGCTGCAAATCTCCGCAAAGAATCCGATGCAACTTCAGCACTGCCTCACTGCCCAGCTTGCGCCCGCTGCCCTGGTAGGCTTCCGTGGAGTCGGTGAAGCGATCACAAAGCACAATCTGTCCGTGATCTAGCGCTGGCTGGATCACCTCGGCAATGTGCTGCGCCCGCGAGGCGAACATCAAAGCCATTTCCGCCAACGGTGCCAGACCCTCGGTCTTTGAATCGAGCAACACTCGCCGAATCTTCTCGCCCGTTGCTGTCCCTCCCGGTTCGCGCGTTTCCACCACCTTATGTCCAGCTGCGCGTAGCGCGGCCGCCAGCTTGCGCATTTGCGTGCTCTTGCCGGTTCCGTCGAGTCCTTCGAAGGTGATGAACTTGCCGCGTCGCGACATCGTCAAGATGATAGCAGCGCTGGTGCGCCCCTGTACCGCGGCTCTCGCAGGCTGCTATAGTCTAAAATTCTGCCAGGCGATGTGGAATTCGATTGTCGAACCCAGGGAGCCCTAAAAATGAAACTCTCAAGAATCTTGGGAGAAATCTGTCTTTTGTTCTTCATTCTTTTCTTTTCACTTTTCAGCTGGTCGGCTACGCCCCCCACCGTCACCATCTTCGTGGACGCGACCGCGGCTCCGCGCAAGATCTTCCACGCTAAGCTCAAAATTCCGGCCAGTGCCGGAGACCTCACGCTCTATTACCCGAAATGGATTCCCGGCGAGCATGCTCCCGACGGGCCCGTGATTGACCTGGCTGGACTCAAATTCACGGCCGGCGGTAAAACGCTGAAATGGCGGCGCGATCTGCTCGACGGCTTCACCATCCACGTTGAGGTTCCGGCCGGCGAGACTGAAGTAAACGCCGAACTGGATTTCCTTTCGCCCGCGACCTTCGAAGGCGGCTTCTCCGCAGGTTCGTCGGCGACCGACAAGATGGCGGTCATCAGCTGGAATCAGCTCCTGCTTTACCCCAAGGGCTGGAAGTCCGACGACCTCGTCTACGTCGCCACGCTGAAACTTCCCGCAAATTGGAAGTATGGAACGCCGCTGCCCATTGCATCAACCGCCGACGTCAACGGTCAGACACAGATCACATTTCAGCCGGCTTCTCTCACGACGTTCGTCGACTCGCCCGTCATTGCCGGCGAATTTCTCAAAGTCGTCAAGTTATCTGACGATCCGCTCGTCGAGATGGACGTGGCCGCCGACAGCGCCGCCGCGCTTGCGCCTCCGCAGGAGGTTTGGGATCACTACAAGAATCTGGTCGAACAGGCGAACAAGCTTTTCGGCGCGCATCACTATCGCGATTACCACTTTCTGTACAGCCTGAGTGACCACGTGGCGCACTTCGGCCTCGAGCACCACGAATCCGACGACAGCCGCGTCGACGAGCGTGGACTCGTCGACGAAACTGCGCGCAAAGCGGAAGCCAGCCTGCTCCCCCATGAATACGTGCATTCGTGGAACGGTAAATATCGCCGTCCCGCGGACTTGGCCACTCCGGACTATCAACAACCCATGCAGGACGACCTGCTGTGGGTTTACGAGGGCCTCACGAATTACCTGGGTACGGTGCTGACCGCCCGCAGTGGATTGCTTACTCCAGACCAGGCGCGCGACGATTTGGCGTTAACCGCCGCCGCCATGGATCACGTACCGGGCCGCACCTGGCGCAACCTGCAGGATACAGCCGACGCCGCCCCGGAGCTTTATTTCGCGCCGCATGCCTGGCAATCCTGGCGGCGCAGCGTCGACTTCTATGACGAAGATACGCTGAACTGGTTGTGGGCCGACGTCATCATCCGCCAGCAAAGCAAGGGCGCAAAGACCATCGACGATTTCTGCCAACTCTTCCACGGCGCCCCGAGCACCGGGCCGATGGTAAAGACTTACACGTTCGATGACGTGGTTGCCGCGCTGAACCAGGTCGTTGCCTACGACTGGCGCGGCTTCTGGACCGAGCGCCTGACCAATCACGGTCCCGGAGCGCCGCTGGGCGGAGTCGAAGGCAGCGGGTGGAAACTGGTCTACGACGAATTCCCCTCCGAAATGCAACGTGGCGGCGAGAGCAACTTTCACTTCATCGACGTGGCTTATTCGATCGGGATCGAACTGCGCGAAGACGGCACTATCACCGATACCATCGAAGGCATGCCTGCGGCGCTGGCCGGGATCGGCCCCGGCATGAAGCTGGTCGCGGTGAACGGCCGTCAATACTCGCCCGACGTTTTGCGCGACGCGCTCAAAGCCGGCAAGGCCGGCACCGCGCCCCTCGAACTTCTCGTCGAGAACACGGACTACTACAAGACTTACAAACTCGATTACCACGGCGGCGAGCGCTACCCTCACCTGGTACGCGATGAATCGAAGCCGGACTTGCTAACGGAGATCTACAAAGCGAAGTAACATTCACGGTGGCTTTAGTTCGATTGTCATCCTGAGCAAGCGCTTTTTGCGCAGCGAAGGATCTGGGCGAGCCGCGCTAATCGCCCGCGTACTTTGCGGGCGAACAGCTCGCGCGTTTGGCTCGCTTCCTTATTCACTCGTCGTGCCAGGAGATGCCGATCATGTGCTTCGTCCGGCGTATTTGTTTTGTTCTAAGCTTTCTCTGTTTCGACGTGCTTGCGCTTCACTCGCCGCTTTACGCCCAGACTTCCATCCTGGGCTTCACTCCCTCCTCTGCCGCGCACGAAACTGAGATCGAAGGCAGATTCAAAGCCATACCTTCCCCCGAGGAAGAGCGTCGCCAGCATCACATTTTCACCGCCGAGCCGCACGTGGCCGGCTCCGTGCGCAACAACGAACTGGCTCGCTACATTGCCGACGAGTGGCGTAACGAAGGCCTCGAGGACGTTGTCATCCGCCGTTACGACGTCTACGGTTCCAATCCAAAATTCACATCACTCGAAATGGTTGCGCCGGTACACTATCGCGCTGGCCTGCGCGAAATGCCTGTCCCCGGCGATCCGGACTTGAAGAACAAAAGCATCAGTTCGGCATGGAGCGGCATGTCCGCGTCCGGTGAAGTGACCGCCCCGCTCGTCTACGCCCACAGCGGCAATCCCGAGGACTACGACCTGCTCCGCAAACAAGGCATCGACGTCAAGGGGAGAGTCGTGCTGGTGCGTTATTCGAATCCTTACAGCTACCGCGGTTTCAAAGCGCTCACGGCCGAGCGCGAAGGCGCGGCGGCGATTCTCATCTATAGCGATCCCGCTGAAGACGGATTCAAGAAAGGCAGTGTCGTCCCCAATGGCCCGTGGGGTCCGGAGTATCACATTCAGCGTGGCGCCATTACTTACGACTTCATGGTGCCCGGCGATCCGCTCACTCCCGGCTGGGCTTCCGTTCCCGGAGCCAGGCGTATTCCCGTCGAGGAGGCTGTCTCGATTCCAAAGATCATGGCGCTGCCGCTCTCCTGGCATGACGCCAAGCCGCTGCTCGCCCAGATGGACGGCCCCGTTGCTCCCGACGACTGGCAGGGCGGACTGCCCTTCAAATATCACCTCGGAGGCAAGCGCGTGCGCGTGCACGTGAAGATCGAGATGGATAACTCCACACAGCCCTATTACGTGGTCGAAGGCCGCATTCGCGGCGCGGAATTGCCCGACGAATGGATCGTCCTCGGCAATCACCGCGATGCCTGGGTTTTCGGCGGAGTCGACCCGAGCAGCGGCACCGCCTCAATGATGGAACTGACCCGCGCACTCGGAAAGCTCGCCAAGCAAGGAGTCCGTCCGCGGCGCACGATCGTGGTCTGCAGTTGGGACGGGGAAGAGGTCGGCCTCACCGGCTCCACTGAGTGGGGCGAGCAGTTCGCCGACGAACTGCGCAGCAAAGCTGTCGCCTACATCAACGTCGATTCCTCCACCTCTGGCCCAAACTTTCACGGCCAAGCCGTGGCGTCGCTCGCGCCCATGCTGGTGGAGACCAGTCGCACGCTGCAGGATCCCGCGGGGAAGACTCTGTACGAAGCGTGGAAGGAATCGTCCACGCGCGAGCGCCGCGAAGCCAAACAATCGGAAGAAGTCACCGGCTCAAATCTCGCCGACACCCGCATCGGCAGTGGCTCCGACCATACCGTGTTCCTTAACTTCGTAGGCATGCCCGTGCTCGGCCTGCAGTTTGACGGGCCTTACGGCGTGTATCACTCGGCCTACGACGATTTTTTCTGGATGAACCACTTCGGCGATCCTGGCTACCGTTATCACACTCTGATGTCGCAGTTGTGGGGCGTGCTCGCCTTGCGCCTGGCCAACGCCGACCTGCTCCCCTTCGATTTTGCCAGCTACGCCAACAACATTCGCCAATTCGTAAATGAACTCGAAAAAAATAAATCCATGTGGGGACAGCCGCCCAAGCCTGCCCTGAGCGGAGTCGAAGGGGCTGTCCAGCCGGGCGAAGCCCGGCAGTTATCACCACTGGATCTGAAGCCCGTCCTCAACGCTATCGATGACCTCGAAGCCGCTGGCAAGCGCCTGGATGACGCTGCCAGCCGCGCGTTGGCTTCCGGCGCAATCGATTCCAAACTCGCTGCAACCATTAATCACGGCGCCATGCAGGTCGAACGCAACTGGCTCAACCCTGACGGCATTCCCGGCCGTCCGTGGTTCAAGCACATGCTCTACGGCGCGCGTTTCACCTACGCTCATCTGGAGTTGCCCGGGTTAACCGAAGCCGTGGAGAAGCAGGATTGGCCCACTGCCAAACAACAAGCAGAAATTCTGCACAGGGCGATCGAGAACAACACAAAGCTGGTGGAGCAGTTGGCGGCATCGCTGAAGGAATCGGCCGATTCGGCGAAATAGCGTCGGCAGATCTTCGCCCGCCCGGACCGGAGAATTGCTCATCCAAACAACCGGGAGTGGCGCAATTCAGACTGCGCCACTCCCCATATCGACTACCCCCGCGAGAAAACTTCAGCCACCCGGATATCTAATTACTGGGCGGCGGGGCGGGCTGGCTGCCTGAGTCAGGCGGCGGCCCTTGGTGACGGTTTCCCATTCTCTCTTCACGCCTGGCCTGCATCTCGTCCCATTTCTTCTGTTGGGTAGAGTCGAGCAGCCCGCGAATCTGCGTGTTGGTGGTGTTGCGGATATCCATCATCTTGGCGCGGCGGTCCTGCTGGGAGAGTGAAGAATCCTGGTGCACGCTCTCCATCTGCGAGCGTTCGGATTGAAGCGCAGCCAGTACTTTCGGTTGCTGGTCGGAGGTGAGCTTGAGATGTTTGGTCAGTTCCGCGGTGCGCTCGGCGGGATCGGGCGGGCCGTGGTGGCGCATCCCATTCTCCTGCGCGGGCGGGGATTGTTGATCGTTGGGCGGGTTATCTTGTGCCGCCGCGAACGGCGCGGCGATCGAGATGAGGCCGGCCGCGACGAGAACGAGCAGGCATTGCTTGAGCATGGAAGTCTCCTTCTTGGTTGGAAGCATCTGTCTACACCTATGAACGGAATTATGAACCTTAAGTTGCGTCAGAAACCAGAGTTTGCACAATCTTTGCATAACTTTACGAAGCATGGCTTCGATTCGGGAGTTAGAGCCAAAGCGACAAAATTTTACAGTTCAGGGCCGGGATGCGGCAGTTATGATCCGATCAGGACAGTGGCGACCGTCTGCACGATGCTATGAGGAGTTTCGATCTTCTTTTCCTGGACTTTCGGGCGACCAAGGCGAGGCCGCGCCCGGATTCCTTCTTGCCGTTTGTCTTCTTGTTCTATGTCGTCGTGTTTCAGGCACGACTGTCGCCGGCACAGGCAGTTGGGCAGGCTCCCACCCCGACGGCCCGAGCGCGAGCGCTTCACGGCATCGTGAAGTCAGGAAACACGCCGATTCCCGGCGCTGCGGTTTCCGCCGTCAACGCCGATACCAAGGCACAAGTTAATACCTCGACAGATGTGGACGGCAGTTACTCGTTGCGAATTCCCGCCGATGGCCGCTATAGCGTGAAGGTGCAGATGGCGGCGTTTGCAGGAAGCTCGCAGGAAGTGGTGTTGGACTCAACCCATCCGGACGCGCAGGCGAACTTTGAACTGGTTCTGCTATCGCGGGCACGCGAGGTTGGGAACGAGCAACGGCGGGCGAATGCGGGCGGGCGAGGCTTTCAGGGCGTTTCCGTATTTCAAAGCGGAGCGGGGCAGGATGCGGCCAGTGGTTCCCTTAGCGATGTTGTTCCTTCTGGGATGCCGGTCCCCGGGATTGCGCCCGACAGCGCGACGGAATCCGTGGCAGTTTCGGGTAACACTTCCAATTCGTTCAATGCGATGAGCGCCGACGAAATGCAGCAGCGCTTCAGCGACGCCCGCCAGCAGGGCGGAGGTTTCGGCGGCGGTGGCGGATTCGGTGGTGGTGGGAGTGGTTTCGGCGGTGGGGGCTTGGGTGGCGGAGGGTTCGGCCGGCGGGGGTTTGACATCAATCGTCCGCATGGATCGCTCTATTACGGCGTAGGCGATTCGGCGCTGAATGCGTCGCCGTTCGCACTCACCGGCGAGCCCGCGGGGAAAGCGGCGTACTTGCAGAATAGCTTCGGCGGTTCCGTAGGCGGGCCGCTGAATATTCCGCATATCTATCACGGCGGGACCAAGACTTTTTATTTCATCAACTACAACGGCAAACGCGGCGAAAATCCTTTCGATCAGTTTTCCACCGTGCCGACGGCGCAGGAACGGCAGGGAAACTTTACTGGAGTCACCTACACTTCGGGGGCAGCAGCCGGGCAACAGGTACAGATTTTCAATCCCACAACCAACGCCCCGTTTCCCTGCAATCCAACCTGCAACACGATTCCTCAGATCAACCCGGCGGCACAGGGACTGCTGCAATACATTCCGCTGCCAAACTTGCCCGGCAACTATCAAAACTTTCACTTCGTAACTTCCGCCAACAGCGACAGCGACGATCTGAACATACGTTTGAACCACACTTTTGGCGCAGCACCCGTACGCGGCCGCCGGGGCGGCGGAGGCCGCAATGCTCCGCGCAACAATTTGTCGATTGGCTTCCACTACCACGGATCGAGTGCCAACCTCACCAATCCGTTCCCGAGCGTAGGCGGGAACACAACGGTTCGCAGCTTCGATGTGCCGGTTTCCTACACGCGCAGCATCGGCAAGCTCACCAACATTATTAAAGCGGACTTCAACCGCAGCCGCACCCACACTCAGAATCTCTACGCTTTCAGCAACGACATCACCGGCGCGCTTGGAATCGAGGGAGTCTCGCAGAATCCGTTCGATTGGGGCCTGCCCAATCTTTCCTTCACCGACATCGCCAGCCTTCAAGATACGACTCCGGCGCTTACGCGACCCCAGACCTACACCTTTTCTGACAATGTGATCTGGAATCACGGCAAGCACACCTGGCGCTGGGGCGGAGATTTTCGGCGTGTGCAGGTGAATACGGAGACCGACAGCAATCCGCGCGGCTCGTTCGTCTTTACTGGTTTCAATACCGCACAGCTCGATAGCAGCGGAAACCAGGTGGTTGGGACCGGGTACGATTTTGCGGATTTCTTGTTGGGATACGCGCAGCAGACTTCCGAACAGTTCGGGCAGAACAATCATTTCCGCGGTAACTTCTGGGATTTGTATGCGCAGGACGAGTGGAAGATGCGCGCCAACCTGACGCTTAATCTCGGCGTGCGCTACGAGTACGTTTCGCCGCTCACGGAATTGAACAATCGCATTGCGACCCTGGAGCTTACCCCAGGCGTTCTGAATCCCGCGCTTCCGCTGGGCCTAACGCCGGTGACGCCGATTCAGCCGGGAGGGCCAAACAGCGCCAGCCTGCCCGCCAGCCTGGTGCGGCCTGATCGCAACAACTTCGCGCCGCGCATCGGTTTTGCCTGGAAGCCATTTTCCAAAACCGTGGTGCGCGGCGGATATGGCATCAACTACAACACCACGCAGTATCAGGGCATCGCGCAGCAACTCGCCTATCAGCCGCCGTTCTCCACCACCGCGACGAATGTTCAGGCGCTCTTTCCGGCTCCGCCGAACCTGACCCTGCAAAACGGTTTCCCCGCGCCGGCTCCCGGCACCATCACCAACGATTATGCGGTGAATCCGAATTACCGGCTGGGCTACGTGCAGATTCGCAATCTGGATATTCAACAGCAGATTCGTCCCACCGTGCTATTGAATATTGACTACACCGGAACCAAGGGAACGGATCTCGATATTCTCGAAGCGCCCAACCGCACCGCGACCGGGATTCGCATTTCCGGAGTGGACGCCTTCACCTACGAAAACTCGGTGGCGGGTTCGGAGGCCAATGCGGCATCGGTGCGGCTGCGCAAGCGTCTGTCCAAGGGATTCTCGATCGGCGGAATCTACACATTTTCCAAATCGCTGGACGATGCTTCTTCCATTGGCGCGGGCGCAACCTCAGTGGCGAGCACACCTGGACTCGGCGCGGGCGGCACCGGCGCTGCCGGGAGTGGGCCCTCGACCGGCGGAGGCGCGGCCAACCTTGCGCAGAATCCTTTCGATTTGTCCGCGGAGCGCGGCCTCTCCAGCTTCAACCAGACGCACAAGTGGACTGCGGACTATTTGTTGGAGCTTCCCTTTGGTCACGACAAGCGCTGGCTCACCGGCAACACTCCGTGGCGTGCGATTCTTGGCGACTGGCAATGGAGCGGCGATTGGACGATTGCGTCCGGCTTGCCGTTTACGCCGCGACTGCTGGGAACCTTCGATGAGGTCAACGCCGGAACCAACGGAACACTGAGACCAGATCTGGTTCCCGGCCAATCGATCACCGTGCCGCATCCCTCGATTGCGGAGTGGTTCAACACCGTCGCATACGTTGCGCCGCCAACCGGCAACTACGGTGATGCCCGCCGCAACAGCATTATCGGCCCCGGCAGCAAAGTGTTCGACATGGCGTTCACGAAAATCTTTCCCATGAAGGAGTCGCGCACGCTGGAGTTTCGGGCGCAGGCCACGAACATTTTCAACCTGGTGAACGATTCTTCAATCGATACGAATTTCAACTCGCCTACTTTTGGCCGAGTCACCGCGGCTGGAGCCATGCGGCAGTTCACGATGACGGCGCGCTTTCGCTTCTGAGAGTGCGCAGGGGAGCACTGAAGAGGATCATCATGACTTTCAGGTCCAACCAATTCGCCGATCGAGTTCTGGCAATGCCGCTCTTACTTGCGCTCCTGTGTACCGCTTTGCCCTCGCAGCAGCAATCGGACTATCTGATTCGCGTGCAATCCGATCAGGTATTGGTGAACGTGACGGTGCGGGATAAGAACGGAAACTTCGTGCAGGGACTGAAGCCGGAGAACTTCACGATTCTCGAAGACAACAAGCCGCAGAAAGTTGTTTCTTTCGATGTGGAGAACGTGGATGCCGTGCCACCGCCGCTCGATGTGACTCAGGCGAAACCGCTGCCGGAAGCCGCGCCTGGGCCGGCGAATCCGGTGCCAACTACTGCCGGTACGGCGGCGCAGTTCAAAGATCGCCGCCTGATCGTTTTATTTTTCGATCTCTCCGCGATGGAACCCGACGAAATCGACCACGCGGTTACGTCAGCCGAACACTATGTCGATACCCAAATGGCGCCCGCGGACTTAGTGTCGATTGTTTCGCTGGGAAGTTCACTGCTGGTGAATCAGGACTTTACGACCGATCACGCTCTGCTGAAAAAACAGTTGGAGCAATTCAGTTCGGGCAGCGGCCAGGGTTTCGAGGAAGGCACCACTGGAACGACCGAAGGAACGCCGGACACCGGCCAGCCCTTTACCGCCGACGATACGGAATACAACATCTTCAATACCGACCGGCGGCTGGAAGCGTTGCGATCGGTGTCGGAAAAATTGGCGTACGTGCAGCAGAAAAAATCGCTGATTTATTTTTCCAGCGGCATGGACCGCAC